>CAZZYJ010000328.1:0-3741 GCA_964658215.1 uncultured Steroidobacteraceae bacterium | reverse complement strand
GCCTTCGCGTTCGCCTTCGCCGTCGGTTTGCCGGGACTTGCGCTCGCGCAGCCGCTCGAGTCGTCGTTGAGCACGACTCCGGACCCCTTCGCGCATCCCGCCGACCTGGAGCCGGACGTGCGGTTTTGGATCCGTGTGTACACCGAGGTGACCACGGATCAGGGTCTCCTGCACGACGATCGCAACCTCGGCTTGGTGTACGAAGTGCTGAGGTTCGATCCCGGCACGTCGCCCGCGCAACGCGAACGGCGCGTCAACGACGCCAAGGCGCGTTACGGTGCTCTGCTGCGGCGCTTCGCCGCCGGCGATACCGAGGGGCTGACACCGCACGAGCGGCGCATATTGCATGCGTTCGGCGGCGCGCCGACGCCGCAGGAATTTCGCGACGCGGCCGACCGGCTGCGCTTCCAGCTGGGCCAGGCCGACCGTTTTCACGAGGGCTTGATCCGTGCCGCGGCGTGGGAGCCGCACATCGCCCGCGTATTGACCCAGCACGGCGTGCCCGCCGAGATCGCCGCGTTGCCGCACGTTGAATCGTCGTTCAACCTCGGCGCCTATTCCAAGGTCGGCGCTGCCGGTCTGTGGCAGTTCATGCCGTCCACCGCCAGACGCTTCATGCGGGTGGACGGCCTGGTCGACGAGCGCCTCGACCCCTATACCGCCACGGAAGCGGCCGCCAATCTCATGTTGTACAACTTCCGGCTGCTCGGCAGCTGGCCGCTGACGGTGACGGCCTACAACCATGGCCCGGGGGGGTTGCGCCGTGCTCAGGATGACCTCGGCACCAGTGACATCGCGGTGATCGTCAAACATTACCAGGGCGCGACCTTCGGCTTCGCGTCACGCAACTTCTACGTGGCGTTCCTGGCGGCGCTCGAAGTGGACCGCAACGCCGAGCGGTACTTCGGCCCGCTCACGCGCCTGCCGAACACGGAAAGCACACCGGTCGAGCTGCCCGACTACGTCGCGGTGGACGTGCTGGCGCGGGCGTTCAAGGTCGACATGGGCGCGTTGCGCGTACTGAATCCCGCGCTGCGGCCGCCGATCTGGAGCAACGGCCGGCTGGTGCCGCGCGGATATCTGCTGCGCATACCCGGGACGGTGCCGCCCACCGAGATCGATGCCGCGTGGGCCCGCCTGCCGCCGACGCAGCGCTATCTTGCGCAACGCAACGACGGCACCCACCGCCTGCGCCGTGGCGAGACGGTGGCGAGCGTCGCGGCCGCGAGCGGCATGAGCATCGGTCGCTTGCTGGCGGCCAACGGGTTGACGGCGGCGCATGCGGGCTCGCGCGGCGAGCTGCTGCGCATCCCGATGCCGCCCACGCGCGCCGATACGGGCACGGGCGCCGCGGGCGTCACGGTGGCCGCGGTGGCCGGCACGAGCGCCGCGGCCGAGCTTCAGGGCGCGCCGGCCTCCTTGCCGGCACCCCTGGCGGCGGCCGTTCCGCCGCCCGGGGCCGTTGCGCAGCACCTGCCGCCCGCTCCGAAAGAACCTGTGTCGCAGCGGCAGACGGATTCGAACGCCCTGCTGCCCGTGGTGTCTCCCACCGGCTCCGCCGATACCACCGACTACGGCGTGCACGCCGACGACACCGTCATCGTGCAGGCCGCGGAGACACTGGGGCAGTTCGCTGCCTGGACCCGCGTCGACGCGCGGACGCTGCGCGCCGCGAACGGGCTGCGCCGGAACGCGGGCGTGACGTTGGGACACAAGCTCAAGCTCGACCTCTCCAAGGGCGGCATCGAGCAGTTCGTCGCCGCACGCCGCGCGTACCACCGCGTCCTGCAGGAAGCGTATTTCACCGCGCATCGAATCGCCGCCACTGAAAGTTACCCGGTGAAACGCGGCGACTCGCTGTGGACCATCGCCCACCAGCACGACGACCTGCCGGTATGGCTGGTGGCCCAGTACAACCCCGACGTGGACCTCGCCGCCCTGCGCCCGGGGACCTCGATCACGCTGCCGCGCGCGGTGGTGATCAATCGCCGGTGATTCCCCGGGCGTGCGCAAACCCGCTCAGGGGTTCGCGGGTGTCATGGCTGGGCAGGAACGCCATGCTGCCCCCGTCGACGGTGCGGATCACCAGGTTCAGCTTGGCGCTGGCGGCGAGCCGTTTGATGGTGTCGGCATCGAGCTCGAAATAGGCTGACTTGCCCCAGGACACCACGGGGTGGTAGGGCGCCTCGCCGGGTCGCGGCGGATCGATATAAGAAAGCGCCAACGGTCCGTCATCGAGCAGCAAAGAGACGGCGCCCGGCTCGTGCAGGTCCGCGGCCTGGTGATCGTTGCCGGGCGCCACGTGCAGCCAAAGTCCGTAGCTGATGTGGCCGCTCTGGTCCCATTCCACCGGTCCGAGATAGGCAAAGCTCGCCCGCTTGCCGGCGACGGAGGCGGCGATCTGCATGGTCTGCACGAATTCGATGGGCTCGTTCAGCGCGCCCACCGTCATGCCGGTGCGCTGATCGAGAACCTCGGCGGGTTTGAGGGACCGACCGCTGCAGCCCAGCATCAGCACCGCCAGCGCGGCGGGATATAACCATTGCGAACGCATCGCACAGAGTATACGCCCCTGTCCGTGCGCTACGCCCCGCCCTTGCCCTAGGGACACGTTATAATTTTGGACCATGATGACCCGAATTCGACGCCGCTTCCTGCATTTGCTGATTCTCTTCCTCGTCGCCGCCCTGGGCGCCGCGACGGCCGTACCGGCCGCCACGCCCGACCTCCAGACGGCGGACCACGTGGTAGTTCGCAAGGCACAGCACAAGCTGTACCTCTACAACGGCAGCCGGCTGCTGGGTGAATACAAGGTGGCCCTCGGCTTGAATCCGGTCGGCTCCAAGGAACGCGAGCATGATTTCCGAACGCCCGAGGGCCGGTATTACCTGACCCGGCGCAACACGCACAGCGACTTCTTCCTGTCGATACAAGTGTCCTACCCGAACAAGTTGGACGAGCAACTCGCCCGCAAGAACCACTGGGCGCCGGGCGGGTCCATCATGATCCACGGTTCGCCCAACACGCCGCGACATCCGCGCGCCTACTATGCGTCGAACGACTGGACGGACGGCTGCATCGCGCTCTCGAACTCCGACATGGTCGACGTCTGGCTGCGCACCCAGGACAACGTTCCGATCGACATATATCCGTAAAGAGTGCTGCATGGAAACAACGATTCTCTCGTCCGACCTGGTCGATGCCCGGGTCACCCCGCGCGGCAGCCTCGAACATCTGTCGCAGCAGGAAATCGCCAAGCTGCTCGATTCGGGACAGGGCGGGCTCTACCCGCTGTTTCGCAAATGCGCGCTGGCGGTGCTCAATTCCGGCAGTCCGGTCGACGACGCCCGCGCCATTTTCGAGAAGTATCGTGATTTCGACCTGCGCATCGTGCGCCAGGCCTGGGGCATCAAGCTCGAGATCAGGAATGCACCCGCCGCGGCCTTCGTCGACGGCGTCATGATCCGGGGATTGAAGGACCACCTGTTCGCGGTGCTGCGCGATGTGGTGTTCATCTCCAACGAGATCATGGAGAGCGGCCGCTTCGACCTGCAGGCGTCCCCCAGCATCACCAACGCCGTGTTCCACATCCTGCGCAATGCGCGGGTGCTCGAGCCGCAGATGCGCCCGAACCTCGTGGTCTGCTGGGGCGGTCATTCCATCCGGCGGGTCGAATACGATTACACGAAAAAGGTGGGCTACGAACTCGGCCTGCGCAGCCTGGATGTCTGTACGGGCTGC
>CAZZYJ010000327.1:0-3760 GCA_964658215.1 uncultured Steroidobacteraceae bacterium | reverse complement strand
AATGGTGGCCAGGGAGGGAATTGAACCCCCGACACGCGGATTTTCAGTCCGCTGCTCTACCAACTGAGCTACCTGGCCTTCGGAAGGGACGCGTATTAAACAGGGCACCCGTGCCCTCGTCAAGGAACGACCCAAGAATCAACTACTTACCTGGGGCGCAGCGCCGTCGGCGTTCCCGCCCCACATCGCCGCGCCGAACTCCACTCCCGTCCGCTCGGTCCGCCGCCCCTACTTCGCCACGAAATCCTTCGGCTTCTCCGACCCCTCGCCGAAGAAGAATTTCTCCATCTCCTTCACCAGAAACGCCCGCGCCTTGGGTTCGATCGGGGTGAGGCGGTTCTCGTTGATGAGCATGGTCTGGTGGGCGACCCACTGCTGCCACGCCTCTTTGGACGCGTTGGCGTAGATCCGCTGGCCGAGTTCGCCGGGGTACGGGAGGTAGTCGAGGCCCTCGGCCTCCCGCTTCAACACCACACATCTCACTGTTCGCGCCATACCCTCGATCTTACGCGAAGCGGGCCCCCAGCCGCTCGAACAACTGCCGGATGGGCTGCGGCAGCCCGACCCGTGGCGGCGTCGCGAGCGAATACCACAGGCGCTCGGCTTCCCTATCCTCCCTCACGGCGCCCGTGGCGGGCCCTACCGCGACCTCCCCCGCCGCACCCACCTCTGCCTCCACCCGAACCCCTCCCCAACCACCCGCGCCGCCGCTGTCCACCCCCCCACACCGCACGCGCAACGGCCGCAACGACAGGTCGAAATGCGTGAACGCATGCTCGATGACGTCCAGCCGCTCCGCGTCCGTCACCGGCTCGCCGAGCTCCCGTCGGCACCACGCGAGCGCGGCGTCCTCGCTGTCGAACTGCGGCGGCGACCACAGCCCGCCCCAGATCCCCGCTGCGGGCCGCCGCTCCACCAGCACCGCGCCCTCTCCCCCACCCACCACCCCCCTCTGGGCGATCAGCAGCGTGACCTCCCGCGCCGCCCTTGCGCGCCGTGTCTTCGCGCCGGGCAGCTCCGCCTGCCGCCCCTCGCGCGCCGCGACGCAGATCCCGATCATCGGACACACCGTGCAGGCCGGCCGCGCCCGCGTGCACAGCGTGGCGCCCAAATCCATGACGGCCTGCGTGTACGCGGCCACCCGCGCGTGCGGCGTGCACGCCTCCGACGCCGCCCACAGCGCGCCGTCCACCGCGCGCGTGCCGGGGTCGCCGCCGATGCCGAACACCCGCGCGAGCACGCGCTTCACGTTGCCGTCCAGAATCGGATGCCGCTGGCCCTGCGACAGCGCGAGAATGGCGCCGGCCGTGGAGCGCCCTATCCCAGGCAGCTCCATGACCGCGGCAATGTCCCCCGGAAACTCGCCGTCGCCGCGTTCCACCAGCACCGCCGCGGCGGCCTGCAGGTTGCGCGCGCGCGCGTAGTAGCCCAGGCCCGTCCATAGGTGCATCACCTCGTCCGTCGAGGCCAGCGCGAGTTCGCGCACCGTCGGAAACTGCGCCATGAAGCGCTGGAAATACGGGATGACGGTGGCCACCTGCGTCTGCTGCAGCATCACCTCGGACACCCACACCCGGTAGGGCGTGGTGTTCTGCTGCCACGGCAGCTCCTTGCGGCCGTGCACGTCGAACCAGGCCAGCAGCCGGTCCGCGAAAGCGGCGGCGTCGCTCACCGGTTGAACAGGCCCTTGAGCTTGTCCTGGATGACGTCCTGCACCTTCTGCCGCAGCTGTCCCTTGAGGAGCGCATCGACGTCGGGACGCACGCTCGGGTTCTGCGCGGTGCCGCCCACCCTGACCGGAATCTGCACCGGCACGTTGCCCGCCGTGCGCAGCGTGTCCACCAGCAGCGCGAGGTCCAGAGCCTGCGTGGGCAGCGCCACGCTGCCCTGTCCCGTCACCTTCAACACGGCCGACGACAGCGTCAGGTCCTTGGTCTGCGCGACGCCGTTTGCGATGGCCGCCGACACCTTCAGCACGTCGAACGCCGTGCGATGCGTGTTCGGCGCGGCGGGTGCGTCCTGCCGGCGCAGCATCGCCTCCGCCCGGCCGAGCTCGTAGCCTAAGTCCACGCCGTCGAGCGCGCCCTGCGTGACGTAGGCGTCGAAGTGCCCGTCCAGGCTCGCGAGCAGCGCCTCGGTGGTGGCGCCGCGCCCGGCAGCCTTGAGGTTCACGTTGCCGCGCCCGGTCAGGCGGACGTCCTTGCCGGCGCTGCGCGCGAGCTGCGCCACGTCGATGCCGGTCAGGTGTTCGTCCAGCGACAGCGCGGGCACCCGGCCGCGGCGGTCGAGCGTGACGTCGCCCGCGTACCGCCCGCCGTCGATCTGCGCCTCGAGCGGCGCCAGGTGCACGACGCCGTCCTGCGCCGCCAGCGTGACCTTCACCTGCGTGAGGTCGAGCGGCGCGAAATGCACCGAGCCCAGGGTCAGGGTGCCGTGCGCATCGAGCGGCCCCGGGGTCCCGGCCGCGGCATCCGCCGCCGCGCCGCCGCCCACCGCGCCGCCCGCCGGAGTTCCGACCGTGCTCCCCGCCGACGTCTCCGCCGGCACCGCGCGCGGCGGCACGCTGGCGAGCGCGCCCTGCGGCGCGAGATAGCGGTCGAGGTCGATGCGGTCCACGGCGAGCGCGAACTGCAACGCGCGGGTTTTCAGATCGGTGATGGCGACGCTGCCGGTGAGATGGGTGTCGTCCAGCGTGATCGCCACCGCGTTCAGGCGTGCGGCGTTGCCGGCGTAGACGAACGCGGCCGACGCCGCCAAAGAGGCCAGCGCCCGCTCGTCGCGGGTGCGCGGCGCCGTAAGCCCCAGCCGCGGCAGCATCTCACGCACCGACAGGGGCGCGAGCGTCAGCGACCCGGTCGCCTCCGGTGCATCGACGATGTGCGTGGCGCGCACGCTGCCGGACAGTCGCGCGCCCGCCACCGTGGCCACGAACTCCGCGAGGCCCAGGGTCTGCGCGGCGAGATCGGCCTCGAGCTTCGGCGCGACGAACTCCCAGCGCACCGGCCGCTCGTCGTGCGCAAGGTTCACCGCGCCGTTGACGTTGAGCGCCTGCAGCCCGTAGCGCCGCGTGGCCGGATCGCCGGCGAAGTCGAACCTCGCATCGAGGCTTGCGTGTTCGGTGGCGATGCCGCGCGCGGCGTCGACGTGCAGCGTCACCGGCACCAGGCCGTGCTCCGCGAACGCGCCGGTTTCGAGCGTGACGTTCTCGAGCGTGTAGGCCTGGTAGCTCACCCGCGCGCCGGTGATGTGGATGCCGGCGATGCCCTGCAGCACCGTGCCGCGGCTCTCCTCGGCCGTCGCCGGTGCCACCACCGCGGACGGCGCATCCCCGCCGTTCGCGTCCGGCCCCCCGTTCGCGGCCGCGGTCGTGCCGAAACCCTGCCAGTTGCCGCGCCCCTGCGCATCGCGCGCGAGCCGCACGTCGAGGCCGTCGACGGCGATCTGGCCGATCTCCAGCCGCTTGGCGAGCAGCGGCCACACCTTGGCGCGCACCGCCGCGTGCTGGAACGAGACGAACGGCGGCCCGTCGAAGCCCGGCGGATTGCCGAGCGAGGCGGGCCCGAGCTGGAGCGCGATCCAGGGAAACACGCTGAGCTTGATGTCGCCCTGCAGCACGAGGTCGCGGCCCGTGGCCTGTTTCACGGCCGCGACGATGCGCGGCTTGTAGGCATTCGGGTCGACCAGCAGCCACACTGCGAGAAGTGTGAGGAAGATCACGGCCGCCACGCCGCCGACGATCAAACTCAATACCCTGACGGTG
>CAZZYJ010000326.1:0-3769 GCA_964658215.1 uncultured Steroidobacteraceae bacterium | reverse complement strand
ACGGCAACAACGCATCAAAAACATCGTACCCGCCACCAGGCCGGCAGCAGACGGCGGACGGGCGTGGCGGCGTATCGATCGTCCATGAGGTACACGCAGCCCCGATCCGTCAGGGTGCGAATGACGCGGCCTGCCGCCTGCACCACTTTCTGCAGCCCCGGATACAAATAGGTGAACTCGTAGCCGGCCTCGAACAGCGTCTGCATGCGCCGCTCGATCGCCGCATTGACGGCGTTCCACTGCGGCAGTCCCAGGGTGGCGATGAAGACACCGACCAGGCGTTTGCCGGGCAGATCGATGCCCTCGGCGAAACGACCGCCGAGGACGGCGAAGCCGATGCCGCAGCCGTGCGGCGTGAAGCGGTCGAGAAACGCCTGGCCCTCCTCGCCCGTCATGCCCCGCGTCTGCTCCCACACGAGCACCTGTGGGAAGCACCGGCGGAACGTGTTCAAGGCCGCCTGCAGATAAGCGAAGCTGCTGAAGAAGGCGAGATAATTACCCGGGACCGCCGTCACCCGCGCGCCCATCAGCTCGGCCATCGGCACCAGCGAACGCGGGCGGTCGGCGTAACGCGTGGAAATTCCCCGTTCGATGCGCACCTCGAGTTGCTCCGCGGCGAACGGCGACTCCACCTCGAGCCAGTGCGCCGCCTCCGGCAGACCGAGCAACCGGCGGTAGAAATCGCCCGGTGACAGCGTGGCCGAAAACAGCACCGCGGTGCTGCATACGGCGAAACGTGGCGCCAGGAACGGCGCGGGGTTGACGTTGCGGATACACAGCGCCGCCGCCTGAGCCGCCGCAGCCGGAACCGCCCCCGCAGGCGCGCCCGCCACCGTGGTGTCGAACAGCGAATGCTTGCCGAAGCTTTCCGCCAGACGGCAGAAGCGCAACAGGTCGAAATAACAGGCCAGCACCGCTTCGTGCACGGCGGTCGGAGTCTGCGCGATGTCGTCCGCGATGGCCGACGCGGCCTGCTGCAAGGTGGCGACGAAGCCCGGCGGTATCGACGTTTGCACGGCGTAACCCGGCGCGCGGAACGAAGCAGCCCACGCGCGTTGCACGGCGCGTAACGCCGCCCGCGCCTGACCCGACGCGACACGCGCCGCCGCCGCCAGCACGGCGGGCTCCAACACCGCCGAATACGGGTCGCGCGCGCGGGCCACCAGGTTGTGCGCCTCGTCGACGAGGAGGCCCACCCGCCATGAATTCTGTGCGGTGAGCGCGACCAACAGCGCATTCGCGTCGAAAAAATAATGATAGTCGCCCACCAGCACGTCGCACCAACGCGTGAGCTCCTGCGACAGATAATAGGGGCAGACATCGGCGGCGAGTGCCACGCGCCGCACGGTCTCGCGGTCGAGACACGCCGCGTCGAGCGCCGCGCTGCGCGCCGCGGGAAGGCGATCGTAAAAACCGCGCGCGAGCGGGCACGCAGCCCCGCTGCATGCGCGGCCCGGGAATTCACACGCCGTGGCCTTGGCCACCATTTCGAGCACGCGCAGCGTTCCCGGCGCGCCCGTCTGCAACGAGCGCAATGCGCTGAGGGCGAGCCCGCGCCCGGAGGTCTTCGCCACCAGGAAGAAAATCTTGTCGAGCCCGCATGTGGGCGCCGCCTTCAAGAGCGGGAACAAGGTGCCGAGCGTCTTGCCGATGCCGGTGGGTGCCTGCGCCAGCAAAGTCTGCCCCGCGCAGGCCGCCCGGTAAACGCCCTCCGCGAGTGCGCGCTGGCCATGACGGAACGTGTCCTGCGGAAAGCGCAGCTCGGCGAGCGCGGCGTTGCGACGACGTCGGTGCGCAAGCTCCTGGGCCGCCCAGCCGAGGAACGAGGCGCACAGCGCCGCGAAGTGCAGCTCCAGATCCGCCGCCGACCAGTCCTCCTCCAGCGCGGTTTCGAGCTCGGTCTTGATGTCGAAATACACCAGCGCGAGCTCCACGCGCTCGAGCCCGCGTTGCCGGCAGAGCAGCGCCCCGTATACCTTGAGCTGCGCCCAATGATGTGCACGCTGGTTCGCCGGCATGCCCGACAGATCGCCGCGATGCGTCTTGAATTCCTCGAGCCGCCGCCGTTCCGGGTCGTAGCCGTCCGCCCTGCCCCGCACCCGCAAGCGGCCCGCGTGGCCCTCCAGCGCCACCTCCCGTTCGTAGCCCGCGCCGCGGCGCGCCGCCATGCGCTGATGCCCGGCGATCCCCTGCTGCGCGGTCGGGCTCGGCGTGAACCGCACCTCGAGATCGCCCGTCTTCGCCGCGAATTCGCACAGCGTACGCACCGCGACCGCGTAATCGACGTCCTCGGCTGGCAACGCAGGCATGATATCTCGGGGGCTGGTCGCCCGGCTCCACGACGGCCGGGGCACCTGGTATTATATACAGCCAGGCACGGGAACGCAGCGGTAGTCGCCGGAAGCGCTGTTAAATCGGGCTTCCCGCCGCGACGGCCCCTGCCCGCTGTGGCGCCGCCGCCTGTTGCGGAAGATTGTCGGCACGCCGCTCGAACATGTCGCGATAGGCGACGTAGTTCAACACCCCGAGGAAAACCAGGAAAGCCGCCGTGGTCATGCCGTACGCGGGTGCCGCCGAAGTCACATAGACGGCGCTGATCGCCAATACGGCCGTCATGAAAATGATGGTCGGCAGGCCATTGATCCTGTCTGCTCTCAACGCCAGGCTCCTCGCGTGAGGCGCGGACAGTTCAGGGACGAGTGCCAGCAAGGAGCAATAGGCGAGGCCTGCGGCGCCCACCATCAGTACCACGCCGCCCTCGACCGACGCGAGAAAATCTCCCTGGTGTTGCAGATAAGCCCGGGAATCGCGCAAGGGCATCGGCCCGAAGCCGTGAAAGAGGGAGTGAAAAAACCAACTGACCGTTGCCATGCCGACCCCGACGCCGAGGGCCCCGACCCACACCGATCTACGGCCCAGCTGTGAAAAGCTCTGCAACGTCTCGCCATTGACGTCGGCACCCCGCGCAACGGCGCTGACCAGCACCCACAGCAGCGGCAGCGTCACGATACCCAGCCGGTCGATCCAGATTTTTTCGATGACGTAGCCGTCGGCGAGATGCACGGCCAACGTATCGAGACCCGCGAGCAGCGCGATCAGGACGCCGAAGCGCAAGGGCGAGCGCATCAACAGCGCCAGGGCGGCGCGAATCCAGCGCCTCACGAACGGTTTGTCGACTTCCCTGGGTTCGAGTGTTGCGTACATAGCCGCCGCCCTGCGCTACTCCCGCCCCCTGCCGGTGAGCCGCCTGATCGAGTTCGCGATCGCGAGACTGCTCGCCTCCAGATCCTCGGTGTCCACCTCTAGGAACACCGCCGCCTTGTCGTGCTGCGTCGGCACGAGGGCCACGGCGATGCGCTCGTCGGGACACAGGTCGAGGCAGGACGTCAGCACCACACGCAGGTCGCCCTTGTCGAACTTCTGCTTGCCCAGCCGCTTGAGCTTCGAGGCCAGCTGATGACTCGGATTCTTGCCGGAATCGCGCTGTTTCTTGCCGCATTTCTCGCACACCAGCACGGCGGCGAGCCCCATCGGCGCCTCGGCTGGATGCACCGTCCTTGCCTCCTTAGCCATCGGACTCGCCGATGTCTTCGTTCCACACGTCGGGATTCGCCGCGATGTAGCGGGTCAGCAGTTCGCGGCACTCGTCCGAGTCCAGATCGATCACCCGCACGCCGCGCTCGCGCAGCCACTCGATGCCGCCCTGGAACGTACGCGATTCGCCGACGACGACGGTGCCGATGCGAAACTGCGCGATGAGGCCGCTGCA
>CAZZYJ010000325.1:0-3789 GCA_964658215.1 uncultured Steroidobacteraceae bacterium | reverse complement strand
ACTTCTGGTCGAGGACGACGGCATGATCGCGGGAGGGCTGCGCACCGCGCTGCGCCAGGAAGGCTACGCGGTGGATTGGATGCGCGACGGGCGCAGCGCCGCGGCGGCGCTCGAGACCACGCCGTTCGATCTGGTGTTGCTCGATCTCGGCCTGCCGCAGCGTGACGGCCTCGACGTGCTGCGCGACTACCGCAAACGCGCCGGCTCGAACCCGGTGATCATCCTCACCGCGCGCGACGACGTGCAGAGCCGCATCGCGGGCCTCGACGCCGGCGCCGACGACTACATCGTCAAGCCCTTCGACCTCGACGAGGTCATGGCGCGCATCCGCTCGGTGACGCGCCGTGCGGCGGGCCGTGGCGACACGCTGCTCACGCACGGCGAGCTCACGCTCGACCCGCGCACGCGCAGCGTCGAACGCGGCGGCCTGCCGGTGGCGGTCTCGGCGCACGAGTACGCGGTGCTCGACGCGCTGCTGCAGCGGCCGGGCGCGGTGCTCTCCCGCGCGCAGCTCGAAGAACGGCTGTACGGGTGGGACGAACCCATCGGCAGCAACGCCGTCGAGGTGTACGTGCACGGCCTGCGCCGCAAACTGGGGGCCGACACCATCCGTACCCTGCGCGGCGTCGGCTACTTCGTGCCTAAGGCATGAGATCCATCCGCACGCGCCTGTCCATCGCGCTCATGGTGCTGGTCGCCGCGGTGTCGCTGATGTCGGCGGTGGTGACCTACCGCCGCGTGCTGAACGAAACCTCGGACCTGTTCGACTACCAGCTGCGCCAGATGGCCCTGTCGCTGCGTAGCCAGGTCTCGCTCGCGCCGCGCATCGAAGTGCCGCCGGAGCAGGGCGACACGGATTTCGTCGTGCAGATCTGGAACCCGTTCGGCGCGCGCGTGTATCTGTCGCGGCCGGGCCTGCCGTTGATCGACCGCGCCGTGCTGGGCTACGCGGATCTGTCGCTGCGCGGCGCGCCCTGGCGCGCCTACGGGCTGCAGACCGCGGACGGCGTGGTGCAGATCGCGCAGCCCATCCGGGTGCGGCAGACCTTTGCGCGCGCCGCCGCGCTGCGCGTGGTGATCCCGCTCGGTCTTTTGCTGCCGGTGATGCTGCTCGCGGTGGGCATGATCGTCGGCCGCGGGTTGCGTCCGCTGCGGCGTCTGACGCTCGAGGTGCAGCGGCGCGAAGTGCGCAGCCTGCGGCCGCTCGCGGGCGACGGGCTGCCGCGCGAGCTCGGGCCGCTGGTGGCCGAGTTGAACCGGCTGCTGGCGCGCCTCGGGGAGGCGTTCGCGGTGCAGCGTGCCTTCATCGCCGACGCGGCGCACGAACTGCGCTCGCCGCTCACCGCGCTGCGTCTGCAGCTGCAGCTCCTCGAGCGGGCACCGGACGACGCCGCGCGCGGCGAAGCGCGCCTGCAGTTGGGGGCGGCGGTGGCGCGCGCCGTTCATCTGCTCGAACAGCTGCTGGCGTTGGCGCGCAGCGAGCCCCAGACCGGTCTGGCGGAGCTGCGCCCGGTGGATCTGGCCGACGCGGCGGCGCTGGCGCTCACCGACACCCATGTGTTCGCCTTGGCGCGGCACGTCGATCTCGGGCTCGACGCCGTCGCGCCGGTGACGGTGCGCGGCGAGGCGGAGCCGCTGCGCGTGCTGGTCCGCAATCTGGTGGACAACGCCGTGCGCTACACCCCGGTGGGCGGCACCGTGCAGGTGCGCTGCGTGGCGGCCCCCGGTGGCGCCCTGCTCGAGGTGCTCGACTCCGGGCCCGGCATCGCGCCCGCCGAGCGTGAGCGCGTGTTCGACCGCTTCTACCGCCGCGCCTCGGCGCCGGAAGGTGGCACCGGCCTCGGGCTCGCCATCGTCAAGGCCATCGCCGAGCGCCACGGCGCGCAGGTCACGCTGGGCGACACGCCGGGGGGTGGCCTCGCGGTGAGCGTGCGTTTCCCGCCTTAAGAATCCCTTAAGCCGGGCGTGCGACCGTACCCTCGAGCCGCTGACCCGCGTCGGGCTCGATCGTTACCTCAGGAGACACCCCATGCACATTCGCACCCGTACCCTCGGCTGGTCCGCCGCGGGCTTGTTGGCCGTCGGCACGGTCACCGGTTTGGCCGGCCCCACGCTGCTGTCCACCGGCGCGCCCGCCCCCGGTGCGCTTTCCGCCCCGGGCGGGACCGCCGCTGCCGCGGCCGGCCTCAACGCTGCAGCAGGCAGCCCAGCCGCCCCCGGCGCGAGCACCACCGCCACCGCCGGACCCGGCGCCGCGCACTTCATCCCACCCATCGCGACGCCGAACTACCGCGCCATCGTGGCGCAGAACCAGGCGGCCGTGGTGGGCATCACCACGGCCGGTGCGATGAACACCTCGGCCGAGGACGGCGACGGCGCACCCGGCGCGGGCGCCGGCGCGAACGGCGACGACGATCCGCTGGCACAGCTGTTCCGCGGCCGGCCGATGCCGCGTCCGCACGGCTCCGCGCACGGCCAGGGGTCAGGCTTCGTGATCACGGCGGACGGTCTCGTGCTCACCAACGCACACGTCGTCGACGGCGCCCGCGAGGTCACGGTCAAGCTCGCCGATCACCGCGAGTTCAAGGCCCGCGTGCTCGGCGCCGACCGCAGCAGCGACATCGCGGTGCTCAAGATCGACGCGCACGCCCTGCCCACGGTGCAGCTCGGCAACTCGGATGAGATCGGCGTCGGCGACTACGTGCTCGCCATCGGTGAACCCTTCGGCCTAGAGGAGACCGCCACCGCCGGCATCGTCAGCGCGAAGGGGCGCTCGCTGCCCGGCGACGGCTACGTGCCCTTCATCCAGACCGATGCCGCCGTCAATCCCGGCAATTCGGGCGGACCCTTGTTCGATGCGGGCGGCAGCGTGGTGGGCATCAATGCGCAGATCTACTCGAGCTCCGGCGGCAATCAAGGCGTGGCCTTCGCGATTCCCATCAACCTCGCGGTGCAGATCAAGGATCAGATCGTCGCCACCGGCAAGGCGACGCATGCGCACCTCGGCGTGCAGGTGCAGACGCTGGACCAGTCGCTCGCCAATTCCTTCCGCCTGCCCGTGCCGAACGGTGCGCTGGTCGACAAGGTCGACGCCGACAGCGCGGCCGCCGCCGCCGGGCTCAAACCGGGCGACGTGATCCTGAAGGTCGACGGCACGCCCATCGTCGATGCGGGCCAGCTCTCGGCGCGCATCGGGGCCTCGGCGCCGGGCAGCCGCGCCGCCTTCGACATCTGGCGCGACGGCAAGCCGCTGACGCTCACCGCCACCATCGGCACCCTGACGCCGACGCCCGCCGTCGCGAGGAGCGCGCCGCAGACGCCGTCGCGGCTGGGACTCGCGCTGCGTCCGCTCGACCCCGACGAACGGCGCCAGGCGAACGGCGCCGGCGGTCTCCTGGTGGAGCAGTCGCAGGGCCGCGCCGCCGAAGCCGGCATACAACCGGGTGACGTGGTGCTCAGCGTGGACGGCACGGCCGTGAACAGCGTGGCGCAGCTGCGCCAGATGGTCGAGGCGCACGACAAGCAGGTGGCGCTGCTCATTCAGCGCGGCGCCAACCGGCTGTTCGTGCCCGTCACGCTCGGCTGACGGCGGGCTTTTACAAACGTTTACTGCGGCGAAAGGTCCGCCGCGTGTTCGAGCGATTAAGATTCGCCGACGCGCGGCCGGCCGCCGCGGCGCGAGCGATACCCAACGAAAATCCGTCGAGGAGTTAGCATGAACAGCCTGTCCTGCACTGCGCGCCGTCTGTCGGTCGCATCCCTAGTCGCCGTCTGTCTGAGTGCCGTGTG
>CAZZYJ010000324.1:0-3841 GCA_964658215.1 uncultured Steroidobacteraceae bacterium | reverse complement strand
CCCGACGGGCGCCCGGCGCGGCGCAGCCCCCTGCTGCCGGCCGCCGCGCTGCTCGGCGAGGCACCGCCGCTGCGTCCGCTGTGGCGGGCACAGGCTGATCGGGCGCCGCTGCTCGAGTCCTGCGCCGACGTCGAGGCGCCGCCCTTCGCGGCGCCGGAGCGGACGCGCGGCGTGTCGACGCTGCGGGCGCAATCGCTGTGTGCGTTTCGTGGCTTCGCGGATACGCGTCTGCTCGCAGGCGAACTGGAACGTCCGTCGCCCGGCTTCAACGCACGCGAGCGCGGCGAGCTGCTGCACCATGCGCTGGAGCATGTGTGGAGCGACCTCGGCAGTTCGGCGCGACTGCTCGCGATCGAGTCCGGCGCGCGCGATGAGCTGGTGGCGCGCTGCGCGGCGGGGGCGATCGCCGCGCAGGTGCGCCGGCGCGACCCGGGCGGGCGCTGGCGGGGGCGGGAGGTCGGGCGGCTGACCGCGTTGCTCGGCAAATGGCTCGACACCGAGCAGCTCCGCGCCCCCTTCGTGGTCGAACGCCTGGAGGAGGGTGCACAGGTCGCGCGTCACGGCGGACTCGAGTTTTCGGTGCGCATCGACCGGATGGACACCCTCGTCGAAGGCGGCCGGGTGGTGATCGACTACAAGACCGGCATGACGGCGGCGGACTGGCGCGGCGAGCGGCCCGACAATCCCCAACTGCCGATCTACGCACTGCTGCAGCCGCAGGATCTGGTCGCGGTGGCGTACGGGCGGGTGAACGCCGGCGACTGCGGGTTCGTCTACGAAGCCGCGCGCGACGGCCTCTTCAAGCCACGCGGGCGCCGCACCGACCTCGAAGGCCGGCCGGACTTTGCGGCGCTGCTCGGCGACTGGGCGCGACGTCTCGACACCCTCGCGCGGCAGTTCGCCGCCGGTCACGCTGCCGTGGCACCGACGGCGCGGGCCTGCGAGACCTGTCGCCTGCAGGCGCTGTGCCGCGTGCCGGCGGCGCTCGACGACGAGGAGGCGCCGGATGTCTGAGCCGACGGAGGCCCGCCCGCCGCCGGTGGGGTCACCGCCCGAGCCACCGCCCGGTCCGTCGCCGGTCGCGGATGGCGCGGCCCGCGAGCGCGCCATCACGGCGCGCGGCTCGGTGCTGGTGCAGGCGCCCGCGGGATCGGGCAAGACCACCCTGCTGGCGCAGCGCTACCTGCACCTGATGGCGGGCGTCGCGCTGCCCGAGCAGATCCTGGCGCTGACCTTCACTCGCCGTGCTGCGCAGGAAATGCGTGAGCGGGTCATGGGGGCCTTGCAGGCCGCCGGGGCGGCCGAGTGCCCCGCAGGTATGAACCCCCGCACCTGGGCGCTGGGCCGGTCCGCGCGACTGCATCTCACCCGCCTCGGCATCGACGTCGAGCGTCACCCGGCGCGTCTGCGCATCGAGACCATCGATTCGTTCAACGGCTGGCTGGCCGGCCAGCTGCCCGTCACCGCCGGCGCGGGCGGTGCGTTGGGGCTGGTCGAGAATGCGCAACCGCTCTATCACGAGGCGGCCCGCCGCGCGCTCGCGCACGACGAGGCGGATGCCTACGGCGCGGCGGTGGAGCGGGTGCTCGCGCTCGACGACCAGCGCTGGCACAGCCTGGTGAAACTGATCGGCGGGATGCTGCCGAGCCGGGACCGCTGGCTGCCGCTGCTCGCGGGCACGCTGCGCGTCACGCGTGACCTCGACGAGTCCCAGCTCGCGCGGGTGCGCGAACAGCTGGATCAGGATCTCGAGCTGTTGGTGTCGCGCACGCTGCGCAGCGCCGCAGAGGCGGTGGGCGGGGAGAAGCTCGCGGCGTTGTCGGCACTGCTGCATGGCGCGGCGCGGCGCTGCGCGGCGCTGCGGGCCGACATGGCGGGGTGGGAACGCGACGGCTCGGCGCTGCGCGCCGGCGCCGAGGACGTCGCGCGCTGGCGTGTCGCGGCGGCGCTCTTGCTGACCGGCGAGGCGCAGTATCGAAAGCGGTTCACCAAGAACGAAGGCTTTCCGCCGGGTTGTCTCGACAAGCAGCCGATGCAAGATCTCCTTGCCGAGCTGGACCGTGAGCCGCGGGTGCTCGCCGCCCTCGTCGAGATCCGCGCGCTGCCCGAGCCGCGCTACGACGACGAACAATGGAGCCGGGTGCGCGAGGTGGCGCGCGTGCTGGTGCTCGCCGCGGCGCATCTCGCGGACGTGTTCCGCGAGCAGGGTGCGGTGGATTTTCCGGCGGTCTCGCTGGCCGCCCTGCGTGCCCTCGGTACGGCCGCGGAGCCCACCGATCTCGGCCTGCGCCTGGATTACCGTCTGCAGCACATCCTGGTCGACGAGTTCCAGGACACCTCGAGCGCACAGCTCGAACTGGTCAAGTTGTTGACCGCCGGCTGGCAGCGCGCCGACGGGCGCAGTCTCTTTTGCGTGGGCGATCCCATGCAATCCATCTATGGCTTCCGCCAGGCCGAGGTGCGCGCGTTTCTTGAACTCGCCGAGGACGGCATCGGCGACGTGCAGTTCGACGTCGAGCGTCTGACCAGCAATTTTCGTTCTGCGCCGGTGCTGGTCGAGTGGATCAATCGGAGCTTCGCGCGCATCCTGCCGCGCCGCGACGACCGGGAGCGCGGCGCCATCGCGTTTCGTGCGAGCCAGGCGGCCGTGCCCGCCGCGCTGCCGGGGGCGGGCGTGGTGCTGCGCGGCTTCGCGAGCCGTGCCGACGAGGCGCAGGCCATCGCCCGCGCCGTCGCCGAGGAAACCGCGCGTCACCCGCAGTGGCGCGTGGCCGTGCTGGTGCGTGCCCGCTCGCATGCCCGCGAGCTCGCGGCGGCCCTGCGCGCCCGTGCGGTCGCCTTCCGCGCGGTCGACCTGGAACCGTTGCACGACCGGCCGGTGGTACGCGATCTCGTGATGTTGGTGCGCGCGCTGCTGCATCTCGGCGATCGCATCGCGTGGCTCGCGGTGCTGCGCGCACCGTGGGCGGGGCTCGACCTCGCCGATCTGCTGACGGTCGCGCAGGGGGCCGCGCTCGTCTGGGAGGCGATGCACGAGGCGGCCGTGCTCGCGCGCCTGAGCGTCGCGGGACGCGCCCGCTGTGAGCGGCTGCGTGCGGTGTTCGAGGCGGCGTTCGCCGCCGGCACCGCCGTGGCGCTGCCGCGCTGGGTGGAGCAGACCTGGCTCGCGCTCGGCGGCCCCGGCTGTGCGCCCGCCGCCGATGAGCTGGACCATGCGCGGCGCGTGTTCGTGCGGCTTCGCGACTGGCAGGAGTCGGGCGTGCCGGATGCGGCCGAGATGGCGCAGAGTTTCGCCGACCTCTATGCGGTGCAGGGCGGCGAGGCGGCGGTGGAGATCATGACCATCCACAAGTCGAAGGGCCTGGAATTCGACATGGTGGTGGTGCCCGCGCTCGACCGGCACACCCCGCGCAGCCGCGATCAGCTGTTGCTGTCGCACGAGTTCGCGCGCGCCGGCCGCGACGGGCTGGTGCTCGCGGCGCGCCCCGGCATCGGTCAGCCGGCCGACGATCTGTTCGAATTCCTGCGCTACCAGACCCGCGATGCCGCCGGGCTCGAGGCGCAGCGACTGCTTTACGTGGCCTGCACCCGCGCCAAATCCATGCTGTACCTGAGCGCCACGGTCGGGCGGCGCGACACCGCGGACGACGGCGAGGGGGCGGCACCGGGCGCAGCCCCGCGTCCGGAGACGGCCCCGCGCGCGCCGGCCGAGTGGAAGCCCCGCCGCGGGAGCCTGCTCGCCGAGCTGTGGCTGGTGGCGGGCGCGCAGTTCGCGCTCGACGATACGGCGGCGGACGGTGCGGGGACGAGCGGCGCGGCGGCCGGCGAGGCAGCGGCCGGT
>CAZZYJ010000323.1:0-3888 GCA_964658215.1 uncultured Steroidobacteraceae bacterium | reverse complement strand
CCCCGGCGGCCGCCGGCGGCGCCCACGGGCTGCGCATCCATCGCCGGCTGGGAGCGCGTCAGCCGCGTTCTGGAGGTGGATCAGACGCCGATCGGCAAGACACCGCGCTCCTGCCCCGCCACCTACGTCGGCTTCTGGGATTCGATCCGCCGGTTGTACGCCGAGACCACCGATGCCCGCATCCGCGGCTTCACGGCCGGCCGCTTCTCCTTCAACACCGCCGGCGGTCGCTGCGAGGCCTGTGAAGGTCAGGGCATGCAGCGCATCGAGATGAACTTCCTGCCGGACGTGCAGGTGCCCTGCGACGTCTGCAACGGGCAGCGCTTCAACAAGGAAACCCTGTCCATCCTGTTCAAGGGCCGGAGCATCGGCGAGGTGCTCGGCCTGAGCGTGGAAGATGCCGTGGAATTCTTCGCCGCTCAGCGCAGCATCGCGCACCCCTTGACTCTGCTGGCCGACGTGGGACTCGGCTACCTGAGCCTGGGACAGCCGAGCCCGACGTTGTCGGGCGGCGAGAGCCAGCGCATCAAGCTGGTGAGCGAACTGGCGAAGGTGCGCACCGACCTGCTCGGGATGGACATCGCGCGGCGCGAACGGCTGCACACGCTGTACGTGTTGGATGAGCCCACGGTCGGGCTGCACATGGCCGACGTGGAGAAATTGCTGACCGTGCTGCACAGGCTGGTGGAGGCCGGCAACAGCGTGGTGGTGATCGAACACAATCTGGACATCATGGCCGCCGCGGACTGGCTGATCGATTTGGGACCGGAGGGCGGCGCCGGCGGGGGCTGCATCGTGGCGCAGGGCATGCCCGACGCGGTCGTGCGCAAGCCCGGCAAAAGCCACACCGCGAAAATCCTCGGGCAGTTTCTGCAGGAGCGCGGCATCGCCTGAACCGCCGGCCGGCCCGGACCCTGGCACAATGCGGGTGTCGACCGCCCCCGCCCCAGGTATGCCACCCAGCGAAACACATCTCTTGACCGTCGTCGGCGCCGCCGTCGCGAGCCTCGTACTGGGCATCGCGGCCGTGTGGGGCGGCTTCGCGCTGTGGTATCAAGGCCCCGGCGGTACGTTCGGCAAGGCGCTGTGCATGGCGGCCTGGACGGTCGGCTGCGTTGCCGCACTCGGGGCCTCGTGGCACGGCCGCGCCGGCCTCGGGATCGGGCTGTTCGTGCTGATCTTCGCCGGCCTGCTGTTCTGGTGGCAGCGCATTCCCGCCTCCAACGACCGGCTATGGTCCGACGACGTCGCGCGCATGACGAACGGTACGCTCGAGGACGGCCAGTTGACGCTGCACAACGTGCGTAATTTCGACTGGCGCAGCGAGACGGATTACACCCAACGCTGGGAGACGCGCAGCTACGATCTGGACCGGCTGCGCTCCGTGGACATGATCATGTCGTACTGGACCGTCGGCGCGATCGCACACATGTTGATATCCTTCGGCTTCGACGACGGCGCGCAGCTGGCCTTCTCGGTGGAGATACGCCGCGAGAAGGCCGAGACGTTTTCCGAAGTGGGCGGATTCTTCAAGGAGTTCGAACTCACCGTGATCGCCGCCGACGAACGCGACGTGATCCGCCTGCGCACCAACGTCCGCGGCGAGGACGATTATCTTTATCGCCTGCGCATGCCGCGGTCGGCGATGCGTTCGCTGCTGCTCGGCTACCTCGACGAGGCCAACCGGCTGGTCGCCACGCCGCGGTTCTACAACACCATCACCGTGAACTGCACCACGCTGGTGTACCACATGATGAAGCAGATCGTCGGCCGGCTGCCGCTCGACTACCGCCTGCTCCTGTCGGGTTATCTGCCGGAATACGTCTACAAGGTGCGCGGGCTGGACATGCGCTACACGCTCGACGAACTGCGCGCCCGGGGACGCATCACGGAACGCGCCAGGCAGGCGGACCGCGGCGCCGATTTCTCCGCACAGATTCGTCGCGGCATTGCCGCGCTAGGCGCGCAGGATCTGCCGGCGGAGCCGCCCGCCGGATAGCGTGATGCCGAAACTCTCGCCCCTGTCGCTGCTGCTGCTGTGGTCTGCGCTCGCGCTGAGCATGGGCGTCGGCGTGCTAGGCCGCGGTTATTGGACGCCCGACGAGCCGCGCGAAGCCGACCTTGCCTGGCGGATGACCTGGCAGCAGGACAAATCCGTCCCCCTGCTCGCCGGGGAGGCGTTTTGCGAAAAGCCGCCCTTCACGTACTGGGCGGCGGCGGCCGCGATCGACGCCTTCGGCGACTCGGCCTGGGCGGCCCGGCTGCCCAATCTCGTGTATGCCCTGGTCACCGCGCTCGCAGTAGGCCTGCTCGGCCGGCGCAGCGAGGGCCCGCTGGCCGGCGTGGTCGCCGCCGCCGCGATCAGCACCTTCCTGTTGTCCTATCAGGTGGCCATCTGGCTCGCCACCGATGCGCCGCTGCTCGCCGCCGTGTCGGGGGCACTGCTCGGGTTGTACGACGGCTTCCATGCACGGGACTCGCGGGCGCGGCTGCGCGGGTACTGCCTCATGCACGCGGCGCTGGCGTGCGGATTTTTGAGCAAGAGCGCAGCGGCGTGGATGGTGCCGGCACTGGCGCTGGCGACGCTGGTGGTGTGGGAGAGACGTTGGCGCGAACTCGTGCGCTGGGAGCTTCTCGCGGGCCTGGTCATCCAGGCGGCCATCATTCTCACCTGGGTCGGCTTCGTCTACGCAGGCACCGACGGTCCCGCTCATCTCAAGGTGTTCTTCTGGAACAATCTGGTCGGACGGTTCGCCCACCTCGACGCGCCCGCGGACCTGCAATATGCCGCCGCGCATCGCAATTCCTTCGGCAAATACTTCGTCGAGCTGCCCTTGTATCTGTGGCCCTGGACGCTGGTGGTGATCGCGGCGCTGCGGCGGGCGTGGCTGCAACGCCGCTCGCACACCGTGCGCTTCGCGCTCGCCACAGTCTTGCCGGCGCTGGCGGTGCTTTCGGTGGCGGCCACCGCGCGCAACATCTATCTTGCGCCCGCCCTCCCCGGGATCGCCCTCCTGCTCGGCTGGTGGGCGGCAGGCGGGCCCGCCGCGCACGATCGCTGGGACGCGCTCGCGCTCACCGCCACCGCCGCGCTGCTGGGAGTCGCGGCGCTGCTGGCGGCCACGGCGGGGACGCTGGTGGGCGCGGACGCCTGGAGCACCCTGGTACATCCCGCGCGCTATGCGGGCCTCGTCGGTGCAGGCTCGATCGGCGCGCTGGCGCTCGCCCTGCTGGCCGGACGGGCGGTGCGACGCCGTCGCTTGCTGGCGGCGCAGGGGCTCCTGCTGTTCGCCTACTGCGCGTTGCTGATCGGTCCCGCGGGGCAGATCTACCGGCAAGTAGACGCGTGGCAGGATCTTGCCGCCATCGGCCGGGCCATCGGCCACGATGCCCTAGGCCGCGAGCTCGTCTTGTTCGCGCCCGACGAGACCACGCGCGCGTTCATCGACATGTATGCACGGCCGATGGTCGACCTGATTGCCGGGCCCATCGACGCGCTGTCGCTCGGCCGCCTGCAGGAACGCGTGCTGCGTCACCCGCAGAGCCTCGTCGTCGCCCAGCTGCCCGCGGCCGCGGCGGGCGCCACGCTGCGCCGCCGCCTCGGCACGAGCCTCGGAGTCTCGCACCCGCCCGCGGCACCGCCCCCCGCTCCACCGGCGTGGATCGACGCCTCGAACTTGAGCGTCGCGCACGAGTATTCGTTGCCGAACGGGCGCCGCTACGCGCTGCTCGAACCCCGCGTGGCGGCGAGGCCCTGAAGCGCCCCGCCTCCGGGCAGCGACCGCGAGCGCTTGGAGCGCGGAAAAACCCGGGCGGTCGAATGCCGAGTGTGGCAGGCTGGACCTCTGTTCAGAACCCCCCCCTCCCTAACCGCCCCATCAAGCCCAT
>CAZZYJ010000322.1:0-3890 GCA_964658215.1 uncultured Steroidobacteraceae bacterium | reverse complement strand
GTACGCCGAGCTGGCGACCGCGTGGCGCGCTGAGGGCGCCCAGATCATCGGCGGTGGCTTTGCGCACGGCCGAGGAGGCCGCCTGCCCGTCGTAGGCGACGATGGCCTCCTCGTCCGGGGGAAAATCGTTGCCCTTCTCCAGGGTGACCCGCATCTCGTACTCGCCCACCCGGATGAGGTCGCCGTCCTTCAAGCCGTAATCGTGATACTTTCCGAGTGGAACGGCCGCGCCGTTGACGTAGACGCCGTTGGAACTGGTGTCCACCAGCACGTACGCGCCCTTGCGAAAGTCGACGCGGGCGTGTTTCCCAGACAGGTAACGTTCCGGGTCGGGTAAACTCCAGTCGTTGTCGGCTGCCCGGCCAATGGTGCCCCCATGCACGCCAAACACCTTGGAAGTCAGTTTTCCGAGGCGAGTCCCGTGCTCGCTGACGACGCTCAAGCGCAAGGTCATAGCTCACTCCATCGAAGGGTACGGCCGGGCCCGAGGGTTTGCGCTAAGTGCCCGTGTAATATGATGAAATGCTAGCAATGCCCGGAGTTCACTAAATGGCCGCGAGTCACATTTTCAAAGTTTTGTTCGTCAACCAGGGCAAGGTCTACGAAATCTACGCCCGCAAGGTGGGCCAGGGCAGCCTGTTCGGCTTCATCGAGGTCGAAGAACTGGTGTTCGGCGAGCGCTCGACGGTGGTGGTCGACCCGGCGGAGGAAAAGATCAAGGCCGAGTTCAACGAGGTGAAGCGCACCTATCTGCCCATGCATTCGGTGCTGCGCATCGACGAGGTCAAGAAGCAGGGCGTCAGCAAGATCGTCGCCCTGGAGGGCTCGAACGTGGCGCAATTTCCGGTCCCCCTCTACACGCCAGGCGGCGATACGAACGCCCGCAAGTAATCGTTGTCCGGAATGTCGCATGTTTAGTTTGCTCGGCGCGCCCGCGCTGTCGCAGTTTCGGCTCGAGAAACTGCTGCGCACGCTGCAGGCCCGCGACGCGCGGGTGACGGCGCTGTCCTCGCGGTACGTCCATTTCGTCGACGTCACCACCCCGCTCGACGGCGCGGCGCTCGGCGTCCTCGAGCAGCTGCTCACCTACGGGCCGCGGGCGCCGGCCACCACCGACCGCGGCGGGCGCCTGCTGGTCACCCCGCGGGTGGGAACGGTGTCGGCCTGGTCGAGCAAGGCCACCGACATCGCCCACGTTTGCGGACTGGGCGCCGTGCGACGGCTGGAGCGCGGCACACTGTTCTTCGTCGCGGCACGCCCCGGCCTCGGTCCGACCGAGCTCGCTGCGTTGGGCGCGTCGTTGCACGACCGCATGACCGAATCCGCCTGGGTGGTCGGCGAAAGCGATGACGGCGCTGCGGACGATGACGGCGCCTTGGATCCCGCTGCTGACTGCGCCGCGGACCTCGCCGCCGGTCTCGCCGCGCTGGTCGAGTCCGGCGGGGTATTTCGTTCCGGCAGCGCCCGCGCGCTGCGCACCGTCGCCCTGGGTGCCGACGGCGCCGCCGCGCTCGCGGCCGCCAACGTGCAGTGGGGGCTCGCGCTGTCGCCGGACGAGATCGGCTACCTCGTCGACGCCTTCGGCCGGCTCGGCCGCGACCCCACCGACGTCGAGCTGATGATGTTCGCGCAGGCCAACTCCGAACACTGCCGGCACAAGATCTTCAACGCCGATTTCATCATCGACGGGGTGCCGCAGCCCGAGTCGCTGTTCGACATGATCCGCGCCACCTACGCCAGGAACTCTGCCGGCGTGCTGTCCGCGTACCGGGACAACGCGGCGGTGATCGAAGGCGCGACGGCCGTGCGGCTGTTCCCCGATCCCCACACCCTGCGCTACGACGGTGTGCTCGAGCCGGTCGACATCCTGCTCAAGGTGGAGACCCACAATCATCCGACGGCCATCTCGCCGTTTGCGGGCGCCGCGACCGGCGCGGGCGGCGAAATCCGCGACGAAGGCGCCACCGGCATCGGCGCCAAGCCCAAGGCGGGACTCACCGGCTTTGCCGTGTCGAATCTGAAAATTCCGGGCGCGGTGCAGCCCTGGGAGCAGGACTTCGGCAAGCCGGAGCGCATCGCCTCGGCGCTCGACATCATGCTGGCCGCGCCGCTCGGTGCGGCCGCCTTCAACAACGAGTTCGGCCGGCCGAGCATCTGTGGCTATTTCCGCGTCTTCGAGCAGGGCGACCGCAGCGGGGGCGGCAGCGTCGTGCGCGGCTACCACAAACCCATCATGCTCGCCGGCGGCCTCGGCAACGTGCGGCGCACCGACGTCGAAAAACGCGTGGTCGTGGTCGGCGCGCCGCTCGTGGTGCTGGGCGGTCCGTCCCTGCTGATCGGCCTGGGCGGCGGCGCGGCGTCCTCGGTGGCCAGCGGTCAGCGTTCGTCGGAACTGGATTTCGCGTCCGTGCAGCGCGGCAATCCCGAGATGCAGCGCCGCGCCCAGGAAGTCATCGACCGCTGCTGGGCGCTCGGGGCGGATAATCCCATTCTCTTGATCCACGACGTCGGCGCGGGCGGCCTGTCGAACGCGCTGCCCGAGGCCATCGCCCACAGCCGGCGCGGCGGCCGCATCGACCTGCGCAAGATCCCGAGCGCGGAGTCCGATCTGTCGCCCATGGAAATCTGGTGCAACGAAGCCCAGGAGCGCTACGTGCTCGCGCTGGTGCCGGGCAGCGTCGAGCGCTTCGCCGCGCTGTGCGAGCGGGAGCGCTGTCCGTGGAGCGTGGTCGGCGAGATCACCGACGACGGCGTGCTGCGCGTCACCGATCCGTGGCTCGGGCCGACGCCCGTCGACATGCCCATCGACGTGCTGCTCGGCAAGGCGCCGCGCATGACCCGCGACGTGCGCAGCGTCGCGCGCAGCGCGGTCCCCCTGTCCACGGCCGGCATCTCGTTCGCCGAGTCGCTGCAGCGCTGCCTCAGCCTGCCGACCATCGCCGACAAATCCTTCCTCATCACCATCGGCGACCGCAGCGTCGGCGGCCTCATCAGCCGCGATCAAATGGTCGGTCCCTGGCAGGTGCCGGTGGCCGACGTGGGGGTCACCACCAGCGCCTACGAGGGGTACACCGGCGAGGCCATGGCGCTCGGCGAGCGCGCGCCGGCCGCGCTGCTGGATGCGCCGGCCTCGGGCCGTCTCGCCGTGGCCGAGGCGATCACCAACATCCTGGCCGCCGACGTCCGCGCCTTGAGCGATATACGACTTTCGGCGAACTGGATGGCCGCGTGCAACGAGCCGGGCGAGGATGCCGCGCTGTACGCGACCGTGCGCGCCGTCGGCGCGCAGTTGTGCACGGAACTCGGCATCACCATACCGGTGGGCAAGGACTCGCTGTCCATGCGCACGGCCTGGACCGACGCCGCGGGCGCGCACGCGGTCGTCGCGCCGGTCTCGCTGGTGATCTCCGCGTTCGCGCCGGTGACGGACGTAAGGCGCACCTTGACGCCGCAGCTCGACTTGTCGAGCGAGTCGCGACTGCTCCTCATCGATCTCGGTCGCGGCGCCAACCGGCTCGGCGGGTCGTGCTGGGCGCAGGTGTGGAACCTGCGCGGTGGCGTGCCCGCCGACCTCGACTCGCCCGCCCTGCTGCGCACGTTCTTCGACGCCGTGCGCGAGCTGAAGGAGTGCGGCCTGGCGCTCGCCTACCATGACCGCTCGGACGGCGGCATGTTGATCACGGTGCTGGAAATGGCGTTCGCCAGCCGCTGCGGCCTCGACCTCGACGTGTTGGCCGCGGATCCGCTCGCGGCCTGTTTCGCCGAGGAGCCGGGCGCGGTGGTGCAGGTCGCCGCGGCGCGCGTGGGCGAGGCGCGCGACCTCCTCGCACGCCACGGGCTCGGCGACTGCGTCATCGAACTCGGTGCGCCGTGTGCGGGCGATGCCGTGC
>CAZZYJ010000321.1:0-3898 GCA_964658215.1 uncultured Steroidobacteraceae bacterium | reverse complement strand
TATGGCGTTGCGAGTCTTGTCAGTCCATGTTCCGGCATCCAATCCTACCGACCTCGGCGTATTTGGATCTGTACGCGAATGGCGCCGCGGATGAATGGAACGCGGACGGCGGGCGGCAGGATCTCGCGACTATCCGCGGAATCATCGCGCAAAGGGTCCGACCGTGCGGCGTGCTCGATGTGGGCTGTGGCGCGGGAGATTTCCTGTTGACGCTTCCCATGGATCTGAAGAAGTACGGGATCGAACCGTCAGTGGCTGCCGGCACGGCCGCGAAACAACGGGGATTGACGATACTAGCCCCCACTCTCGCACAACTACCTCCGCAACTATTCGATGCGATCACGATGATCGACGTTGTCGAGCATGTCGCGGATCCCGGGGAGTTGCTGAACCAGGCTTTACAATACCTTGCACCGGGCGGCAGCCTGATCATCGCGACCGGCGATGCCGGCAATTTCCTATGGCGCCGGGTGTTCCGGTCGCGCTTCTGGTATTCGAGTTTCCCTGAGCACATCACCTTCCCGTCGCTTCGGTATTTCAATATCTGGCATGAAGGCAGAGGGTTACAGACACCCGAGGCCGTCACACTTAAGTACCGCCGGCTACCATTCTGGCGGTCGGCAATCTACTTGGCGTCGCAGGTGGTTTACCTGGTGAGCCCATGGTTGCTGAACCAACTCGGCCGCGCGATCGGGTGGCTGCGCGGCGGGCCGCATCCCAAAAGGCGTTTTTTCTCTCCCGGGGCACCGGGCGTGTTTACCGACCATCAAATTATCACGATCCAGCGCCTGCCTCACGAATGACTGCCTGTCACGGGGAATGGCGACTCGTCGTTCATCGATGCTTTGTTCGATCGTCTTAAAAACGAATAATGCTTTCGTGACTCAAAGCACAAAGCAGTATCGGGTGAATATGTAATAGTGACTACCGGTCCGCGAACCCTCCTCCCGTGATCTGCGAAGGTATGCGCCGATATGACTCTGACGATACCTCGATTTGAGCGCCCACGGGTGCAATGTAATCGATTATTGATGGCTTTCACGGCAAATCAAAACCTGGAGGTTGTGGAGCCCAGAATCGTAAGGCATGAGGTATGAGCATAGCCGAGCACGCCCTGGAAGCGCTATCCACGCCCGCCGCTCGACTCACTAAAATCAGAGACGTCGCGGTTCCGTACCGTTGGTTCATCTATCTCGCCTGTGTGGTGTTGGCTCTCGTTTGCAATTACGTGCTCGGCCAAGACACGGCTTGGGACACGCAGAATTACCACCTCTATTTGGGGTTCAGCGCGCTGAACGATCGCTTCGATCAGGATTATTTTGCGGCCGGATCGCTCTCGTATTTAAACCCTTACGCTTACATACCCTTCTATGCGATGGTGCGTTCAGGTCTGCCCGCGCTGGCGATATCTTCAATTTTTGCAGCCCTGCACAGCATTATTCTATGGCTTTGTTTTGAGCTTGGCGTAGCCATCTGCCCCACCAAGGATGCTCGCAGCCGTGTCTTTGCCGGGATCTGCGCCATTGCGCTGGCCCTCATCAACCCCATTCTGCTGCAGCAAATCGGCTCATGCTTTGCCGACATCACGACGGCGGAATTGGCGCTGGGCGGGTGGTTACTCCTGACCGATGCAGTGCGACGACCACGACTATCGCGAGTGATCCTTGCCGGACTTATTCTTGGAGCGGCCAGTGCCTTCAAACTCAGCAATGCGCTGTCGGCAATCTCGGCGGTCGCGGTGCTCGCGATGCTGCCACTGGGTTGGAAGGGCAGAATCCGCCACGGTGTCGTCTACGGTATGTCGCTTGGCATCGGCTTCGTGGTCGTCGCTGCGCCGTGGTCGTATCGTCTGGCAATGGTCTTCGGCAACCCAATGTTTCCGATGTTCAACCAGATATTTCGTTCTCCAGATTTTCCTACGGATTCCGGCGGGACCGCCTACCGATTTATTCCCGAGTCGCTTGGCGAGGCGCTATGGCGTCCATTTTCGATGATCGATCCCCGAGTAATGGTACATGAGGAAATGAGTGCGCCGGATCCGCGTTACGCCATACTCCTGGCTCTCATCGTTCTGTTCGTCGCTCACTGGGGCTTAAGACGCTTTCGCCAGACGTCGCCCAAGCCGGGTCAAGCACAGTCCAACGATTCCACGCGTGTTCTTGCGGCGCTCGGGCTCGGTCTGTTCTTTTATTGGGTATTGTGGCTGCGTGTTTCCGGCAACAGCCGTTATGTCCTAGCCATGGCTTGCATTACAGGCGCCGTGATTGTCGGCATGCTGTTTCGGTTGTTCGAATCACGGCCAAAGGTGCGAAACTATATTCTAGCCGTCATTTTCGTCACTCAAGGTATTCAATTGTGCCTGGGAGCACAACTTCGTTGGAGCGAAGGCGCCCCTTGGGGCGGACCGTGGTTCGATCTCGCCATACCGGCAAAGCTCAAAACCGAGCCGAACCTTTATCTCACCCTCGGCACACAGTCGAATTCGTTCCTTGCGCCCTTTCTCGCCGAAGACTCCGCGATGGTCAACATTCTCGGTGGCTACACAATGGACCCGGAGGGCGCAAACGGTGCACGTGTCAAGGCGTTGATCCGTCGATTCTCACCCAACGTGAGAGTCTTATTCTCCAGGCCATGGCCCTACGAAAGCGTCAAAGGCCGCAGACCTGTCCCGATCGTTGACAACGAGCTATCAGGATTTGGTCTGCGCCCTAACATGGGTGACTGCGACACGATCATCGTGCATGGCCAGCCTCTGGAATTGCAAATCCGCTATGAGACTTCCTCGCCCGAGCCGCCGCCGCCAAGCGACAACCCCTACCGTCGCGGCAACAGCTACCTGGTAACTTGTAGCGTGGTTCCAGATACCGCTGACCGATCGGCGGTGATCGCCCGTCAGCATGCCGTCGATCTCGTGTTCAACCGGCTCGAAGATGCTTGCCCCCGCCTTTTTCAGCCGCGCCGAGTGGTGACCGAGCACAATGGCGCTGACCACTGGCGACGGTTCTATGGGGGTACGGATCTTGTGGCTTTGGTCAGTGACGGGCGGGTGAAATTCAATGACATGATTCCCCATCGGATCACTGACGTCGGCAACGAGAGTGACTGGGCGACGGCTCCATTGCACCTCGACTGCGGCAGACGTAAGGGCGTCTATTTTGCGAAGGTTTTGCAACCAAGCCCATGATATGCCCCCTGTCACGGGGACGCGCGCGCCACGCCCCGCGAAATGAAGCACTCAGTTCTGTTAAAGGCCATCAAGGAAATAACAAAAATTGTCACACTGTGACGTCGTGGGGGGCCTGGTGACCTTAGCGGGCAATGGTCTTATGTAGAACTTCTGACCTCAACGGAAATTAATGATTCGGGGTTTCAAAGACTTAAAAACTGATGTTGCTCCCTGGCACGCCGCTTGCTTCGTTTCTGTCACAGGCCTCGGCCGTTGTTTGAGATACCGTTTCAAGGTTTCGTTTCCAGTTTTCTTTTCTCTATCATTAGGAGCCATATATGTATAAGCAGGTTCAGAAGGGTTTCACTCTCATCGAGTTGATGATCGTGGTTGCGATCATTGGTATTTTGGCCGCAATTGCCATCCCGGCTTACCAGGATTACATCGTGAGATCGCGTGTGACGGAAGGTCTCAGTCTCGCCTCGGCAGCGGAAACCACCGTCGCTGAGAATGCGTCAAATGCAGCAGCCGACTTGAGCCAAGGTTGGTCGTCGCCGGCTGCAACCACCAATGTCGCGAGCGTTACAGTTGCTCCCTTAACGGGCGTAATTAGCGTTACGATGACCGCCGCTGCACAGAGCGTCGGCGGTCTTGCTGCGGACAAGGTCGGTGCGGTCAATGAACGGCACGATCTTGACGCAGCCGTTGCTTGCCAGCGGCATTCCGCTCGAC
>CAZZYJ010000320.1:0-3924 GCA_964658215.1 uncultured Steroidobacteraceae bacterium | reverse complement strand
CTGGACGCTCACCGGATGGGCTTCGAACCTATTGTCGTCGAAGACCTGACGCGTGCCCATGGCATAGCCGACCACGCAGTCGGCCGACTTGGCATCCGCGGCCTGCGCGATGCCGCGCGCCTGCAGGTTGCCCTGGATGGCGAGCCGCAGCCGCTCCGCGTTCAGCGGATTGCCGAAGGCCGACGGCGCCTCGGCGTTGGCGACGTGCTCGTGCGCGAACGCGTAGCTGTGGCAATTTCCCACCGACAGGGCGGGGTTCGCATCCACCCGCACGGGCAGCGAGGTGCAGGCACCGACGCCCAACAGGACGCTTCCTGCCGCCAACACGGTGGTGAGGGTTCTAGTTAACATAATGACTACCTTTGGGACCTCTAGGGGCCGCGCTTGATGGTTTCCAGTTCAACGCAGCAGGGGCCGCCGGGTTGACATCAGGTGCCGTCGGCGTCGCCCGGGAAACTCATCCCCACCGAGTTGAAGCCGCCGTCGACGTAGGTGATCTCCCCCGTGATGCCGGCGGCCAGGTCGGAGCACAGGAACGCGGCCGCGTTGCCGACGTCCTCGATGGTGACGTTGCGCTTGATGGGGGAGACCGCGGCGACGTGCGCCAGCATCTTGCGCAGCCCCGGAATGCCGGCCGCGGACAGCGTCTTGATGGGACCCGCCGAGACGGCGTTGACGCGCACGCCGTGCGGACCCAAGTCCGCCGCCAGGAACCGTACGTTGGCCTCGAGACTGGCTTTGGCGAGGCCCATGACGTTGTAACCGGGCAGCGATCGCACGGCCCCCAGATAGCTCAGGGTGAGCACGGCGCCGGAGCGCCCCGTCATGAACGGCAACGAGGCGCGCGTCAGGGCGGTCAGGCTGTAGCTCGAGATGTCGTGCGCCAGGCGAAAGCCCTCGCGCGTGGTCGCGTCGATGAAGCGGCCGGTGAGGGCTTCGCGCGGCGCGAAGGCCACCGCGTGGACCAGGATGTCGAAGCTGTCCCAACGCGTCTTCAGGTGGGCAAAGCCACGCTCGATGTTCGCATCGTCGGCCACGTCCATCGCGAAGGTGATGTCCGAGCCCACTTGCGCGGCGAGCGGCACGACCCGCTCGGCCATGCGTTCGATGTGCGAGAAGGCGAGACTCGCGCCCTCCCGATGCATGGCCTGCGCCACGCCCCAGGCGATGGAGCGATCCGTGGCAAGGCCGACGATCAAGGCCCGCTTGCCGTTCAAAAAACCCATGTCCGCTCCTACCCCTGCCGTCGATTCGAATCGACGTACATGACCAGCCGTTGCCCGGCTCTGATGTGATGTCGCTGGTTGATGCCGTTCCAGCTCTTCAACTTGTCCGCCGAGACCTGAAACTGGCGCGAGATGCTGAAGACGGTGTCGCCACGGCGCACGGTATACAGCACGCGCCGGCCGCTGACCACGCCCTCGTCGCGATACCGCCGCGCACTGGCCTTGATCACCAGCCGCTGGCCCTTGCTCACCCGGTCGAGGGCGCCCAGGTTGTTGAGCCGCGCGAGCGTGCCGACCGCGATGTTGTGACGGCGCGCGATGCTCGACAAGGTCTCCCCGGCGCGCACGTGGTAGACGATCTGGCGGCCGGACTTGGGCAGGTCGGTTTCCGGCCGGTCCACCCGCGACGCGGCGAGCATCACCTTGTCGGGCAGCTGGCCGGACATCTGCGGAATCTTGATCGACTCGCCCGCCACCACCCGGCCGCCGTGCAGATCGTTGATCTTCTCCAGCACCGCCGCCGAGACCCCGTATTGATGCGCGATCATCGGCAGCGTTTCGCGCCGCTCGACCTGGTGCACCACCAGCGGCACGCGATCCTCCGCGGACACGATCTTCAACGCCGTCTCGAACGCATCGGCGTCGTCGATGGGCACCAGCAGCCGGTGCGGACCCTCCGGGTCCGTCGCCCAGCGGTTGTAGCCCGGATTGAGCGCCACCAGTTCGTCGTAACGGGTGCCCGCCAGCCTGGCGGCCACCTTGAGGTCGATCTGCGAGCCGGTCTGGATGACGGCGAAGTACGGCTCGTTCGGGATCACCGCGAATTCGAGGCCGTAGCGTTCCGGTTCCGCCATCAGTCGCTTGAGCGCCAGCAGCTTCGGCACGTAGGCGCGCGTTTCGGCCGGCAGATTCAGGTGCCAGAAGTCGGCGGGCTTGCCGAGTTCGCGGTTGTGCGCGAGCTCACGCTCCACCGCGGCCTCGCCGACGTTGTAGGCGGCGATCGCCAGCAGCCAGTCGCCGTTGAACTCATCGTGCAGGGCCTGCAGGTAGTCGAGCGCCGCCCGCGTCGACTCGATGACGTCGCGCCGGCCGTCGAACCACCAGCCCTGTTTGAGGCCGAAGCGCACGCCGGTGCCCGGGATGAACTGCCAGAGGCCGGCGGCGCGGCTGGTCGAATAGGCGAACGGCTCGTAGGCCGACTCCACCACCGGCAGCAGCGCGAACTCGAGCGGCATGCCGCGCGCCTCCACCTCCGTGATGACGTGATAGAGGTAGCGCTGGCCGCGTTGGAACACCCGCTCCAGATAATCCGGGTTGTGTTCCAGCCAGGCGAGCTGTTGATCGATGGCCGGCTCCTGCACCTCGTCGAGCGCAAAGCCCGCACGCATGCGGTCGAACACGTCGTCGTAGTCCTCGCCGTTGTGATGCTGCCACTCCGCGGGCATGGTCATCGAGGGCGGAGTGCCGGCGGCGAAGGCAGGGCTCGGGCTGGTGGTGCCGGCCGGCGCGGTGGCCGGGGTCGGCACGACGATGCGCTCGCGCGCGGCGGGCGTCGTCGGATGCGGCGCGCAGGCGGCAAGCGCGAGGGCAACTACGGCGAGAACCAGGTGGCGCATGGCGTTGCAGGGGTTCCTAGCGGAACCCGTCCTTCCAGGCGCGCAGCACCGCGAACACCTGGACGGCGTCGGCCAGTGACCGGCCGGCGTAACCCTCGGCGGCACCGCGCACGGTGTCCGTATCGCAGCGCAGGAACGGGTTGATGCGCCGCTCCAGCGCGAGGTCCGATGGCAGCGTCGGTTCTTGTGCGGCGCGCAGGGCGGCCACCGCGGCACCGTGCGCCGCCACCGCGTCGTTGGCCGGCTCCACCGCCGCCGCGAAGCGCAGGTTGGCGGCCGTGTATTCGTGGCCGCAGTACAGCCGGGTCTGCGGCGGCAACGCCCGCAGACGCTCCAGTGACGCGCTCATCTGTGTAGGGTGACCCTCGAACATTCGACCGCAGCCGGCGCTGAACAGCGTATCTCCGCAGAACAGCGCGCCATGCCCCCAAAACGCAACATGGCTCACCGTATGCCCCGGCACGGCCAATATATCGAAGCCAAGTCCCAACTCCGGCAGGTCGCAACGCTCGCCGTCCCGCACGGTGCGGGTGCGCAGCGGGATGCGCTCGTCGTCCGGGCCGATGACGGGGACAGGGCCGCGCGCCAGAAGTTCCGCCACGCCGCCGATGTGGTCGGCATGATGGTGGGTGAGCAGAATCGCGGCTAAGCTTGCGCCGCTGCGGTCGAGTTCGGCGAGCACCGGGGCGGCATCGCCCGGGTCGACGGCGACCACGCGGCCCGCGGCGCCCGGCGGCTCGATCAGCCAGATGTAGTTGTCGGCGAATGCACGGACCGGCCGCACGCGAAGCTGCGATGTGTGGTTGGTCATTTTGCGCAGTATTTAACCTGTAACATTCGCGGTGCGCCAGTAGTTTGATGAAGGAGCCTCGGTTGGAATCCCCCCGTGACGATGTGCCGGTCGACTGGTTCAGCGACCCCCTGGGCGCCTACGTGCTGCGCGAGGAGGCGGCGCTCGTGCGCCTGGCGCTCGAGGACGTCTTCGGCTGGGAGCTGCTGCAGGTGGGCTCGTGGGGGCCGGAGCGTCGACTGCTGGCCGGCGCGCGCACCCAGCACAGCACGGTGCTCGCGCCGGGCACGGC
>CAZZYJ010000319.1:0-3927 GCA_964658215.1 uncultured Steroidobacteraceae bacterium | reverse complement strand
GGGGGCGTCGGCGGCGCACACTTCGGCGGCGGACGTTTCAACGGCGGCAATGCCGTCGGCCACTTCGCAGGCGGCGGCTATGGCGGTCATTTTGCCGGCGGCGCGGTACATGGGTATGGCGGCGGCGTGCAGGGCTATCACGGCGGCTATGGTGGCCACGTCGGCGGCCCGGGTTACGCAGGCGGCGGCGGCTACCGTCATGGGTACTCCACCGGTGCGTACTGGAATGGTGGCTACTGGCGGGGCGGCTATTGGCCGCGGGCCTATTACGGCTACGGGTACTCCTGGTTTTTGCCGGTGCTGCCGTTGGCCTACGCGACCTACTGGTATGACAGCGTTCCGTACTATTACGCCAACGACGTGTATTACACCTGGAACCCGGACTACCAGGGCTACACCGCGACGGATCCCCCGCCCGCGGATCAGGCCCTCGCGAACGTCGGCGTGGACGCCTCGGGCGGGCCCGCCGTCGCGCCGGGGTCTGCCGCCGGCGGTTCACCCGGCGCCGGTGTCGATGCGCAGCTCTTCATGTATCCCCGTAACGGCCAGACCCCCGAACAGCAGTCGGCCGACAAGCGTGACTGCCAGCAATGGGCGGTGAGCCAGGCTGGTGCGGACGCCGCCAATGCGGCTGATTATCGGCGCGCGATGCTGGCGTGCGTGGAGGGACGGGGGTACAGCGCGAACTGAGGGATGAGGGGCGCGCTGCTGGCGCGTCAAGGGTCGTGCCGGCGCAGTCGGTAGTCCATTCGTGAGCCAGGTCACGGCCACGCGCGCGAGATAGTGGCGGGTGGGGCTCGGCTGCGTCCCAGCTACAAGCGCAGGCGTCGCGAGAATGTGATTCCGTTCGCAGATCCACCATAAAGGCCGGTGAGCGCAAGTTTCGCGACAGATTCGGCCTCTAAGATGTCGTCATGACATCCCTCCATCCCGGCCCCGCCCGCCGAAAAAATGCGGGCTTCACGCTGATCGAACTCATGATCACGGTGGCGATCGTCGCCATCTTGTCTGCCATCGCCTATCCGAGTTATCGCAATTACGTGATACGCGGACAGCTCGTCGACGCCACCAACGGCCTGTCGGCTTTGCGCGCGAACATGGAACGGTACTACCAGGACAACCGAACCTATATGTCCACGAGCACGGTTACATCGCCCTGCCTGGCCGCCGCGCCGACATTGGTGGTCGGCAGCTTCCAACTTTCGTGTTCCGTGGCCCCCACCCTGACGACTTACACGTTGCAGGCAGCGGGCGGCTACAACGGCAACAACAATACGAAAGCATTTACCTACACGGTGGACAACACCAACGTCATGACCACCGTGGTCGGGTCACCGGCCCCCGCGGGCTGGGCCAGCTGCACCACGGGATGGGTGACGAAGCCGGGCGGATGTTGAAACGCCCCATCTCACCGTCGCAGGGATTCACCTTGATCGAGGTGATTATCACCATCGTCGTGTTTGGGATTCTCTCTGCTCTCGCGGTGCCTTCGATGTCAACCTGGATCAGCAACGTGAAGGTGCGGACCGTCGCCGACGGTTTGCAAAACGGTATTCGCCTGGCACAGGCGGAGTCTTTGCGTCGCAGCCGGCAGGTTGTCTTCTCGCTCACCAACAGCCCTGCTCCGCAAACCAGTCTCACGGCCGCCGCCGGGGGTGCATATTGGTCCGTGAACGTCATCCCGTCCATGACCGACAACAGCGAAGCTGCTGCGTTCTTCGTCGAATCAGGCGTGCTCACGGCAAGCACCAGCACGGGCGTCACGATTTCCGGCGGGCCCGCAGAGATCTGTTTCAATTCGGTAGGCCGCCTGGTCATGAACAACACGACCGGTGTCGCCGGCGGATCGTGCAATGCCCTGCCTGCCACGACGCCGCCCAAGTGGACCTACCTCGTGCAAAAAGCCGGTGCCGATCTGCAGCTGCAGGTGCAGGTGAGCCTCGGTGGCCAGGTCCACATGTGCAATCCGAACAAGGTGCTGTCGACCACCGACCCGGACGGTTGCTGAGCGCCATGACCAGACGCCCCCGTAGGTTCTTTGCCCTGGGTTTGGGCGGGCGCCCTGCCAGGTGCGCCGTACCGCCCCTCGGTGGGCGCCAGCAGGGCCTCGCGTTGCTCGAGTGTCTCATTTCCTTGCTGATTTTTTCGTTCGGCGTCCTCGGGCTGATGGGGCTCGAAGCGCGCGCGATCAACTTCTCTTCGGATGCGCAGGACCGTAATCGTGCGGCGCTGTTCGCCAACGAGGTGGGCAGCACCATGTGGCTGGCGGGCACCGTCACCATCCCCGCCGCCACGATGACAGCCTGGCAGACCGCCATAGCGGATCCCACGAAGACTGGTCTGCCCAACGGTTTGCTCGTCATCAAGCAGGTCGGCACGACCAACGCCGCCGATATCGTCATCACGTGGAAACCGCCTTCCCGAGCGCTGCTCGACACGTCGAGTTCGTTGACGACTCGCGTAATCCTGCCATGAACCTTCTTTTGCACGGTGCTCGCGTAGGGGTTCGCGGCGCGGCGCCCCACAGGCAGCGCGGCATGACGCTGATCGAGCTCATGGTGGCCGTGTTGATCGGCTTGGGCCTCACCCTCGCCATCACCAGCCTGCTGATCACCAGCGAAAATCAAAAACGCATCACGACCTCGACCAACGACACCGAGCAGACCGGTGCCTATGCATTCTATGCGCTGGACCGTGCACTACGCAGTGCGGGGTCGGCCATCGCCGAATCGGCGTACCCCGCCGACCATGGCGTCCTCGGCTGCCGGATGAACGCCGCGGGAGGCGGCGCCACCCTCCTGCCACGCACTGCAGCCTTCCCCACTCCCTTCCAGGCGTTTCTGGCAGGAGCGCCTTCCGGCCTTCGTGTCGCGCCGCTGCTGATCGCCTACAACCAAGACCCGAGCAACACATCGGATGTGTTGGTGGTGATGGGAGGCTCGGGAGCCGCCGGCGGCGTTTCCCGCTTGGTCACGGGTTCGGGCAGCTCCACGTCCCTGGTTCTGGATAACACGGTGGGTTTCCTGACCCAGGACCTTGCCCTGGTCAGCCAGAGCGGCACGACGGATTGTTTGTTGGAGCAGGTCAACAGCGTTGCGTCCTCGTCGATAACCCTCTCGGGGACTTACTACACCGCCGGCAGCCCGACATCGCTCGCCACGCTTTCGACCAGTTCGGGTAGCTACGTAACGCCCATCGGCAACTCGGTGGCGAATAACGTCGCATTTCAGCTGTTCGGCGTGGATGCCAACCGGACTCTCTACAGTTACGACCTGCTGCAGAACCTTAAACTGGTGCAAAATTCCGGCGCCGATGCAGCCCAGGCGATCGCCGACGGCGTGGATCAAATGCATGCAATTTATGGCATCGACACCGCTAAAAAGGGTGTACAGGACACCTGGGCCAGCCCCAAAGCCGCGCCCTACGACATCGCCTCCGTCATGGGCAACCCCGGTACCATCAGAACGATCGTCAGCGTGCGGGTGGCACTGGTTCTGCGCGGAAATTATTACGACAAGAACGCGGTGTCCCCGTCGACCCTCGTGTTCTTCAACGGGCTCACTGATGCATCGGGCAACGTCTTGCAGAAAACCGTGTACCTCACGGGCGATCAATTGCACTACCGCTATCGGGTGTTCGAGTTCACGGTTCCACTGCGAAACATGCTCCTGCTGAACGGAGCACCCACTTCGTGAAGAACGCGCGCGAGCACTTCCATGGCCGCGACCGAGTCGTGGCGCGCGAACAGGGCGTAGTGCTCGTATTCACCCTGATCGTCCTGTTGATCCTGAGCATCGGCGCCGTCGCCCTGGTGCGGTCCATGAACACATCTTTGTTCAGCGCGGGCAATCTTGCATTCCGCCGCGATCTCGTCAACCAGGGCGAGCAGGCATCCTCCGTCGTGCTGGCGCTGTTTAAAACCGGCGG
>CAZZYJ010000318.1:3670-3934 GCA_964658215.1 uncultured Steroidobacteraceae bacterium | reverse complement strand
ACCCTAGCAGAGGTGGCCGGCCGTGCGCAGGCGGGGCAGCCCTGCGCGCCCCGGTGCACGCGGCGCCCCGGCCGGCGCGCGGCCAGGGCGTCTGCGAGCGCGCTAGAGCGGCGCGGGCGGATCGCGCACAATGGCGCTGCATGTCCACTCCAAGCACGTCCGGCGCCGGCAAACTGCGCATCTACTTCGGCGCGGCGGCGGCGGCGGGCAGGACCCATGCCCTGCTGACGGCGGCGCGGCGGGCGGCGGCCGAAGGCCGCGACG
>CAZZYJ010000318.1:0-3660 GCA_964658215.1 uncultured Steroidobacteraceae bacterium | reverse complement strand
TGCTCTGCATCTGCCGCCCCTCGTCGCTGGTCCATTTTTCCCAGTAATCGACGACGACCCGTCCCTCGGCCAACTTCGGCGGCGGCGGGGGACCGGGCGGCGGCCGCGGGCCGCGACGTGGTGGTGGGGGTGGTCGGCGGCCGCGACGAAGCCGACACGGCGGCGCTCCTCGAGGGGCTCGAGTGCCTGCCGCCCGCGCGCGAGCCGGGCGGCGAGTTCGACCTCGACGCGGCGCTCGCGCGGCGGCCGGGTTTGCTGTTGATCGACCCGCTGGCGCATACCAACCGCGCCGGGAGGCGCCACCCGAAGCGCTGGCAGGACGTCGAGGAGCTGCTGACGGCGGGCATCGACGTGTCGACCACGCTCGACGTCCAGAACCTCGAGAGCCTGACCGACGTGCTGGGCAGCATCACGCCGGAGCGGGTGACGGAAACCGTGCCGGACACGGTGTTCGACCGCGCCGCCGACATCTTCCTCATCGACCTGCCGCCGGATGAGGTGCTGGACGAGGCGGCGGCGCAACGCCGTGTGGTGACCCGCCAGAGCGCGGCGGCGCGGCCCGCGGTCGAGCGCCGGGGGGTGCTGCTGGCACTGCGCGAACTCGCCCTGCGGCGCACCGCGGACCGGGTGGAGAGCGACGTGCAGGCCTATCGCGCCGAGCGTGCCATCGGCTCGGTCTGGAAGACGGCGGCGGCCCTGCTGGCCTGCGTCGGACCGGATGCCGGCGCCGAGCGCGTGGTGCGCGCCGCCGCGCGCCTGGCGACGCAGTTGAACGCGGACTGGCACGCCGTCTACGTCGAGACGCCGGGCCTGCAGCGTCTGCCGGTGCCGCGGCGCGAACGCATCCTAGCGACGCTGTCGCTGGCCCAGCGTCTGGGCGCCACCACGGCCGTCCTTGCCGCGGCCGACGTCGCGCAGAGCGCGGTGGCCTATGCACGCACGCACAATCTGTCGAAGCTCGTGATCGGCCGCGACGCGGGCCGCCGTCTGTGGCCCTGGCAGCGCTCGAGCGGACAACGGCTGGCGCAGCTCGCCCCCGACATCGACCTGATCGAGATCGGCCGCCCCGCTGCGGACGCCGCCGCCCGCCGGCGTCACGACGCCGCGTCGTCCGGCCCGCGCAGCGGCGAGCGCCGGTTGCGCAAACGGCTGCGCTATCTGTGGGCGGCACTCGCCTGCGCGGCCGTGACGGCGCTGTCCATGCCGCTCGCGGCACGCTTCGACCGCTCCAACATCGTCGCCATTTTCATCCTGACCGTCGTGCTGGTGGCGGTGCGCCTCGGCCGCGGTCCGGCGGCGCTCGCCGCCGTGCTCGGCGTGTGTGCGTTCGATTATTTCTTCGTGCCGCCGCGCTTCTCCTTCGCGGTGAGCGACGTGCAGTATCTGCTCACCTTCTTCATCATGCTCGCGGTGGGGTTGATCACCGGCCAGTTGACGGCGGGCCTGCGCTTCCAGGCGCGGGTGGCGGCGCACCGCGAAGACCGGGCTGGGTCGTTGTACGAAATGGCGCGCGAGCTCTCGGGTGCGGTGCAGATCGAGGACGTGGTGAGGATCAGCGGCCGCTCCATCGAACGCACGTTCCGCGCGGCCGCGGCGCTGCTGCTGCCCGATGCGCAGGGCGTGCTCGGCACGGCATCTCCCGGCGCGGCGTCCGTCGGCGCAGCGGCCACCACGCCGGGCGCGCTCGGGGTGGACCTCGCCATCGCGCAGTGGGCGTTCGAGTGCGGTCAGCCGGCGGGCTTCGGTACCGACACGTTGCCGGGCAGCGAGGTGTTGTACCTGCCGCTGCGCGCGCCGACCCGGGCGCGGGGGGTGTTGGCGGTGAAGGCGAACACCCGGCGCCTGCTGCGCATACCGGAGCAACGCCAGCTCCTGGACACGTTCGCTGCATTGATTGCATTCGCTTTGGAGCGTGTGCATTACGTCGGTGTTGCCCAGGGAGCCCTGGTCAAGGTGGAATCGGAACGCCTGCGCAATTCGTTGCTCGCCGCGCTCTCGCACGATCTGCGCACGCCGCTCACCGTGCTGGTGGGACTCGCCGATGCGTTGACGTTCGGCAGGCCGGAGCTCGCGGCGTCGCACCTGGAAACGGCGCAGGCCATCAAGGCCGAGGCGCTGCGCATGAGCACCCTGGTCAGCAATCTGCTCGACATGGCGCGCATCGAGAGCGGCGACGTCAGACTGAACCTGGAATGGCAGCCGTTCGAGGAGGTGGTGGGCACGGCCCTGAGCGCCGCGCGCGGCATGCTGGCGCGGCATCGGCTGGAGCTGCGCATCCCGCGCGACCTGCCCGTGCTGCGCTTCGATGCGGTGCTGATCGAACGGGTGCTGGTGAACCTCCTCGAGAACGCCGCGAAGTACAGCCCGCCCGGCAGCACGGTGACCTTGTCGGCGGAGGTGGTCGGCGAGCGTGTCAGCGTCTCGGTGGCGGACGACGGCCCGGGGCTGCCGGCGGGGCGCGAAGAGGCGATATTCCAGAAGTTCACGCGCGGCGATCCGGAGTCGGCGACGCCCGGGGTGGGGCTCGGCCTCGCCATCTGCCGCGCCATCGTCGAGTCGCATCAGGGCACCATCGTCGGCCTCAACAATCTCGGCGGCGGCGCGTCGCTGATCTTCACCCTGCCGCTGGGCGAGCCGCCCGCGGCGCTGCTCGAATCGGAGGTTGCGCTCGAATGACGGATTCATTGCCGGTGGCGATCCTGGTCGAGGACGAACGGCAGATCCGCCGCTTCGTGCGTACGGCGCTCGAGGCCGAGGGCTGGGCGGTGCACGAGGCCGAGACGCTGGCGCGCGGACTCGCCGAGGCGGGGACGCGCAAGCCCGACCTCATCGTCCTCGACCTCGGCCTGCCCGACGGCGACGGCATGGATTTCCTGCGCGATCTGCGCGGCTGGTCGAAGGTGCCCGTCATCGTGCTCTCGGCGCGGGCGGGCGAGCACGACAAGGTCGCGGCGCTCGACGCGGGCGCGGACGACTACCTCACCAAGCCGTTCGGCGTCGGCGAACTGCTGGCGCGGGTGCGCGCGTGTTCGCGACGGCGCGTGGAGGCGGCGGGGGAGGAGCCGACGTTCGAGTTCGGCGACGTGCGGGTGGACCTCGCCGCGCGCACGGTGCACAAAGGGGCGCAGTCGCTGCATCTGACCCCCATCGAATACCGCCTGCTCGCATTGTTGATCGCCAATGCCGGGAAGGTGCTGACCCATCGACAGATACTGCGCGAGGTGTGGGGGCCCTCGCACGGCGAGCACGGCCCGTATGTGCGTGTCTACATGAGTCATCTGCGTCAGAAGCTCGAGGACGAGCCCGCGCAGCCGCGGCACATCCTGACGGAGACCGCGGTGGGTTACCGGTTGGTCAAGACGCCGGCGGGCTGAGCGCGGCGTCGGGCGCCACGGCGGACGGCGCATCGACGCCCGCCGGGGCGGCGATGGGCAGTGTGAAGGCGAAGCGGGCGCCGCCGCCGGGCCGGGGCAGTGCGCGGATGACGCCGCCCTGCGCGTTGACGATGGCGCGGCACAGGGCGAGGCCCAGGCCCGCGCCGTCGGTGTCGGACTCGCTGCGGCCGCGCTCGAACTTGGCGAACAAGAGTTCCGGGTCGCCGGCCGGCAGCCCCGGTCCTTCGTCGTCGACGTCGACCTGCACGAACGCGTCCTCGACCTG
>CAZZYJ010000317.1:0-4028 GCA_964658215.1 uncultured Steroidobacteraceae bacterium | reverse complement strand
CCCGGACTGACGGCATCGATCGTGCCCGGATCGGCGCCGCAGGCCGCGAGTCATAGGGCAAATGCCGGGCCCGTCGCCCGCACGCCCCGCCGCATCATGATTTTTCCCTGACGACGAACACCAGCACGCACAAACACGCCGCCCCGTAGACGAGCGCCGACACGCCGTGCCACGCGCCGAACGTGAGACCGGCCACCGATCCGCGAGCCTGCGCGAGCGTCATCACGCGCTTGAGCAGCCACTCGTTGGCGGCCAGCAACGCCACCGCGAAATAGCCGAGGCCGAACCGCGACCGCGCCGGCACCAGCAGGCTCGACGCGGCGACACCCAGACCGACGAAGGTTTCGATGCTGAAGAGACGGTTGGCAAGCACGCCTGCCAGATGGCGGTCGCTCTGCAGATAGAACAAGGTCGGCGCCACCCACAGCGCCAGCGACCACAGGCTGCCGGCCCACAACGTCAGCAGTACGCGAAACACACGGCTCATGACGGCGCCGGGCCACACCGCGCCCACGCGCCGCCAGGGCGCGCGAGACCGGTCATACGTAGCGGACCGAGACGATCTCGTAGGACCGCACGCCACCGGGCACCGTCACGTCGACGACGTCGCCCTCGGACTTGCCGATGAGCCCGCGCGCGATCGGCGAGGACACGGACAGTAATCCCTCCTTGATGTTGGCCTCGTCGTCGCCCACCAGCTGGTAGGTCACCTGTCCGCCGCTGCCCTGGTCGTCCAGCAGCACGGTCGAGCCGAACACCACCCGGCCCGTGACGTTCAGCTTGGTGACGTCGATGATCTCGCAGTTCGACAGCCGGCTCTCGATGTCGTTGATGCGGCCCTCGATGAAACTCTGCTGGTCCCGCGCCGCATGATATTCGGCGTTCTCGGACAGATCGCCGTGCGCTCGCGCCTCGGCGATGGCCTTGATGACGTTGGGCCGAGCTTCGCTTTTCAGCTGTTTCAATTCCGCGCGCAGCCGCTCGGCACCGCGCAGGGTCATGGGGGTTCGCTTCACGCCAACAGTTCCTTGTGCAGATCCTGCAGCCGATTGACTTCGATGTCGCCGAGGTGATCGAGCGCGTCACAGGTCGCGCGTGCACCGGCCACCGTCGTGTAATAGGTGATCCGCCGTGCCACCGCCTCGCGGCGGATGGAGCGCGACTCGCGCACCGCCTGCTTGCCCTCGGTGGTGTTGACGATCAACGCCACCTCGTCATTTTTTATCATATCGACGATGTGGGGGCGACCTTCGCGTACCTTGTTCACCCGGCGGCACGCGATGCCCGCCTCTTCGAGCACGCGGGCCGTGCCCCCCGTGGCGGCGATCTCGAACCCCCGCTCCAGAAACAGCCCGGCGAGCAGCACGGCACCCGGCTTGTCGCGGTCGCGCACACTGATGAAGCACAGGCCGCGGGTGGGCAGCGTCACGCCCGATGCCGCCTGGGCCTTCGCATAGGCCTCGCCGAAGGTGTGCCCCGTGCCCATCACCTCCCCCGTGGATTTCATCTCCGGTCCCAGGATGGGGTCGGCTTCGGGGAACTTGGCGAACGGGAACACCGCTTCCTTGACGCAGAAATACGGGGGAATGCGCTCCACGGTCTGCCCCTGCAGCGCCAGCGTCTTGCCCGTCATCACCCGCGCCGCCACCTTGGCGAGCGGTATGCCGGTCGCCTTCGACACGAAGGGCACCGTGCGCGAGGCGCGCGGGTTGACTTCGAGGATGTAGATCACGCCGCTCTGGATCGCAAACTGGATGTTCATCAAACCCACCACGTTCAACGCCTTGGCGAGCTTGCGCGTCTGGACCCGCAATTCGTCCTGGATCTCGCGCGGCAGCGTATTGGGCGGCAGGGAACAGCCCGAATCGCCCGAGTGCACGCCCGCCTGCTCGATGTGCTCCATGATGCCGCCGATGAGCACGTCCTCGCCGTCGCTGACCGCATCGACGTCCACCTCGATGGCGAGGTCCAGGAAGCGGTCCAGCAGCACGGGGCTGTCGTTCGACACCTTGACCGCATCGATCATGTACTGGCGCAGATCGTCCTCGTTGAACACGACTTCCATGGCGCGGCCGCCGAGCACGTAACTGGGCCTCACCACCAGGGGAAAGCCCACCTCACGCGCCATGAGCACGGCCTGATCCTCGGCCCGTGCGGAGGCGTTGGCCGGCTGTTTGAGCTTCAACGCCGTGACCAGTTTCTGAAAGCGCTCGCGATCCTCCGCCGCGTCGATGCTGTCGGGCGTGGTGCCGACGATGGGCGCCCCCGCCGCGGCCAGCGCCCGCGACAGCTTGAGCGGCGTCTGTCCGCCGTACTGCACGATCACGCCTTCCGGTTTCTCCTTGTCGATGATCTCCATGACGTCCTCGAACGTCAGCGGCTCGAAATACAGGCGGTCGGAGGTGTCGTAATCCGTCGAGACGGTCTCCGGATTACAGTTCACCATGATGGTCTCGAAACCATCCTCGCGCAGCGCCATGGAGGCGTGCACGCAGCAGTAATCGAACTCGATGCCCTGACCGATGCGGTTCGGGCCGCCGCCGAGGATCATGATCTTGCGCCGATTGGTCGGGTTGGCCTCACATTCTTCCTCGTAGGTCGAATACAGGTAGGCGGTGGTGGTCGGAAATTCCGCGGCACAGGTGTCAACGCGCTTGTACACCGGATGCAGGCCGAGCTTGCGGCGCCGCGCGCGGATGGTGGCCTCGTCGCGGTCGACCAGCCCGGCGATGCGCAGGTCCGCGAAGCCCTTGCGCTTCAGGGTGCGCAGCCGCGCATGGTCGAGGCCGTCGAAGCCCTCGGCGCGTACGCGGGCTTCTTCGTGCAGTAGATCCTCTATCTGCGACAGGAACCACGGATCGATCTTGGTCGCTTCGAACACCTGCGCCCGGGTCCATCCGGCCCGGAAGGCATCGGCCACGTACAGGATGCGGATGGGACCCGGCCAGCGCAGCTCGTAGTCCAGCTTTTCGGTGGCGGCCTCGTTCAGCGGCAGCGTCAACTGCTCGTCGAAACCGTGGTAGCCCAACTCCAGGCTGCGCAGCGCCTTCTGCAGGGACTCCTGGAAGGTACGGCCGAACGACATGGCCTCGCCCACCGATTTCATCTGGGTCGTCAGGCGGGTGTTCGAACCTGGGAATTTCTCGAACGTGAATCGCGGTATCTTGGTGACGACGTAGTCGATGCTGGGCTCGAACGCAGCGGGCGTGGCGCCCCCGGTGATCTCGTTCTTCAATTCATCCAGGGTGTAGCCCACCGCGAGCTTGGCGGCGATCTTGGCAATCGGAAACCCCGTCGCCTTCGAAGCCAGCGCCGAGGAGCGCGACACGCGTGGATTCATTTCGATCACCAACACCCGGCCATCGTCGGGATTGACGGCGAATTGGACGTTGGAACCCCCCGTGTCGACGCCGATCTTGCGCAGCACGGCGATGGAGGCGTCCCGCAGGCGTTGGTACTCACGGTCGGTCAGGGTCTGCGCCGGCGCCACCGTGATCGAGTCGCCGGTATGCACGCCCATGGGATCGAAGTTCTCGATCGAACAGACGATGATGCAGTTGTCCGCGCGATCGCGGACCACTTCCATCTCGTATTCCTTCCAGCCGAGCACCGACTCCTCCAGCAGCACCTCGCCGGTGGGCGAGGCGTCGAGTCCGCGCGCCACGATCGCCTCGAATTCCTCGCGGTTGTAGGCGATGCCGCCGCCGCTGCCGCCCAGCGTGAAAGAGGGGCGGATGACGGTCGGATAGCCGATCTCCGGTTGCACCGCCAGCGCCTCTTCCATGCTGTGCGCGATGCGGGCGCGGGCGGTTTCGAGACCGATGTCCGCCATGGCATGCCGGAACTGTTCGCGGTCCTCCGCCATGTCGATGGCGCGCTGCGAGGCGCCGATCATCTCGACGCCATATTTTTCGAGCACCCCCTCACGCACCAGGTCGAGCGCGGTGTTGAGCGCCGTCTGCCCGCCCATGGTGGGCAGCAGCGCATCGGGCCGTTCCTTCTCGATGATGCGTTCGATGGTGCGCCAG
>CAZZYJ010000316.1:0-4038 GCA_964658215.1 uncultured Steroidobacteraceae bacterium | reverse complement strand
GGTTTGTCCGCGCGTCTCCTTCGTGAATGGTGACGGATTATATTGTGGGGAACCTGCGCTCGACGTTTGCGAAGCTTGTATCCAACACGAGCGAAAGCCGATTGTCGAAACGACGTCGGTGGCGCGTCTGCGCGAGCACAGTGGCCGATTGCTGCGGGGCGCGGATAAGGTCATGGCGCCCACACGAGATGTGGTTCGCCGGTTGAGACGTTTCTATCCTGATGTTGCGGTCGAGGTACGACCGTGGGAGCGTCCGGTCGACTCCCGCCCCTTTGTCCTGCCTGCCGTCACCGGCAGGACACGCGTTCTGTTGCTGGGGGGCATGGGTCCGCAGAAGGGTTACTCCGTGCTACTGGATTGCGCCGTCGATGCTCAGCGCCGGGATTTACCATTGGAATTCATCCTGATAGGGTTCTCGAGCGACGACGGGCGTTTGCTGGACACGGGCCGGGTATTCATCACGGGTCCCTACGAAGAGCAGGAAGTTCGGCGCCTGATGGAGAGAGAGGGCTGCGCCGTTGCGTTGTTCCCGACCGTGGGACCCGAAACGTGGTGCTATACGCTGACTCACGTCTTGTCGAGCGGTATGCCTGTCGTAGCCTTCGATATCGGCGCGGTGGCGGAGCGCTTGCGGGACGTGAAGCACGGCACGCTGCTGCCGCCGGGCACCAGCCCGGAACGCATCAACGACGCGCTGCTGCAGGCGGCGTGGGGGACACAGGCACCGCGGGAATCGATCGAGGAACCAAACGAGGTACCGAATTTGAGTCAGACGGAGTCTTCCGGGCCGGAACTGGCCGCCACCGTACAGATGCTAACCTTGTCGGAAGGGCTGTATGTCTTTACGGTGGAAAACTCCTCCGTCATCGCGAATGCCCCCCTGCGACTGCCGGCGTTGCAGATTGCCCCGGCACCGGTGCGCACCGCGGCGGTGATCGAATTTTTGAACGGGCCGGCGACCCTGGACCGGTGGCTCACGAGCCACGGCGACGCCATCACGGTCAAGATCTCCGGCGGCGAAGCGTCGTTGTTGCTGATGTCGGTACGAGCTCCGGACAGCGGGGTATTGTCGATCGACGTTCGCCGCCTCGACGCCGTGCCCGCGATCGAGATCCAGGCTCCTCAACTTCGAGAACCCGAGCTGCCGGTAGGTAGGGATCGCAGGGTACGCATTCTCGTCCACGTGCCCTACCTCGGTGATCTTACGTTCACTGGCGGGTGGGCGGGCAAACCCGCCGAAAATCTCTGGATCGAAGCGTTCTCCATCGTCGTCGATGAGCAAGGCGGGCCGGATCTGCTTCAGTACTGCGGCATCACCGAGGATGGTCAATCGACGCCGTGGACCGGGAACGGTGAGTTGTGCGGTGCCCGGCGTATCGGCACGCCCATGATCGCCTTCGCGGTGCGGGTCGCAGCGGACCATGCCGGTGATTATGCATGCCGCTATCGCGGCCGCTTCCTGAGCGGTACCGTCGTCGGCCCCTTCGACGACGGACGTTTTTGTCAGTCGGACGCGCCCGGAGATCCCCTGGTCGCCATGGAGTTGACCTTATTACTGCGCGGCGCCCCCGCCCAGCCGCCCGGTTGAGTGAGTACTTTCTCCAAACCACGAGCACCGCTGTTGTTGAATACGGGGGCGGGCCACTCGGACGCGTCCGATCTGCCGGCCTATTTCAAGGGCTGGCGGCAATGGCGTGTCGACATCGACCGCAATGTGCAGCCCGACCTCGTGGCCAGCATGACCGATCTCTCCGCCGTTGCGGACGGCACGGTCGATGCCATTTGGGCGTCGCACTGCCTCGAACATCTGTTTGCCCACGAAGTCCCGGTGGCGCTGGCTGAATTTTGCCGCGTGCTCAATGACACCGGCTTTGTCTGCATCATCGTGCCCGATATCCAGGCCGTCGCCGATCGCATTACGCAGGATCGGCTCCATGAGCCCATATACGAATCTCCGGCGGGTGCCGTCAGCGCGCACGACATGCTGTGGGGCTTCGGCCCCGCCATTGCCGGCGGTGCGCTGAGCATGGCGCATCGCTGCGGCTTTACGCCCGCATCGCTGCTGGCAGGCTTGCAGGCGGCGGGTTTTGCTGAAATTGCGCTGCGTCGGCGCAGCAGCCTGGAACTGGCGGGGCTGGCCCTGCGCGAGGCCACGGGCGGGCCCGAAAGACGCGAATCTTTGCTCGACGCCCTGCAACTCTAGTCATGGTCATCGTTTTCATCCACCAGAATTTCCCGGCTCAATACTTGCACATCGCGACCTACCTGGCCTCGATCCCGCAAAACCGGGTCTTTTTCATCACCCAGTCCGAACAGAATCAACTACCCCGGGTCATCAAGCTCATCTACAAGCCCGAGCATCCGCAACACCCGACGACGCACCCGTTCGCATCAGCGTTCGACATGGCGGTGCGCACCGGTGTGGCGGTCGCCGACGTCTGCCGGCGCCTGCGCAACGGGGGGATCATGCCGAGCGTGGTCATCGGTCATGCGGGCTGGGGCGAGACGCTGTTCGTCAAGGACATCTTTCCCAACATCCCGGTGCTGTCCAATTTCGAATTCTTCTACCACCACCAGGGCGCCGACGTGGGCTTCGACGAAGAATTCGCACCGTCCCATGAGGACGATGCCTCCCGTCTCAAGGTGCGCAATTCGCTCAACCGGCTGAGCCACGAGTCGAGCGATTGGGGACACACGGCAACGGCCTGGCAGCGCAGTTTGTTTCCATTGGGCATGCAGCCGAACATTTCCATCTTGCACGAAGGCGTCGATACGGACCGGATACGCCCGGACGATGGCGCCTGGATCAGGCTGGCACGTGCGAACATTCTCCTCAGCCGTGACGATGAAGTCATCACCTACGTCGCCAGAAACCTCGAACCCTATCGTGGGTTTCACGTTTTCATGCGCGCTCTGCCGGAGGTATTGCGGCGGCATCCGAAAGCGCGGGTGTTGATCGCCGGCGGCGATGGCGTGAGTTACGGGGACCCGGCCCCCGGGGGTGTGAATTATCGAGAATTGTTGCTGCAGGAATTATCGGGACGATTGGACGCCGATCGCGTGCACTTCCTCGGCCAGATTCCCTACGATTTGTACGTTAACCTGTTGCAAATCTCCTCGGTGCACGTCTATCTCACCTACCCGTTTGTGTTGTCGTGGTCCTTCATCGAAGCCATGGCGGCGGGTTGCCTGATCGTCGGGTCCGCGACCGCGCCCGTGCTCGAACTGTTGAACGACGGCGAGAACGGGCTGACCGTCGATTTCTTCGACGCGGACGCGCTCGCACGCAAAATAGTCGCGGTGTTGAGCGATGCTGACCGCATGCAGCCGCAGCGCGATGCGGCCCGTGCTCTGGCCGTGAGAGATTTCGATCTGGAATCCTGCATCCTGCCGCAATGGGTCAATTTGATCGGCGACCTGGTGAACGGCATCGGACCGTTGCCGCAGCCGCCCACCGTCGGCCTGGCCACACAGCGTCAATTGCGCTAGCGTCGCGCCCAACCGACCGAACCGTCAGACTAAGGAGCAGAATTTGCGATTACGCAGCAAGGGAACACAGATCATTCAGCTCACATGGCCGCACTACACACGGCAGGCTGTCCTGCTCCTATGGCTCGCGGCGCCATCGCTGGCCCGCTGCGCTGACGTATTCGGCATCGAACGCGGCGTATCGCCCACTGCGGCCTACCCCATGTTCAACGACTCGGGCGAGGATCCCTGCCGGGACGCCCCCATCTCGACCCCCCTCACGCTGTTCGAGGCTGTGGGAAGGAGCTTGTGTCAAAGTCCCAAGACCCGCTCAGCGTGGGCCTCCGTCAAGTCAGCGGCTGCGGTGGTGGGGCAGAGTTTGGGGGCGTACCTGCCGACCGTGACGTTACAGGCGGGCTATGCGCGGGCTGGCGATCGGACCACGGTGGACGCGCGTCCGGATCTCGATTCGAATTACACGCAGAACACCGACGTCGAGACTCTGTCGCTCGCCTGGGTGCTGTACGACTTCGGCGGCCGCGAGGCAACCCTCAAGGCGAGCAAGGAATT
>CAZZYJ010000315.1:0-4043 GCA_964658215.1 uncultured Steroidobacteraceae bacterium | reverse complement strand
CGCGGGCTGCGGGGCGAGCGCGAGATCCAGCTCGCCGGGCCGGCGACCGAGGAGCACCGCGAGCCGGTACATCGCCGCCGCCTGCGCCGTGCGCAGCACCGGCAGGCTGGCCTCGGTGGCCTTGAAGCGGGCACGGGCGCTCTGCACGTCGAGTTCGGTGCCGCGGCCCGCGTCGTAGCGCAGCGAGGTCAACCGCACCGTCTCGTCCTGGTTGGCGAGATTGCTCTGCGTCACCTGGAGCTGTTGCTGAGTGCTGCGCAGTGAAAAATAATTACGCGCCACCTCCGCCGCGAGCGTGACCTGGGCGCTGCGCAGGCGCGCACGTTCTGCGCCGAGATCGTCGCGTGCGGCTTCCGCCGAGCGCCGGACGTGACCGAACAGGTCGATCTCCCACACCGCATCGAAGCCCACGCTGTAGCTCTTCGCATCGATGCGCTGCGTGCCGAAGCCGGGGACCTGCTCCTTGCTGTGGGCGTAACCTGCGCTCAAGGGCACGTGCGGCGCGAGATCGTATTCGGCGCCGGAATACGCCGCCCTCGCGGACACCACGCGGTCGACGGCGAGTTCGACGTCCAGGTTCGCGGAAAGCGCCCGCGCGACCAGCGAATCGAGCACGGGATCCGCGAACTGCTGCCACCAGAAACCGGGCGGTGACTCGGCGGACAGCGGTGCCAGCGGCGCCGTGCGGGCATTGACGAGTTCGCCGGCGGCGATCGCCGGCGGCCGGTAGTCGGGGCCGACGGCGCAGGCGGCGAGCAGCCACGCCGCCAGCGCCGGTGCCATCGCGAAACGCGGCGCGAACCGCGACGTGAGTCGGGCGGCGCGCGCCTGCGGCCGCGGACGGCAGCGTGACGCGGGCGCCGGGCCGCGGCGGTTCATGACGGCAGTCTCCCGAGGGCGCCGTCCCGCTCGGGCGACGCCGTGGGCACGGGCGCGGGCGTGCGCCTGCGCGGTCGCACCAGCACGTAGAACACCGGGGTCAGCAGCAGCCCGAAGAAGGTGACGCCGAGCATGCCGGAGAACACGGCGACGCCCATGGCGTGGCGCATCTCCGCGCCGGCGCCGTGGCTCAGGACCAGCGGGATCACGCCCATGATGAAGGCGAACGAGGTCATGAGGATGGGCCGCAGCCGCAGCCGGGCCGCGCGCAGGATGGCGCGCAGCGTCGATGCGCCGCGCTGCTCGGCCTCGCGCGCGAATTCGACGATGAGAATGGCGTTCTTGCCGGCGAGACCGACCAGCACGATCAAGCTGATCTGCGTGAAGATGTTGTTGTCGCCGCCCGACAGCTTCACGCCGAGGATGGCCGAGAGGAGCACCATGGGCATGATCAGGATCACGGCGAGCGGCAGCGCGAGGCTCTCGTATTGCGCGGCGAGGACCAGGAACACGAGCAGCAGCACCAGCGGAAAGACATAGAACATGGTGTCCCCCGCCAGGATCTGCTGATAGGTCAGCTCCGTCCATTCGAACGTCATGCCGTTCGGCAATTCCCGGCGCGCCAGATCCTCGATGAGGTGCTGTGCCTGGCCGGTGCTGAAGCCGGGCGCGGGGCCGCCGTTGATCTCGGCGGTGGCGAAGCCGTTGTAGTGCATGACGCGGTCGGGACCTGAGTTGGGCGTCAGGGTGACGAAGGAACTCAAGGGGATCATGTCGCCCGCGGCGTTGCGCGTCTTGAGCTTGAGCACGTCCTCGGCCTGCCGGCGAAAGGCGGGCTCGGCCTGCACGTCGACCTGGTACGTGCGGCCGAAGCGGTTGAAGTCGTTGGCGTACACCGAGCCCAGGTAGATCTGCAAGGTGTCGTACAGATCCTGCAGCGCGACACCCTGCGACTTGACCTTCTCGCGATCCACGTCGGCGCGAAGCTGCGGCACGTTGATCTGGAAGCTCGAGAACACGCCCGTGAGGCCGGGCGTGGCGTTCGCCTTCGCCACCAGGCTCTGGGTCTGCTTGAACAGCTCCTCGAGACCCAGGTTGCTGCGATCCTCCACCTGCAGGCGAAAGCCGCCGATGGTGCCGAGGCCCTGCACCGGCGGCGGCGGGAAGATGGCGATGTAGGCGTCCTGGATGGCGGCGTACTTCTGGTTGAGCGCCGCGGCGATCGCGGCGGCCGACTGGTCCGCGCCGCGGCGTTCCTCGAACGGCGCGAGCGTCGCGAAGACGATGCCGGAGTTCGGGCTGTTGGTCAGGCCGTTGATGGACATGCCGGGGAAGGACACCGTATGCGCGACGCCGGGTTGCTGCGCGGCGAGGCGGTCCATGCGCTCGATGACGTCCTGCGTGCGGTCGAGCGTCGCGGCGTCGGGCAGCTGGGCGAAGGCGACCAGGTACTGCTTGTCCTGCGGCGGCACGAAGCCGGTGGGCGTCTGTGCGAAACCCAGCCACGTGAGGCCGATCAGGCCGCCGTACACCACGAGGGCGATGCCGCCGGCGCGCACGATGCGGGCGACACCGCTCAGGTAGCCGTCGGCCGCCTCGAGAAAGAACCGGTTGAACGGCGTGAAGAACCAGCCCAGCGCGAGATCGATGAGCCGCTGCAGGCGGTCGGGCGCCGCGCCGCGGGGCTTCAAGAGCAGCGCGGACAGTGCGGGCGACAGGGTCAGCGAATTGAACGCCGAGATGACGGTGCTGATGGCGATGGTGAGCGCGAACTGCTTGTAGAACTGGCCCGTGAGTCCGCTGATGAACGCGGTGGGCACGAACACGGCGCACAGCACGAGGGCGGTGGCGACGATGGGGCCGGTCACTTCCTGCATGGCACGATACGTCGCCGCGAGCGGGTCCAGCCCCTTCTCGATGTTGCGCTCGACGTTCTCGACGACGACGATGGAATCGTCGACCACGATGCCGATGGCGAGCACCATGCCGAACAAGCTCAGGGCGTTCAGCGAGAAGCCGAACAGATGCATCACCGCGAACGTGCCGATCAGCGACACCGGCACCGCGATGAGGGGGATGAGCGAAGCACGCCAGGTCTGCAGGAAGACGATGACGACGAGCACCACCAGCAGGATGGCCTCGATGAGCGTGTGCACCACGGCCTCGATGGAACTGCGCACGAACACGGTCGGATCGTAGTCGATCCGATAGTCGACGTCGGCCGGAAAGGTCTGCTTCAGTTCCGCCATCTTGGCGCGCACGGCCGTCGAGATGGCGATGGCATTGCTGCCGGGGCGGGCGAAGATGGGCACCGCGACGGCGGGCTTGTCGTCGAGCATCGCGCGCAGCGCATAGGTGTCGGCGCCGAGTTCCACGCGGGCCACGTCGCGCAGGCGCGTGATCTGTCCGGCGTCCCCGGCCCGGACCACGATGGCGCCGAAATCCTCCTCGCTGACCAGGCGCCCCTTGGTGTTGATCAGCACCTGGAAATCCGCCGTGCCCGAGGTGGGCGGCGTGCCGAGCGCCCCGGCGGCGACCTGGACGTTCTGTTCGCGGATGGCCTTGACGACGTCGCCGGCGGTGAGGTTGCGGGCCGCCACCTTCTCCGGGTCGAGCCATATGCGCATCGAATAATTGCCGGCGCCGAAGATCTGCACGTCGCCGACCCCGTCCAGCCGCGCGAGCTCGTCCTTGACGCGCAGGGTCGCGAAATTGGAGAGATACAACATGTCGTAGCGGCCGTGCGGCGAGACCAGGTGCACCAGCATGGTGAGGTCGGGCGACGCCTTGTTCGTGGTGACGCCGAGCCGCTGCACCTCGTCGGGCAGCTTGGGGAGTGCCTGCGCCACGCGGTTCTGCACCAGGACCTGCGCCTTGTCGACATCGGAACCGAGGCGGAACGTCAGGGTCAGCGTCATCACGCCGTCCGCGGTCGCCTGCGAGGACTGGTACAGCAGGTTCTCGATGCCGGTGATGGATTGCTCCAGGGGCGCGGCCACGGTCTCGGCGATGACGTCGGGGTTCGCTCCCGGATAGACGGCCCGTACCACCACGGTGGGGGGCACGACGTCGGGGTATTCGCTGATGGGCAGATTGGGCAGGGCGAGCAGACCCGCCAGCAGAATGGCGGCGGACAGGACGCCGGCGAAAATGGGCCGGGTGAT
>CAZZYJ010000314.1:0-4048 GCA_964658215.1 uncultured Steroidobacteraceae bacterium | reverse complement strand
ACACGCTCTCGGCCACCAGCCAGGGGGTGCCGGTGCCGCCGTCGCGGCGCCACTGCGCGATCGAGTCCTCGGCGGCGCCGACGTCGTTGTGAGGGAACGGCAGGGTCCGGGCACGGCCGAGCTTCATGCCGTCGTGCGCGCTCGCGTGGATGTACTCATCGTAGAGCACCAGGTCATCGCGTTGCGGCAGCGTCGCGAGCAGCGCGGTGTTGGCGGCATACCCCGAGCCGAACAAGAGCGCCCGCTCGGCACCGAAGAACCGTGCGGCGTCGGCCTCGAGTTGTTCGTGTTCGGGATGGTTGCCGCGCAGCAGCCGTGAACCGCCGGAGCCGCATGCCACGCCGCGCTCCAGGGCCTCGCGCAGCGCGTCGCGCAACCGTGCGCACCCGGCGAGCCCGAGATAGTCGTTCGAGGAGAAATCGGCCCCTTTTGCGGGGCGCAAGGCCCGATGGGCGCCACGCGCCTCGAGCTCCTGCAACTGCACCGCATAACGCTGAAGTCGATCCACCTGAACCTCTCGTGATCCATTACGGAGCATGCCGTGTGCACTAACGGTGCATAGTGTTGCGCGTTCGCAACAAAAGTCTAAAATTGCAGCTATAACCCAATATGCGTTGTGTCGATCGCGCGACAACGCGTTGACACTCCGCCGAGCGGATGACATATTCGCCGGATTAATCTTACACGGTGGAATGCGGGATGATGGTTCGACGTACGACGATGTATTCCCTGGCGTTCTCTTTCCTTGGCTGGGGTGGCACCGCAGCCGACAACGCCATGGCGCAAAGCGTCGTCAACGAACCGGCGGGCGGCGGCGGCGAACTCGAATCCATCACCGTGGTCGCGCAGAAGCAGACCATGGACCTGCAGAAGGCGCCGGAATCGATCACGGCGTTGAGCGCGGGGGTGATGAAAGAGGCGGGCATCATCACGCCGCTCGATCTCAACGGCCAGGTGCCGGGGCTGGTCATCACCACCAGCGAGGGCTTCAACCGCAGCGTGTCGATCCGCGGCATCGGCTTCAACGTGCCGCAGGACGACTCGGCGCAACCGTCCGTCTCCTATCACGAAGACGGCATTTACATCGTATACCCGGTGGCCCTGAACTCGGGCTTCCTCGACGTGGATCACGTCGAGGTGCTGCGCGGACCGCAGGGCACGGTGTTCGGCCAGAACTCCATCGGCGGCACCATCAACGTCATCAGCAACCAGCCGAGCTTCGATGCGGTGAAAGGCTACGCCGACGTCAGCGTCGGGTCCTACGATCTGTTGCACACCTCGGCGGCCATCAACCTGCCGGTGTCCGGTACCTTTGCGGTGCGCCTGGCCTATGACCAGAACTACCAGCACGGTTACGTGACGGCGACGCAGGTGGCGGGCGCGAACGGCAGCTACGATCTCAACAACCAGAACAACTATCACGCGCGCATCCAGGCGTTGTGGAGTCCGACGGACGATCTGTCGGTGCTGCTGCGGGCCGAGTATGCGCAGGCGCGCCAGCACGAATCCGAGGGCAAGAACATCCTCGACACGGAATCGAATGCGTGGCGCGAGAGTTCCGACTGGCCCGGCCGGCTGATCTACAACCAGCAGCTCGCGGCGGCCACCATCACCTACAACTTTTCCGGCGCCACTTTGAAGGTGCTGAGCAGTTATCAGGAGGTCAACCAGAAAGGTTCGGTCAACGAGGACGGGCTGTACCTCGCGGCGACCGACCCGGCGCACGACGTCGAATACTTCCTGCACGACTCGAAGAACATCACGGAGGAGGTGAACCTGAGCTCCAAGCCCGGCGGCGCGCTCGACTGGATCGCCGGTGCGTTTTTCCTGAGGAGCCGTCTGACGGTGGCCTACGACCAGTACAACGCCAGCCTCGCGGACTCCTACACCCCGGATCTCCTGCAGCAGGCGACGCCCTCCGCGACGACGGTGGCGGCCATCAACTCGGGTCAGCTGTACTTCGAGAATAACGGCGTCGAGAACCGCGACTCGTATTCCGCGTATGGGCAGGGGACGTATCACGTCACCGACGAGCTGCGCCTGACGGCGGGGCTGCGTTATACCCGCGATCACAACACCACGAATTTCAGCGACTACTACAATCTCTTCGCGCCGCCCACGTCGGTGGCGCAGACGGCGACGCGCTTCACGTGGCGGGTGGCGGCGGAGTACGACGTCACGCCGGTGAATCTTGCCTACCTCAGCGTGTCGACGGGTTTCAAGCCGGGTGGCGGCAACATCTCCTCGACGCCCGCCGTGGTGCCGCTGCAGTTCCTCCCCGAGACCATCACGGCCTTCGAGCTGGGGTCGAAGAACACCTTCTTCGACAAGCGGCTCAACGTCAACGTGTCGGCGTTCCTCTATCACGACAAGAACATGCAGTTCCAGGCCGAGGATCTGATCAACTACCAGGGCGGCGTGGACAACATTCCGCACGTCGAGATCCATGGGCTCGAGGGCGAGTTCGCTGCGCTGCTGCCGTTCAATCTGCGCCTCGACGGCAACGTCACCTGGGAGAAGGGGCGCATCACGTCGCACTTCAGCGCGCTCGACAACGTCTCGGGCAATGCGGCCGACCAGGAGTTCATCGCGCTCTACGGTGCGGGCGCCTACTACGGCACGGCCCAGCTCACGGGCAGTCCGGCCCTGAACGCGCTGCGGCAGGCGGCCTACAAGGACGTCTACGGCAATTCCCCGCCCAACATGCCGGAGTTCATCGCCTCGCTGAACCTGAGCCACACGCTGACCGTGCGCAGCGGTGCGTCGCTGTTGTCGCGACTGGCCCTGCAGTACCGCAGCGATTATGCGGACACCATCTTCGGCAAGACGCCGATCTACACGGCGCCCTCCTACGTGCTCGCGAACCTGTTCTTCGACTACAAGTTCGCCTCCGGCAACTGGGATGCATCGTTCGCCATCAACAACGTCGCCAACCGGGCGGCGGTGCTGTCGCGCTTCACGAATCAGTTCGGCGGGGAGACCACGCAGCAGTACGCGGCGCCGCGCATGTACGTGCTGGGGGCGCATTACACGTTCTAGCGGCGCGCTCCGCGCACCCGGGAGTCGTTCATGACCGGTCGGTATTCGCGTCGTGAGCTGCTGCGCCTAGGCGCGGCGGGGGTGGTGATGGCGGGCGCGACCGGCGCGGCGCGCGCCGCCGGTGCACCCCCGGTGCTCAAAGTCGGGCTGGCGCTGGCGTCGCCCCTGGCGGAGGTGGGGTGGACCAGGCAGCACACCCTGGGCCTCGCCGCGATCGAGGAGGCGTTGGGCGCGGCGGTCGTGACCACGGTCGTCGACAACGTCGCCGAGCCGCAGGCGGCGGAACGCATTTTTCGCAGCCTGGCGGTCTCGGGCCATCGGCTGATCTACGGCACCAGCTTCTCGCACGGTCCGTCCGCGGTGCGTGTCGCGGCGTCGTTCCCGGCCGTGGCGTTCGACAGCTGCGCCGGCACCCGGGTGCTCGCGAATCTCGGGGCGTTCGAGGCGCGCTATCACGAGGGCACGTATCTTGCGGGGATCGCGGCGGCGCAGGTCTCGAAGACGGGCCGGCTGGGTTTCATCGGCGGCTTCGCCATTCCGGACGTCGTCGGTCCGGCCAACGCTTTTTTGCTGGGGGCGCAGAGCGTGCGGCCCGCCGCCACGTGCAGCATCATCTTCATGAACTCGTGGTCGGATCCGGGCAAGGAGAAGCAGGCCGTGCTGCTGCTGGCGGCGCAGGGCTGCGACGTGGTGGCCGCCATGACCGACAGTCCCGTGGCCGCGCAGGCGGCAGAAAGCGCGGGGGTGTGGGCGGTGGGCTACGCGAGCGACATGCGCAAGTTCGCGCCCACGCGCCAGCTCACGGCGTTCACGCTCGACTGGCGCAGCATCTACGTGCAGGATGCGCGGGACGTGCTCGCCGGCACCTGGCGGGCGCAGTCGCGCTGGCAGGGACTGAAGGAGGGGGTGGTGCGGATGGCGCCCTACGCGCCGGGCGTGAACGCGGCGGCGCTGGACGCGGGCGCGCGGGCGCTGCTGGCGCGCAGCGAGGATGCCATCAAGGCCGGCG
>CAZZYJ010000313.1:0-4053 GCA_964658215.1 uncultured Steroidobacteraceae bacterium | reverse complement strand
GTGAGTTCGTGATCACATGATGAAGGATCTCGGCATCGTCGGCTGGCGTGGCATGGTGGGCTCGGTGCTGCTCGAACGCATGCGGGCCGAGCATGACTTCGAGGTGGTGGAGCCCACCTTTTTCAGCACCACGCAGGCCGGCGGGCCCGCCCCCGACATCGGCCGGCCCGCGCGCCGCGTGCAGGATGCCAACGACCTGGACGCGCTCGGCGCGCTGCCCATGATCCTGAGCGCGCAGGGCGGCGAGTACACCGAGAGCGTGCACACGCGGCTGCGCGCGGCGGGCTGGCAGGGTTACTGGATCGATGCCGCCTCGACGCTGCGCATGCGCGAGGATGCGGTCATCGTGCTCGACCCGGTGAACCTGTCCGTCATGCGCGCGGCGCAGGCGCGCGGCGTCAAGGATTTCATCGGCGGCAACTGCACCGTGTCGCTCATGCTCATGGCGGTGGGCGGTCTGCTGCGCGCCGGCGCGGTGCAGTGGATCAGCGCGATGACCTACCAGTCGGCCTCCGGCGCCGGTGCGCAGAACATGCGCGAAATGCTGGCGCAGATGGGCGTCGTGCACGACGCGGCGGCGCCGCTGCTGCGCGATCCGGCGGCGGGCATCCTCGACATCGACCGGGCGGTGACCGCGGCGCTGCGCAGCGAGCGGCTGCCGACCGCGCAGTTCGGCGTGCCGCTCGCCGGCAGCCTCATTCCCTGGATCGACCAGGACCTCGGCAACGGCCAGAGCCGCGAGGAGTGGAAGGCGGGCGCCGAGTGCAACAAGATCCTGGGCACCGAGCACGCGCGGGTGCCCGTGGAAGGCATCTGCGTGCGGGTGAGCGCCATGCGCTGCCACTCCCAGGCGTTGACCGTGAAGCTCACGCGTGATCTGCCGCTCGCCGAAATCGAATCCCTGATCGCGGCGGCGAACCCCTGGGTGAAGGTGGTCGCGAACGACCGCGAGAGTTCGCAGCGCGAGCTCTCGCCCGCCGCGGTGAGCGGCACGCTCGCCATTCCCATCGGCCGCCTGCGCAAGCTCGAGATGGGCGGCGAGTACCTGTCCGCGTTCACCGTCGGCGATCAGCTCCTGTGGGGCGCCGCCGAGCCGTTGCGCCGGACTATGCGCTTCCTGCTTGACTGTGCGTGAGCAGGCTGATCGGCACCGATTTCGCGTGCCAGATCTCGTCGCAGTACTCGCGGATGGTGCGGTCCGATGAGAACTTGCCGCTGCGCGCCGCATTGAGAATGGACATGCGCGTCCAGCGGTCGGTATCGCGGTAGACCTCGGACACCCGGTCCTGGCACTCGATGTAGGACTGGAAATCCGCCAGCAGCAGGTAGGGATCGTTGCGCAGCAGGTCGTCCAGCAGCGGTTTGAACAGTTCCGTGTCGCCGCGCGAGAAGAAGCCGCTGCGGATGAGGTCGATGACGTCGCGCAGCCCCTGGTTGCCCTCGTAGTAGTCCAAGGGCCGATAGCCGCGGGCCTTGATGGCGTACACCTCGGCGGCGCTCATGCCGAACAGGAAGAAATTCTCGGCGCCCACCTCCTCGCGGATCTCGATGTTGGCGCCGTCGAGCGTGCCGATGGTGAGTGCGCCGTTCATCGAGAACTTCATGTTGCCCGTGCCGGACGCCTCCTTGCCGGCGGTGGAGATCTGCTCCGAGAGATCCGCGGCGGGGTAGACGCGCTGGCCGTTGGTGACGTTGAAATTCGGCAGGAACACCACTTTCAGGCGTCCGCCGACGTCGGGATCGCGGTTCACGACTTCGCCCACGGAGGTGATCAGCTTGATGATGAGCTTCGCCGCATGGTAGGCGGGCGCCGCCTTGCCGCCGAAGATGAAGGTGCGCGGCTGCACGGCGAGCGAGGGATTCGACTTGATGGCGTGATACAGCGAGACGATGTGCAGCACCTTCAGATGCTGGCGCTTGTATTCGTGGATGCGTTTGACCAGCACGTCGAAGATGGAGTCCGGATCGGCGATCACGCCGGTGCGCTCCAGCGCGAGGTGCGCGAAGGTGCGCTTGTTGTGCTGCTTGATCTCGTGCCAGCGCGCCCGGAACTCGGCATTCTCGACCAGCGGCTCGAGCTCCTTCAGGCGCGACAGATCCTTGATCCAGCCGTCGCCGATGTGCTCGCAGATCAGCTCCGACAGCTTCGGGTTGCACAGCACCATCCAGCGCCGCGGCGTGACGCCGTTGGTCTTGTTGCTGAACTTGCGCGGCCATAGATCGTAGAAATCGCGCAGCACGTCGCTCTTCAAGAGTTCGGAGTGAAGTTCGGCGACGCCGTTGATGGCGTGGCTGCCGACGCACGCGAGGTGCGCCATGCGCACGTAGCGCTCGCCGCTCTCGTCGATGATGGACAGGCGTGAAATGCGCGCCTCGTCGCCCAGGAAGCGGATGCGGACCTCCTCCAGGAAGTGCGCATTGATCTCGAAGATGATCTGCAGGTGGCGCGGCAGCACGCGGCCGAACACGGCGAGCGACCAGCGCTCGAGCGCCTCGGGCAGCAGGGTGTGGTTCGTGTACGCGAACGTCTTGCAGGTGACGCTCCAGGCCTCCGCCCAGGGCAGCAGGTATTCGTCCACCAGCAGGCGCATGAGCTCGGCGATGGCGATGGCCGGGTGCGTGTCGTTCAGCTGTACGGCGAATTTCTCGTGGAATTTGACCACGGGCAGCCCCTGCCGCTCGAGGATGCGGAACATGTCCTGCAGGGAGCAGGAGACGAAGAAATACTGCTGTTCGAGACGCAGCTCCTTGCCGCGCAGCTCCTGATCGTTCGGGTACAGCACCTTGCTCAGGTTCTCGGACGTGACCTTCTGGTTCACGGCGCCGTAGTAGTCGCCGCTGTTGAAGATGGCGAAGTCGAAGGACTCCGGCGCCTCGGAACGCCACAGGCGCAACGTGTTGGCGGTGTTGGTGCGGTAGCCGAGGATGAGCGTGTCGTAGGGCACCCCGTTGACGATCTTGTGCGGCACCCAGCGCACGCGCAGACGATTGTGTTCGTCGATGTAGTTCTCGGTGTAGCCGCCGAACTTCACGAACACCGCCCATTCGGGTCGCACCAGTTCCCACGGATTGCCGAAGCGCAGCCATTTGTCGGTCTTCTCGATCTGCCAGCCGTCGATGATCTCCTGGCTGAAGATGCCGAATTCGTAGCGGATGCCGTAGCCGATGGCGGGCACCTCGAGGGTCGCCAGGGAATCGATGAAACAGGCCGCCAGACGCCCGAGGCCGCCGTTGCCGAGGCCGGGCTCCTCCTCCTGGGCGAGCAGCTTCTCGAAGTCGAGACCGAGTTCGGTCATCGCCTCCTTGACGCGGTCGAAGATGCCGAGGTTGATCAGGTTGTTGCCCAGATGCGGGCCCATCAGAAACTCGGCCGACAGATACGCCACCGTGCGCGAACCCTGCGTGGTGTAGGCCGCCGCGGTGCTGATCCAGCGCTGCAACATGCGGTCGCGGATGGCGTAGGCGAGCGCCATGTAGTAATCGTTGCTGGTGGCGAGGGCGGGGAACTTGCCCTGCATGTAGAAGAGATCGTCCAGGAAGGCGTTCTTGATGGCGTCCTTGCTGAGCGCGGTGTGGTCGTCCTGCGTGTCCCTGAGCGGCTGCATGGTTTTCAAAATTGAGTTCATGGTTTCCTTAGGGGGCCTCACGGGGCCCAGACGACGTCGACCGGGGTCTGCCGCTGCCGCAGCACGGCACGCACGGGCATCTGCTCGACGGGGCCGTCGCCCCGCGCCGCCGCGTACACGTCCCATTTCGCCGCACCGGCGAGCAGCAGCACGATGCGCCGCGACTCGAGCAGCGCGCTCAGGTTGAGGCTCAGCCGTTCGTGCGGTTCGGTGGGCGCCTGCATGGCGATGCAGGCGGCGGCATTGCGTGTATCCAGGGCCGCGGACAGATGGGGGGAGTGCGGGAACAGGGACGCGGTATGGCCGTCGTCGCCCATGCCGAGCACGGTCACGTCGAACGGGCGCGGGATGGGACCGAGCGCCTCCCAGGCCGGCGCGGCGCCGAGCGCGGCCGTGGCCGCGCCGTTCTTCAGGCCGACGAAGCGCG
>CAZZYJ010000312.1:0-4057 GCA_964658215.1 uncultured Steroidobacteraceae bacterium | reverse complement strand
GCGCCGTGGCGGTCGCAGCGGTCGCGACTGGCCCGGACGCCGCGCCCGGCCGCAGTCCCAGCGCGTGACAGATGGCGTAGGTCAGCTCGGCGCGGTTCAGCGTGTAGAAATGAAATTCCTCCACCCCGTGCTTGCGCAAATGCTGCACCTGTTCGATGGCCACGTGCGCGGCGATCATGCGCCGTGTCTCCGCGTCGCTGTCCAGGCCGTCGAACCGGCGGTGCAGCCAGTCGGGCACCGCCGTGCCGCAGCGTTGCGCGAAGCGCAGCAGCTGGGGAAAGCGCGTGATGGGCAGGATGCCGGGCACCAGATTGGCCCGTACGCCCGCCGCGGCGCACCGATCGCGGTAGCGTAGGAACACGTCGGCATCGAAGAAGAACTGCGTGATGGCCCGCGCCGCGCCCGCATCGACCTTGCGGCGCAGATTTTCCAGATCGGCCTCCGGGCCGCCGGACTCCGGATGTCCTTCGGGATACGCGGCCACCGAAAGCTCGAAAGCCGTGGTCTGCCGCAGTCCACGCACCAGGTCGGACGCATAGGCGAAGCCGTTGGGATGCGGCTGGTAGGCGCCGCCGCCCGCCCCGTCGCCGCGCAACGCCACCAGATGCCGCACGCCGTTACCCCAATAGTCCCGGGCGACCTGCAGGATCTCCTCGCGCGAGGCGCCGACGCAGGTGAGGTGCGGCGCGACCCGCAGGTCCGTTTCGCGCAGGATCCGCATCACGCAGTCGTGGGTGCGCGTCCGCGTCGAGCCGTCCGCGCCGTAGGTGATGGACACGAAGTCGGGCTGCAGCGGCGCCAGCCTGCAGACCGCGTCCCACAGCTGGCGGCCCGCCGCCTCGTCGTTGGGCGGAAAGAATTCGAAGGACACCTTCACCGGACTCGCCATGCTGATTCCCTTACGGATGGTTACGCTTGACAGCATGCAAGGGCTTGCGCTATGACTCAAGCTCATTATTTTCATGAAGGTTATGAAGCAGATTCATGGCTAGCTCCGCGCTGGAACTGCGCCACCTGGAAACGCTGATGGCGCTCGCCGAGTGCGGCAGCTTGTCGAAAGCCGCCGCACGGCTGTTCTTGACGCAGTCCGCCCTGTCGCATCAACTCAAGGCACTCGAGTCCCACTACGGCACCGCCCTGGTCGAAAAGAACGTCCGGCCCCTGCGGTTCACTGCCATCGGTCAGCGGCTCTTGACCCTCGCCCGCACGGTGTTGCCGGCGGTCGCCGACGCCGGCCGCGACGTCGCGCGGCTCGCGCAGGGACATGCCGGCCCGCTGCGCATCGCGGTGCAGTGTCACAACTGCTTCGACTGGCTGATGCCCGCCATGGACGCCTATCGTTCGCTGTGGCCCGAAGTCGAGCTCGACATCATCTCCGGTTTCGTGATCGATCCGCTGCCGTTGCTCGAGCGCGGCGAGGCCGAACTCGCCATCATCCACGATGCCCACTCGCCCCGGCAGAACGTCGCCTTCAGCCCGCTGTTCCGCTACGAGAGCGTCGCCTTGATGAGCCCGCGCCACCGGCTCGCCGCCAAACCCTGGCTCGAGGCGGCCGATTTCGCGGCCGAGACCCTGATCACCTATCCGGTGCCGGACGAGATGCTGGACGTGATGAAGCACTGTCTCATCCCGGCCGGCATCGATCCCAAACGGCGCACCGCCGAACTGACCGTCGCCATCCTGCAGCTCGTCGCCAGCGGCCGCGGCATCGCCGCGCTGCCCTCCTGGACGGTGGGTAATTACCTCGAGCGCGGCTATGTCGTGTCGCGGCCGATCGGTCAGCGGGGCCTGCGCTGCGAGCTGTATGCCGCCACCAGCGCCTCGGGAGCCCAAGCGGCGTACATCCGCGAGTTCATCGCGCTCACGCGCGCGCAGAGTCTCACAGAGCTCGCGGGCGTCTCGGCGCTGTAGCCCCGCGCGGGGTCAACGCCGCGCCGAGCGCCGGGCGCGGCCGTTTCTTCGTTTTGGGCTTCTCCCGATCGACCTTTCCGCCGGGGGCGCGCTGCTCGCTGATGTCCTGCAGCACGCCGTACAGACGGCACGGCTTGATCCCGTCGATTTCGACGTTGCCCGCGAAACGCACCCAGATGCGCCTCTTTTCGGCCGTGGTCAGGCGCAGTTCGAGGTCGAACGGCACGCCGAAGCGGGCCGCCCGCATCAGGGCGAAACGAATCCGCACCCGGTCGTAGGGCTCGTAGAACAGCACGATGGACGACGGCGTCGGGGCGAATTCGTCGGGCCACAAATCATGGATACGGAAGGTTTCATACGTCCAGTGGATCGTGTTCAGGGAGAGGTCGAGCTCCCAGCCGCCGGTGGCCGTCATGGCCTGCACGTTCCGGTACAGCGCCAGCTGATGCCGCAGGGCCAGCGCCGTCTCTTCCGCCGTGGTCGTCTGCGCGGCGAGCTCGGCCGTGCGGTCCATCACCTGCGCCTCGGTGTTGTGAATGAATCGCTGGTTGACCTGTTGCGCCCGCTTTTGCTCCGACACGTCGATGTGCGCCACGCAGACCCCGGTACCCGGACCCCGGATGGCGGTCGCGCTGAACAAGAACCACCGTTCCTCCGCCGGCGACGCGCAGGGGTATTCGAACCGCGCCCGGCTCTGGCCGCCGGACAGGATGGCGCGAATCGCAGTCTCGGCGAGCGAGGCCTGGTCCGAGAAGGGTCCGCGCGCCGCCCTGCACACGGCGAGGTAGTCGCAACCGCGTCCTTCCGCGAGCGCGACGCTACCGCCGTTGTTCCTGGCGAACTCCCGCCATGCCTCGTTCACGGCCACGATGACCCCGGCCGAACTCAGGACCGCCGCCTGATAGGGGATCGCATCCAGCACGTCGAGGGCAAGCGGGAGCACTCACACCTTCCCTGATGGTGAGGACGGGTCGAAGGTCGAGGATCTCATGGTTGCGCCATCCCGGGATTTAAGTCAATTCGCCTGGACCTGTCTGAAAGACGGGGCGATGCCGGGGATACGGGTCACCCGTCCCAAATTATTTTACGATTGGGCGAAGCGCAGCGCGCGACCCGTGGCGCTCGGAACCCGTGGCGCCCGGGCGGTGGACCTAGCGCTGCGCCGTGGCGGCGCCGGCCGAGTACCCGTCCGTCAGCGTGTTCAGGAACGCGACGATGTCGCGGACGTCGTCGTCGCTGAAGCTCGGAGGGTCCCCGGCCTGCCGGTCGAACGGCGCCTGCCGGTCGATGTTGCCCCGGTACCGTTCGGGTACGTCGTCGAACTTGCGCGAGTTGCCGTGGGCGTCGCGCGGATACCAATTTTGCGGCTGGGTGTCGCGTTGCGCATAGAAGCGCACCACGTCCTCGAGGCTGCGAAACACGCCGTTGTGGAAATACACGGGGCGCAGCGCGGCATTGCGCAGCGAGGGCGTGCGGAACAGTCCGCAATACTCGTCCCGGTCGCGCAGGTCCTCGCGCAACGGGCCGCACAGGCCCAAGTCGTGGTAGCGCGGATCCGCGTTGGCCGGAATGGCCGGGTTGCGTGGCACGCCGACCGCCGCATAGCCGAAATCGGTGAACTGCGGGAAGGCGCCTTCGCGGACCGCACTCGGATGGCAGCGCGCACAATTGCCCCGCGACGGATCGTTGAACGCGGCCAGCCCGCGCGCCTCGGCCGCGTCCAGCGCGACCTGGTGGCGCAGGTAGGCATCGTATTTGCTGCTGTAGGGGTAGAACGCCGCGGGGTCCTGCTGGAACGTCTCGAGCGCCATCAACACCCCCTTGAAAGCGAGGGCGTCATCGTCGAGGACGTGCTCGCCGAAGGTGTCCTTGAAGCGGGCCGCGTAGGGGGCCCGCCGCACCTTGTCGACCACGGCAGCGACGTCGGCATTGGCCATTTCGAAGGGTGAGAAGAGCGGCGTCCGCGCCTGATCGTGCGCGGAGGCAGAGCGCCCGTCCCAGGTACGGCCGCCCGCCGGTCCCTGGTCGATGCTGTCGTCGCCCTCGTCGTCGAAGTAATGCTCGGTGAAGGGCGGGATGTTCTGGGTGTACATCAACGACATCACCGTGCGCAGGCCCGGTTGTCGATGGTCACCGCCGCCGCGTT
>CAZZYJ010000311.1:0-4074 GCA_964658215.1 uncultured Steroidobacteraceae bacterium | reverse complement strand
GGCAGGTCGGGACACACGATTGGCAGCCCAATCCACATGGCTTCCACCAGAGGAAACCCGAAGCTCTCGGACAGCGACAGGAACAGCAACGCATCGATGGAGCCATAGCACTCGAGGACACGTGAGGGCTCCAGCCGTCCGCAGCACTGTAGCCAGCCCAGACCTGGGTTGGGGTTCGATTCGGCGTCGATGGTCATGATGAGCGACTGGACCGGCCAGGCGCCACCGTCCCGCGTCGCGATACGCTTCAGCAGGGCATGGTTCTTGTGCGGATAATGTGCCGCCGGGTAAAAAAGTCGCAGCCCATGCGCGCGGTTTGCCCCGCGCTGCGTGTCAACGACGCCGACCACGCCGACCACGCCGGAGCGCCGTAATCCTGCTCTCAACAGCCATTCGGGCGCGGGTTGCCCGATCACCCTTATCCTCGACGCGATGCTGGGGTAAGTGCCTGCCAACGCGGTTTTCATCGCGTCGGACTGCACGATGAAGGACGCGGCGAAGCGGGCGTTCGCCCTGAACAAAAGTCTCGCCACCCAATATTTGACCGCACCCAACGTTCGGGCGCTGTTCCCGGTGCCGGTCAGCAACGGGGTCTGGATGAACACCGTTTGTCGTCCCTGGCAGCGCAGCGGAATATCCCCCAGCACCAACAGGTCGCCCACGCCGTCGAAGCGTCGGGCGAACACCGTGCACTCGAGGATGCGCGAAAGCGCGTTGGGCAGGCGCCGCGTGATGCCGAGAAGTTTCGTCGACGGGCGGACGGCTCGATAGCGGGACAACGGGCCGCGCGCGGGCAGAAAGATCTCGCGTACCTCGTAACCGCCCGTCCGCTCCATCTCCGGCAGCAGAGACTGAGCAAGTTGGGCGGCGCCGAGACCGGTTACATTGGTCGCGTGGATTCGTACGACACGGTCGCCGGTCGCCTCCGTTGTCACCGGATCTAACATGCTGTTCAACCTGAAACACCCTTCTGTGCGACCGCACGGTACACTTGTTACACCTTGGCTGTCGCCTGCCGCGGTGTCACCCAAATCCAACATGGATGTGGTGAACTCTCGTGTTGATTGCGACACGGCCGCGCGAGAGCCGGACGACAGGGGGACTTCTACCGTGCAACGCGTATTGATTTTCCTGCTGGGCTCGCTCGGCGACACCTTGGTCGCGTTGCCGGCGTTTCACCTGGTGGCGCGCCAATTCCCGACGGCGGAGCGCCGCGTGCTCACCGATGTCGCTGCAAGTGCCAAGGCCGCATCGATGGAGTCCTTGCTGGACGGCACCGATCTCGTGCAGGGATATTATGCGTTCCCGCCGCGGGTCCGGGGGAGCACCCGCCGCAAGGCGTTCCTGGCATTGGCGCGCGAAATCCGCGCCTGGCAGCCGCAGGTCCTGGTGTATCTGCACGAGCAACGGGGGCTGCGCATCGCCTGGCGGGACGCGGCGGTGTTCCGCTTGCTCGGCATTCGGCGGCTGGTGGGCATACCGTTGACACCCTCGTCGCAACGCTCGGTCTTCGACGCCAAGCGCGGCCAATTCGAGCATCGGGCGGAATATCTCGACCGCCGCTTGCAGCACCTGGGGGACTGCCGACTTTCGCAGCGCTCGTCGTGGGATCTGCGTCTGTCGGCGGCGGAACGGGCACGCGCCGGCGGCGAGCTCGACATGCTGAGAGGGTCACCGGGCATCCTTGCCATGAGCATCGGGACCAAGGTCGACACCAATGATTGGGGCGATGAGAAATGGCGTGGTTTGCTCACGCACCTGAGTACGCGGCTTCCCGGATGGGGCCTGGTGGCCATCGGTGCGGCCGTGGAATCCGCGCGCACCGAGGCGTTGCTGACGGCATGGCGCGGACCGCGCCGGAACGTGTGCGGCATGCTGTCGGTGCGCGAATCCGCGGCGCTGCTCGCCGCCGTTGCGGTGTTCATCGGCCACGACAGCGGGCCCATGCATCTGGGCGCGGCCGTCGGTGCACGGTGCGTGGCCATTTTCAGTGCCCGGAATCTTCCCGGTCGATGGTTTCCCTACGGTCCGTTGCACACGGTGTTCTACAAACGCACCGACTGCGCCGGCTGCCTGCTCAGCGTCTGCACGACATTCCAAAAAAAATGCATCGCCGCCGTCACGGTCGACGAAGTCACGACGGCGGTGTTGTCCGGGCTGTCGGCGCGGTCCCGCGCGGCGGCTGGTCGATGATGTAAAAAAACTGCAACCATGCGAGGGGTAGACTTATGGGCCATGTCCAAAGAAGTCAGCTACCACTTTGGTGCATTCGCGCTGCTCAATGTGACGTTCGCCGCGCTCGTCGGGGTGGTATCCGTTGCGGGAGGCTATCCCGATCCGCGCGTGATCTACCTGATTCTGCTTTTCGCGCTCTGCAGCTCCGTGGTCATCGACCTGGACGGTCTCAACGGCCGGAATGCGCTGCTAGCTTTGTTCATGTTCGTATATTTCGTCTCCTACGGGGTGGGAGATGTCAGCAACCTGCTGGGACGCGATGTAGCGGGTTCCGGCGCACCCAAAGGCACATCCGTTCTGCCCAGCAAGGCGGAATGCATCATCCTGGCGGGCTGCGTCATGTTGAACCTCGGCTACCGCTTGGCTGCGGCGCTGGTGACGCGCCGGACGTCGCTCGTCGTACCGCGTGATTGGCGGAAACGCACCATAATAATCGTTGGGCTGTTGGTGTGGTCGGTGGGCATCGTCGCGACCTATCGGTGGAATGTGTACATCGTCAAGGACACCACCAACGAGGCATACCGCAAGGGTATCGCGAGCCTGGATGGGGTTACGGTAACGGGGTACGTGCTCGGGCAGATGTGTCAGCCTTTGGGAATGCTGCTGCTGGCCTACGCGTTTACGGTCTATCGCGGCGTGTATCTCACGGCCATCATCGTCGCCATCGTCGTCCTGCAGATGCTCATCGGCTTCGTCATCGATGTGAAAGGGACCGCGATGCTCGGGATGATTCTGGTCATCATGACCAGCGTCGTGGTCGACGGCAGGCTGCCCAAACTGTGGCTCGCGGCCGGCGTGCTGTTCGTGATGATGGTGTACCCGTATTTCACGGCCTATCGGGCGGCGGTGCACGGGGCCGGTATCGCGCGCAGCGCGGTGGTCGCCAACTTCGGCAGCGCCCTGGAGAAAACAGCGGCCGCCAAGGACAAGGTCAACAGCGGGCGCGAGCGCGCGCAAACCTTCCTGGAACGCTCCAACGTCAAGGGCAGTGTGCAGGTGGTCGCCGAAAAAGCCGGCAGCAGCGTAGCGTTTCAGGGGGGGCATACGTTGGCGCCCATGCTGACCGCATTCATCCCAAAATTGGTGTGGTCCGGCAAAGCCCGGGTGGCCACGGGACAGCTCTTCAACAAGCAATTTCACATCGACGACAGCGACGACATCTACATATCACCGTCGCACCTTGGCGAGTTGTACTGGAATTTCGGATGGGCGGGCGCGGTCATCGGCATGGCTGTCATCGGATTGTTGTGCGGGTGGGTGGGTACGAGTTTCAACCTGGCAGAATATGTCACGGTCACTCGGGTGCTGATCACCGTGATCACCATCAAACAAATGATCGTGGGATTCGAGGGCGGCATCTCGGACATTTACGTCGTCTGGATGCGCTCGCTCGCGCTCATCGGTCTGTTACACCTGGTCTTCGCGCGTGTGCCGGTGACATCCCGGTTGTTCGGTGGGACGCGCGTGCCGCCGCCCGTACCCGCCGGGCGGTTGTTCCCCCACCTGCTGACGTAGCGGCGTGGCGACGTCGTTCGACATGGCGCAACGTAGCGAACCCCGCGAACTCAGCGACCGTGTGTATCACAACGAGGGTAATGCACCGCTCGTGGCACTCATGGACGCCGAGTCCCTGCGTATCTTGGATGTGGGTTGCGGCGCCGGCGACAACGCGCGGCTGCTCAAAAGCGAACATCCGGAACGGCAGATCTTCGGCGTCACGCACTCCCCGGCGGAAGCGCAGATCGCGATGCAGTGGATGGCACAGTGCTGGGTCTGCGACATTGAGGGCGACCTGCCGGACGCGTTGGCGCAGACACGTTTCGATGGCATCGTCTTCTC
>CAZZYJ010000310.1:0-4082 GCA_964658215.1 uncultured Steroidobacteraceae bacterium | reverse complement strand
CCGGGGTCGGCGCCACGGGCGGGGTCCACGCCGGGCCCGGGGTCTCAGCGGCCGCGGCCGGCGCGTCGCCGCACCGCCGCCACCAAAGTCTGCAGTTCGTCGATTTTGAGGAGCATGCCGCAGCCGCCGAATACCAGCCCGCCGGTGAGGATGGTCCCCAGCAGCACGGCGGCCTTGCGCACGAAGGACTGAGTGGCCCAATCGGACAGCAGCCAATGCGAGGAGGCCGCGCACACCGCCGCCAGTGCCGCACCCGCGACGGCGACCTTGGCCAGGAGAACCGCGAATCGGCCGGTCTCGAGACCGCCCAGGTGGTGCCTCATCAGCGTGTACAACACGAGGAAATTGCAGGTGGCCACGCAGCCGGTGGAGAAGGCGAGACCGAGATGACCCCAGTGCAGATGAAAGGTGAACACCCAGTTGAAGATCAGGTTGAGCCCCACCGCGAGGAAGCTCACCAGCATGGGTGTCTTGCGGCGGTCCAGCGCATAGAACGCATTGACCAGCACCTTGAGCGCTGCGTACCCGGCGAGTCCCACGGCATAGAACCGCAGGGCACCGCCCGCCTGCGCGGCCTCGTGAGCATCGAACCTGCCGTGTTGATACAGCACCGAGATGATGGGCTCCGCCAGCATCATGAGGCCGATGGTGGAGGGCACCGTGAGCAGGAACATGAGGCGCAGGGCCCGCGCCAGCTCGGCGCGGAAGCCGTCCATGTGGCCGGCGACCACGAGACGCGACAACAACGGCAGCGTCACGGTGCCGAGTGCGACGCCGAACAGGCCGAGCGGCAGCTGCATCAGGCGGAAGGCGATCGCCAGCCAGAAGATCGCCCCGTCGCCCAGGGTCGAGGCGAACATGGAGTTGACGAGCACGTTGAATTGCGTGGTGCTGGCGGCGATGACCGACGGCCCCATCAATGCGAGAATGGCCTTGACGCCCGAATCGCGCCACGCGAAATCGAAGCGGAACCGATAGCCCAGGCCCAGCAGGGGCGGTAGCTGCACGGCGAACTGCAGGGCGCCGCCGATCAGCGTGCCCAGGCTGAGTCCGATCAGTGCGGTGCGTCCGAAGTGCGGATCGATCCAGAAGCCCAGGCTCACGCCGCCGACGATCGAGCCGATGTTGAAGAAGCTCGACGCCATGGCCGGCATGCCGAACACGCTCTTGGCGTTCAACATGCCCATGACCAGCGCCGCCATCGAGACCATCAGAATGAACGGGAACATGATGCGCGTCAGCTGCGCGGTGAGCGCGGCCTTCGCCGGATCGAAGCCGGGTGCGAGCAGACTCACCAGCTGCGCCGAGAACACCATGCCGGCGATGCACAGCGCGCCGAGCACCACGAGGGTCAGCGTGGCCACCTTGTTGGCGAGCCGCCACGCGGCCTCGTCGCCGCTGCGCGCAATGGTCTTGCTGAAGGTGGTGACGAAGGCCGTCGACAGGGCGCCCTCGGCGAACAAGTCCCGCAGCAGGTTGGGAATGCGGAACGCCGCGGTGAAGACGTCCATGGCGCCGCCGCCGCCGAACAACGCCGCGCAGATCTGCTCACGCGCGAGCCCGAGCACGCGGCTGCACATCACCGCCAGACCGATGATGCCCGCCGCCTTGGTGTTCAAGCGTTCGGTGCGCTGCCCGGCGGCGGGCCCGGCGGGCGCGGTGGCAGCAGGCGCCGCGACAGCAGGCGTCGCGGCGGCCGGTGGCGTGCCGGTCGAGGGTGGGCCGATGCCTGGAGTCATAGCTTCGCTGCCGGAAAGCGCCCAAGTCTACCGGACCGGCCGCTTGCACACGCCATTCACCTCAGGCGGTGGTGTTCACCTGCGAGCCGAGCGCACCGCGCGCCGTGCTCGTCGCAACCGCGGTGGCGGCGGCCGGGGTGCTGCCCGCCCCCGTGAGGGCGCCGAGGGCGGCCGTGCCGCCCGGCACCCGGCTCGCCAGCACCGACGCACCCACGCCGATGATCTTCTCGGCCGAGTGCAGCAGACTGCTGAACAGGCTCTGCGTCGATCCGGCGGAGCCGTCGCCACCGTCCCCGGTGGCGTCCGTGGCATCGGTCTTGCTGGTGCCATGCACGCCTTTCTTGTGGCCGTGTGCATGCGTGCTGAGGGCGGACAGGTCCGTCGACACGGACGACGTCGATGATATTGCAGACATGAGGTCTCCTTTTAACTTCGCCTACTTCGAATCTCACAGCGCGGCAACCCCGGCAAGAGTTTGCCGTTCGCCGCCGCCGTGGCGGCCGGAACCCGCCACCCGGCAGCCAGGGCCTGCGCGGGCGCGACGCTTTCCGCTGCCCTGCCTGGGATGTAAGCAGGTTCCATGCCATCATCCGCCGGGGGTACACGCCCGACGGCGAGGAGAACCCGCGGTGGATGTGACGGACGAGATAAGGGGGTTGTTGGGCGCCGGGACGCGTGCCTACTTCGGCGAACCCGTGTCGACGAGGGAGCATGCGCTGCAGGCCGCCTACTTTGCCGGACGGGCATCCGCCGCGCCCGCCCTGGTCGCCGCCGCGCTGTTGCACGACGTGGGGCACCTGCTCGACGCCGCAGCCGACGACATCGCGCAATGGACCACGGACGCCCGCCACGAGCAGGTGGGCGGCGCATGGCTCGCCGCACGCTTCCCCGCGGCGGTCAGCGAACCGGTGCGGCTGCACGTCCCCGCCAAGCGCTACCTGTGCGCGACCGATGCCCGCTATGTGTCCCGGCTCAGTGCCGCCTCGCTCAAAACCCTGCGCCTGCAGGGCGGCCCGATGACGGCACGGGAGGTCGCGCAGTTCGAACGGCTGCCGCATCACCGCGCGGCGCTGCAGATCCGCCGTTGGGACGACGCCGCCAAGGTGGCCGCGCTCGAGGTGCCGGGCTTCGAACACTACGCGGCGTTGTTGGGCGGCCTCGCGCGCTGACGACCGAACCGACCGTTTCTGACATGATTTTGTCAATTGACGAAAATCTGTCAAAATCGGTCGGATGAACGACCTCAAGGATCCCTGGCATTTCCCCCGCCCCGCGCTGGCGCAGGCCTATCTGCACGGGTTCGCTCTCGGGCTCACCTCCGCGCGGGGTTTGTTCGCGCGGCGGCGCATGGGCAAGAGCGAGTTCCTGAAGCACGACCTGCTGCCCGCCGCACAACACGACGGCTACCTTGCGGCCTATACCAACCTGTGGGACGCGATGGATCATCCCGGCCAGGCGCTGGCCTCCGCGGTCCTGGTCGCGACGCGGCCGAAGGGCCTGCGCAAATTCTGGCACGATCTGAATGCGCCCATCACCAAGCTCACCGGCGGCGGCAAGCTGCCGTTCGGCATCGAGGGTTCGGTGGAACTCGAATTGGACGCAAAGGAAAAGATCGCGGTGCCTGCCATCCAATCGGCGCTGCAGGCGGCGGACAAGAGCCGGCGGCGTCTGTTGCTGGTGATCGACGAGGCCCAGGTGCTCGCGGCCCCGGAACACCAGAAGCTCGCGCATGCGCTGCGCGCCGGGCTGGACATCCGCAAAGCCACCATCAAGGTGCTGTTCGCCGGCTCCTCGGAGGCCGCCCTGCGCGAGATGTTCTCGCGCGCCGCGGCACCTTTCTACAACTGGGCGCCCGTCGAGCCCTTCCCCCTCCTGGGTCGCGAATTCGTCGCCGCCATGGTCAGGCAGCTGGCCACGGTGGCCAAACACCCCTTGAAGCTCGACGACGCGTTGGAAGCGTATGCCGCACTCAAGGAGACGCCGGAGTTCTTCCGCTGGTTCATCGAACGCTACGTGATGTACCAGGCCCAGGGCGCGGACCAGGCCCTCGCCTATACCAAGACCCGCGTCCACGACGCCTTGAGCTACGCACGCGGCTGGAAGGAGTTGAACCGGCCCGACCGCGCGGTGCTGTTGCTGGCGGCGCGCGGGGTGCAGGACCTGTACGGTGCGGCAGCGCTCAAGCAGCTGCGCGAGCTGCTCGGCGCCACGGACATCACCGCCAACGTCCCGCGCACCTCGATCCGCCGGCTGACCGGCCCCAAGCTGCAGCTCATGGCCCGCATCGACCACGGTGCCTATCGCTTCGAGGATCCCGAGTTCCAGGCTTGGGTGGCGGCGCGG
>CAZZYJ010000309.1:0-4090 GCA_964658215.1 uncultured Steroidobacteraceae bacterium | reverse complement strand
TCCGCGTGGTTGCGCAATTCGGTCGCGCCCGTCGCCTCCCAATGCACCGCACGCAGCATGGGTCCGAGGTAGAACAACCGGTCGCTCACGGTGCCGTCGGCCGCGACGCAGGCACCGTCGAGGTCGGTGCGGATGCCGAGATCGAGTTCGTCCTCGCTGACGAGGCCGCCGCTGCGCAACGCGCGCAGCAGAGGATCCTCGGACCGCTTCAATGCGTAGTCCGGACCCGTCGCATTGATGAGCGCATCGACCACCCGCGTCCTCGACGTGGCGGCGCCGCGCGGGCGCCACGTCACGCGCAGCCGCGCGCCCTCCGCGGCGAGTTCCTCGATGCGACCGGCGCCCACCTCGAGCCGCCCACTTTCGCGCAGCTCGGCGACCCGTGCGGCGACCTGCGGCGGCAGCCGGTGCCGATGCGCGTCCCAAAGACTTTGCACGTGCCGCAGGAAGCGGCGCCGTTCGGCCGGCGCCAGCCGCTGCCACAGGGCGGGAGCCAGGGTGCGCAGGTAGGTGACGACCTCGCGCCAATCGCCGCCGAGACGCACCACGTCGCGCACCAGCGCCCGCGTGGTCGCCACCACCGCACGGATCGAGCCGCACTCCAACAGCGCCGCGCCGTCGCCGCTCAGGGCGGTCGGGCGGAACGTGGTCTGCGGCAGCGACACCACGCCGCGCCGGGACAGGGTGAACAGCTGCGGCACCCGGTCCGGATGGCGGCTCAAGTTCAAGGCGACGTCCGCCATGGTGAGTCCGTTGCCGACGATCAACACGCTGTGCTCGGCACGCAGGTGGGTGGGCAGCACCCAGGGGTCGTCGACGTACGCCGGATGGGCACGCAGCGCACCGGCCGCAGCGAGCGGTCGCGGCCGCGGATTGCCCGCCGCCAGCACCACCTGCTCTGCGCGCAGCGGCGCGCGATCGGCGAACTGGGCGTTCAACGAGGCGCCATCGGCGCCTCCCGACACGTTCACGACTTCGCCGAACACCCGCCGCAACGTAAGGTGGGGCGGGGCCGCCGCCTGCGCCTGCACCAACAGATCCTGCAGATAGTCGCCGTACAAGGCGCGCGGCAGAAAGTCCTCGCCGTGCGCAGCGGGGATGGAACGGCGCGCGAAACGCAGAAAGGCTTCCGGGTCCCGTGAATCCGCCGACAGGCGGTTGGCGGGCACGTTCAGCACGTACGCGCATTCGTGCACGGCGTACGCCATGCCGCGCCCCATCGACGTGCCGCGCTCCACCAGGCATACCTCGGTGGCACGCGCGGACGCGCCGCGCAGCAGGTTCGCGGCCAGTACGGTGCCGCTGAAACCCGCGCCCACTATCGCGATTCGGTCAACCCGGGTCGACACGCGGGGTACGCTCCCAGGGTTCGAATTTCGTGATCAAATGGTCCTCTTCCTTGCAAGGAGTTGCCATGAACGTCGTCAATCCAATGCACACCGACGGTTTCGAGTTCATCGAGTACGCCGCACCCGATCCGGAGCAGCTACGTCGCCTGTTCGACCGCATGGGTCTGCCTGCCGTGGCGCGCCATCGCGCCAAAAATGTCACGCTGCACCGCCATGGCGACATCCACTTCATCATCAACGCGGAACGTGACAGTTTTGCACAAAAATTTGCCCGCGCGCATGGACCGTGTGCCTGCGCGATGGCGTTCCGCGTCGCCGATGCCGCCTTCGCCTATGCGCGTGCGCTCGAGTTGGGGGCGAAGCCGGGACCCGTCACCGCGGGACCGATGGAACTCAACATTCCGTCCATCGAGGGCATCGGCGGAAGCCTGATCTATCTGGTCGATCGCTACGGCGAGCGCACCATTTATGACGTCGACTTCGTACCCGTGAGCGAAGACCGGCCGGCCGGGGATACGCGGCTCGCGTGCATCGACCACCTCACGCACAACGTCAGGCGCGGCAACATGAATCTCTGGGCAGGCTTCTACGAGAGGCTGTTCGACTTCCGCGAGATACGCTACTTCAGCATCGAGGGCAAACAAACGGGGTTGTTCTCGCGGGCACTCACCTCCCCCTGCGGCAAGATACGAATTCCCATCAACGAAAGCCAGGACGACAAGAGCCAGATCGAGGAATATCTGCACGAGTACCAGGGCGAAGGCATCCAGCACATCGCCTTGGGCAGCACCGACATCTACCGTACCGTCGATGCCCTGCGGGCACGAGGCGTGGAATTCCAAGAGGCCCCCGACACCTACTACGAGCAGGTCGACGCACGGGCCGCCGGCCACCAGGAGGACGTCGCCGCGCTGCAGCGGCGCAGCGTGTTGATCGACGGCAGCATCGAGCAGGGCATCCTGTTGCAGATCTTCACCAAGAACGCGATCGGGCCGATTTTCTTCGAAATCATCCAGCGCAAGGGCAATCAGGGATTCGGCGAGGGAAATTTCAAAGCCCTGTTCGAATCCATCGAACTCGACCAGCAGCGCCGGGGCGTGCTGTGACGCCGGGGTCCCGTTGAACTTCGAGCTTTCGCCCTTATCTAAAGGTGCAACGGCTAATCCGGCCGACTGGGGGTCTGTATGCGTAGAATAGTGGCTGCGACGATTGCCGCGACGTTGACTCTGGCCGTCACCTGGGGCGTTCCCGCGTTCGCCGCGGATGCCGACGCGAGCGTCCATCAGATTTACGAGGCGGCCGAAGGCGGACATCTCGATCAGGCGCAGGGCATGATGGACCAAGTCCTCAAGGATCATCCGCAGAGCGCCCGCGCCCACTACGTGCAAGCCGAACTGTACGCGAAGGAAGGCAAGCTCTCCCTCGCCCGCTCCGAGCTGGCCGAGGCCGAACGCCTGAAGCCCGGCCTTCCCGGCGAAAACCCCCAGTCCGTGCAGCGCTTGAAGTCCGAGTTGGGCGTCGGCGGGCGTGCCGAGGCCGCACCGCGGGTGATCGGCATGAATTCCGGCGTGCGGACTGCGCCGCATTTTCCCTGGGGGACGGTTCTAATACTTCTCGCCGTGGTGGGCGTGCTGTGGATGGTGTTCCGCCGCCGCAGCAGCTATGGCCAGTATCCGGCGGGCGTCGCGGGTGCCGGTCCGGGCGGCTATACCGGTCCCGGCGGTGGGTATGGACCGGGCTACGGGCCCGGTGGCATGGGCGGTGGCGGCATGGGCTCGGGGATCGGGGGCGGTCTCGCGTCCGGACTGGCTGTAGGTGCCGGGGTGGTCGCGGGCGAAGAGCTTGCCCACCGGTTCCTGGACGGCCGCCCCGAGGGCAGCGTTGCGCCGCAGCAGGCGGTGGAGAACAACGACTGGAATGCCGATAACAGCAACATGGGCGGCAGCGACTTCGGCGTCAACGACGCAGGTTCGGGCTGGGACGACAGCTCCGGTGGTGGTGGCGGCGGAGACGACTGGAGCTGAGCCCAGCCCACTCCGCGAGGGCGCATTCCACGGCCGCGGGGGAACATTCCACGGGCGAACGTTGCTCCAGTAACGGTAGTTCGAACCTAAGCCCCGCGGGTCGCAAGATCCGCGGGGTTTCGTTTATCTGGCGGCCCGCCCCACCGCATCCGCCACAGCGTCATGCAGCGCCACCAGCCCGTACGACACGTCCCGCACCACGCCGTCGACGAAGAACGTGGGGGTGGCCCGCAAGTGGCTGCGGTGACCGCCTTCCTGATGCTCGCGCACTCGCTGCAGGTAGATGTGGTCGTCCCGCTCGGCCACGTATCGCGCCATGTCCAGGCCCAGTTCGGCGGCATGGCGCTGCAGATCCGCATCCCGCAAATGTCCCTGCTGCTGGAACAGCACGTCGTGCATCTGCCAGAATTTACCCTGTCCGCCCGCGGCTTCTGCCGCCTCGGCCGCCGCCACGGCATGCGGGTGCGCCTCCGGCATCGGAAAGTGCCGGTAGATGAAGCGTACCTCGCCGGGGAACCGCTCCAGCAGCAAGGTGGACGTCTGCGCCGCGCTCCTGCAGCCGGGGCACTCGAAATCTCCGTACTCGATCACCGTAACCGGGGCGCGCAGCGAACCGCGGCTGTGGTCGGCGGGTTGCGGCGGCACCGCCAAGGTGATGCGGTGCTCGGGGGTGGTCATGGGGTGCTCCTTCTCAGCCGAGGATGATTTTAGGCGCGG
>CAZZYJ010000308.1:0-4094 GCA_964658215.1 uncultured Steroidobacteraceae bacterium | reverse complement strand
CTCCATCGACGCCGTGCTGCTGCCGCACACGCTCGAGCGGGTGGCCGATCCCTACGCGGTGCTGCGCGAGGCGGAGCGGGTGTTGTGCGCCGAGGGGTGCCTCATGATCTGCGGCTTCAACCCCTTCAGCGGCTGGGGTGCGCGGCGCCTGTTCGGGCGCTACCTGCGGCGGCCGACGTTTCCGCCGCAGACCCGGCGCATGCTGGGCGAGCATCGCTTACGCGACTGGATGGCGCTGCTCGACTTCGAGGTGGACGCCGTCTACGGCTATCTCGGACCGCTGCCCCTGACGGCGCGCGCGCGCCAGCTCGCCGACGGCGCCGCACGCGAGACGCAGATCCTGCCGCGGCGGCCGCTCACCGCCGGGGCCTACCTGCTCAAGGCGCGCAAGCGCGTGCAGACGCTGACCCTGATCCGGCCGCGGCGCTGGAGCCGCCAGCGCGTGCTGGTGCCGGCCGCGGAGCCGACCACCAAGGTGGGCTCGCGCAAAGTGGAACGATGACGGACGTGCAGATCTACACCGACGGGGCGTGCCGCGGCAACCCCGGTCCGGGCGGGTGGGCGGCGCTTCTGGTCGCGGGCGGCGAGCGCAAGGAGGTGTCGGGCTCGGAGCTCGCCACCACCAACAACCGCATGGAGCTGATGGCGGCCATCGGCGGCCTCACGGCGCTCAAGCGCCGCTGCAGCGTGCAGCTGTACACCGATTCGAAATACGTGCTCAAGGGTCTCACCGAGTGGCTGCCCAACTGGAAGGCGCGCGGCTGGCGCACCGCCGCCCGGCAACCCGTCAAGAACCAGGATCTGTGGGAGTTGCTCGACGCCGCCGCCACCGCCCAGGACGTTCAATGGCATTGGGTGAAGGGCCATTCGGGACACGTCGAGAACGAACACGTCGACCGGCTCGCGAACGTCGCCATCGATCAGCTGTTGTCGGCCGGGTAGTCGCTGATGCGTCAGATCGTCCTCGACACCGAAACCACCGGCCTCGAAGTCGAGCAGCACCACCGCGTCATCGAGATCGGCTGCGTGGAGCTGTTCAATCGACGTTTCACGGGCCGCTCCTTCCACCGCTATCTGAACCCCGAGCGCGACATCGACGCGGGCGCGCAGGCCGTGCACGGCCTGTCCCGCGAGCGCCTCGCGAAGGAGCAGCGCTTCGCCGAGGTGCACCTGGAGTTCCTGGACTTCGTGCGCGACGCGGAGCTCATCATCCACAACGCGCCGTTCGACGTCGCCTTCCTGAACGCCGAGCTCGCGCGCCTGCAGAGCGTCCGGCACCGCATCGACGAGCTGTGCAAGGTGCTCGACTCGCTCGCGCTCGCCCGGCAGATGCACCCCGGCCAGCGCAACAGCCTGGACGCGCTGTGCAAGCGCTATTCGGTGGACAATTCGCATCGCGAATATCACGGCGCGCTGCTCGACGCACGCATTCTCGCCGAGGTCTTCCTCGCCATGACGGGCGGCCAGGCCAAGCTCACCTTGAGCGCGGAGTCCGACACCGCACGCAGCCGGGCGCGGCATGCCCAGCCCGCGGCCGGCGGCGTCCGCATCGCCGTGATCGAGGCCAGCGCGGAGGAGCTCGCCGCCCACGAACACGTGATGCTCCTGCTCGACAAGGCGTCGCGCGGCAATACGGTGTGGCGCAAGACGTGAAGGTGCTGGTGACCGGCGCGGCCGGCTTCATCGGCTTTCACACGGCGCGCCGCCTGCTGCAGGCCGGACACCAGGTGGTCGGCATCGACAACCTCAACGATTACTACGACCCGCAGTTGAAGCGCGCACGGCTGGACGTGCTCGAGCGCGCCGCGGGCTTTACTTTCACGCGGCTCGACATCGCCGACGGACCCGGCATGCAGCGCCTCTTCGAGCAGGGATGCTTCGAGCGCGTGGTGCACCTCGCCGCGCAGGCCGGCGTGCGCTACTCCATCGAGAATCCGCGCGCCTACGTGCAGAGCAACGTGGCCGGCTTCCTCGAGGTGCTCGAGGGCTGCCGGCATTTCGGCGTCGGCCACCTGGTCTATGCCTCGACCAGTTCGGTGTACGGCGCCAACGCCCGGCTGCCCTTCGCGGAGCGGCACGGTGCGGATCATCCGCTCAGTCTGTACGCGGCCACCAAGAAGGCCAACGAACTGATGGCACACAGCTACTCGTCGCTGTACCGGCTGCCCACCACGGGCCTGCGCTTCTTCACGGTCTACGGACCCTGGGGGCGGCCCGACATGGCGCTGTTCCTGTTCACCCGGCGCATCCTCGCCGGCCAGCCCATCGACGTGTTCCACGGCGGCCGCCATCGACGCGACTTCACCTACGTGGACGACATCGTCGACGGCGTGCTGGGCGTGCTCGATCACGTGGCCGCGCCCGATCCGGCCTGGGATGCCACCGCGCCCGATCCGAGCGCCAGCGACGCGCCGTATAAAATCTACAACATCGGCAACTCGGCGCCGGTGTCGGTGATGCGTTACATCGAGGTGCTGGAAGAGTGCCTGGGCCGCAAGGCCGAGCTCCGCATGCTGGCGCAGCAGCCGGGCGACGTGCTCGACACCTGGGCCGACGTCGACGCGCTGGCGCGCGCCGTCGATTATCGTCCCGCCACGCGGCTCGAGGAGGGTGTCAAGTATTTCGTCGAATGGTATCGTGATTACTATCACCCGCCATCTTAGAGTCGTCATGCCTGACCTGAATTCGTCCCTGCCCGCCTGGAGCCACGTCGCCGAACACGCCCTGCAGATGCAGTCGGTGCACCTGCGTGACCTTGCGGGCGAGGATCCCGGGCGCTGGCAGGGGTTTCACGTCGAGCACGACAGCTGGCTGCTCGATCTGTCGCGCCAGCGCGTCACGCGGCAGACGCTCGCCCTGCTTTTGGACCTCGCGCGCGCGGCCGGACTCGAGGCGCGTACCGCGGCAATGTTCCGCGGCGACCTCCTCAACGGCACCGAGGGGCGCGCGGTCCTGCACGCGGCGCTGCGCTCGGACTTCGCGGGCGGCCCCGCCATCCAGGCCGAGGTGAAGGAGTCGCGCCGCCAGCTCACCGCGTTCACGGCCGCCGTCCGCGCCGGCAGGAAGCTCGGCGCCACGGGCAAGCCGTTCAGGCACGTGGTGAACATCGGCATCGGCGGCTCGGACCTGGGGCCGCTGCTGGTCTGCGACGCGCTGCGCCACGAGTGGAGCGGGGACTTGACGCCGCATTTCGTGTCGAACGTCGACCGCACGCAGCTCGACGATCTGATGCGTACCCTCGACCCGGCCGAGACGCTGGTCATCGTCTGCTCGAAGACCTTCGTCACCATGGAGACCCAGTCGAACGCCAACGCGGCGCGCGCCTGGATCGTGGGCGCGCTCGGCGAGCAGTCGCCCGCCCAGCATTTCGTCGCGGTGTCGACCAATGCCGCGGCCATGGACGCCTTCGGCATCGCCGCCGATCATCGCTTCACCATGTGGGACTGGGTGGGCGGGCGCTACTCGGTGTGGTCCGCCATCGGTCTGGTCGCCGAACTCGTGCTCGGCAGCGAGAAGTTCGAGGAGTTCCTGGCCGGCGCGAGCGACATCGACCGCCACTTCACGACGGCGCCGTTCGAGCGCAACCTGCCCGTGTTGATGGGGCTGATGGCGTTGTGGAACCGCACCTTTCTGGAGCTGCCCACGCTCGCCGTGCTGCCCTACGATCAGCGCCTGGCGCGGCTGCCGGCGTACCTGCAACAGCTCGAAATGGAGAGCAACGGCAAGTCGGTGTCGGAGCACGGCGAGCGCGTGGATTTCGCCACCGCGCCGGTGGTGTGGGGCGAGCCCGCCTCGAACGCGCAGCACTCGTTCTTCCAGATGCTGCATCAGGGCACGCCCACCGCGGCGCTCGATTTCGTCGCCCCGCTGCGCGGCTCCTGGGGCGGCACGGAGGGCCAGGACCTCGCCCTCAAGAACTGCCTCGCCCAGGCCCAGGCCTTCGCCTTCGGCCACACGGCCGACGAGGTGGACGAGGACATGGAGAAGACCGGCTCGAGCCCGGCCGACATCGCGCGGCTGCGCGCCCACAAGGTGTACGAGGGGAACCGGCCGAGCTCGCTGCTCCTCTACCCGCGCACCACGGCGCGCAGCTT
>CAZZYJ010000307.1:0-4139 GCA_964658215.1 uncultured Steroidobacteraceae bacterium | reverse complement strand
AGAGCGCGAGGGTCTGGTCCGCGATCGCCGACCAGGCGAAGCGCTCCTCCACCCGCCGGCGCCCCGCGGCGCCGTAGCGTTGCGCCTTCGCCGGGTCGCGGAGCAGGTCCGTGAGCCCCGCCGCGAGATCACGCGCGAAGCGGGCCGGGTCGGCCGGAAACGTCGTCACCGGGTCGGCCACGAAGGGCACCAGATGGCCCGTCTCGCCCTCCACCACCACCTCCAGAATGCCGCCGGTGGCAGACGCCACCACCGGCGCCCCGCAGGCCATGGCCTCCAGATTGATGATGCCGAACGGCTCGTACACCGACGGACAGCAGAACACCGCGCAATGCGAATACAGCTGGATGGCTTCCTGCTTGGTGACCATGTGTTCGATCCAGACCACGTCCTGCGCGGCGGCCACGCCGCCCGCACCCGCGCCGCCCTCGGCTGCGCCACTCCCCGCCACGCCGCCGCCCGCACCCGCGGGCGGGCGCAGCGCGGCGATCTTCGCGCGCATCTCGGCCGCGATCTCCGGCGTGTCCGGCGCCCCCGCGCACAGCACCACCTGGGTACCCGGCGGCAAATGTCCGATCGCCTCCACCAGATGCGTCACGCCCTTCTGCCGGGTGATTCGCCCCACGAACAGCACGTAGGGACGCGCGGCGTCGACGCCGTACTTCGTCAACGCCGCGGTGTCCGCGGTGTATCGATACTGGTCGAGATCGATGCCGTTGTAGATGACGTGGATGCGCTCCGGCCGCACGTCCGGATACGCCTTGAGAATGTCGGCCTTGGTGCCGTTCGACACCGCGATCACGGCATCCGCGTCGAGGATGGCGGTGCGCTCCATCCAGGACGACAGCGCAAACCCGCTGCCCAGCTGCTCGGCCTTCCACGCCCGCAGCGGCTCGAGCGAATGCGTGGTCAGCACGAACGGGATGCCGTAGAGCTTCTTGGCCAGAAACCCCGCCATCGAGGCATACCAGGTGTGCGTATGCACGAGGTCTATCCCTGCCAGGTCCTTCATCTGCGCGAGGTTCAGGGCGAACGCATCCACCGCCGCCTTGAATTTCTGTTGGGTGTCGCCGCTGATCTCCTTTGCCGGCAGCAGGCCTCGCACGTGCAGGGTGCCCGCGTCCTCGAACTGGTCCCCCCAGCAATGCACCTCCACCTCGATCTTCTTCGCGAGCTCGAGCGAGAGGTATTCGACGTGCACCCCGGCCCCGCCATAGACGTTGGGCGGATATTCACGGGTGATCAGACCTACGCGCATGCATACCTCCGGCTAAAGTTCGCGTCGTGGGGAACAGCGCCGCAAGTATAGAGCGGGCTCACCCGGCGGCGAGCTCCTTGATCTTCGCCGTCTGCGCCTCGATGACCGAGCGCGCGAAGATCAACTCCGCACACGCCGAGCGCGCATCCGCGAGGGTGTGCGCACAGCCGAAGAAGCCCTGCTCCGCGATGAGGCGCAGCTGGTCGTCGCTCACCGCCGCGGGGGGCGCGAGCTCGCGATCGCCGTCGGCGATCATGCGGGGGGATGTCACGGTCATGGAAGTGTCCTGGTCGAGTTCGACCGCAAGCCGAAGAAGGGAGAAGCGTGCGCCCGGGCGCGGCCGGCGGCTGCCGACCAACCCGCTGTTTGCGTGTCTCCGGGTGTGAAATGGTCCGATTTTGCCGCGCCGCACAGGATCCGCATCACGAATCCCAGTCGATGCGTTCCGGCCCCACGCCCGTCAACGGGTACTCGACCACCTGCCCGTTGTCGAGCGACTCGCCCGTCAGCGCGAGTAGGAATGCCCAGTGGCTGACCAGCAGCGTGGTGGCGCCGTCCTCGCGTCCCGCCATCGTCGCCCGGAACGCCTGCGCCCGGGCGATGGTCTGCTCCGCCGTCTCCGGGCCGTCGTGCCACCAGCGCTGCGGCAGATGCCCGAACTCGTGCTGCGGAAAACGCGCCTTGAGCACGTCCGGTGTGCTGCCCACGTCGCAGGAGAAGGCCGCCCGCTCGCGCACCTCGTGCAGGATCTCGACCGTCGCACAGTGCATGGCCAGAAACGGCTCCGCGGTCTGCAGCGCACGCGTGAACGGCGAAATGAGGATGCGCGTGAGGGGCTTCGTGCCGAGGAGCGCGGCGGCGGCGGCGGCCTGCGCCACCCCGAGCGGCGTCAGCTCCGGATCTTCGATGCCCGGATCCACCCGCGTCGCGCTGAAGTGCAGATTGAAATAGCTCTGCCCGTGGCGTACCAAAAACATAAGTCGACTCCCGGCCATTGCCGCACCCCGCGCCGGGTCCACCCCGCCGCCCGGCCTCAGCGGGCCCTCACTGCAGATCGAAAATTCCCCGCCCGTGCTCCTCCGTGAGTTCCAATATCCGTCCCCCGCCGCGTGCCACGCAGGTCAGCGGATCGTCGGCGATCACCACCGGCAGCCCCGTCTCCTCCGCGATCAGCTTGTCGATGTCGCGCAGCAGCGCCCCGCCGCCGGTGATCACGATGCCGCGTTCGGCCACGTCGCTGCCGAGATCGGGCGGCGTCAGCTCGAGCGCCTGGCGCACCGCGCTCACGATGCCCTGCAGCGGCTCCTCGAGCGCCTGCAGGATCTCGTTCGAGTTCAAGGTGAAGCCGCGCGGCACGCCCTCGGAAAGATTGCGCCCCTTCACCGAGATTTCGCGCACCTGGTCGCCGGGATACGCCGAGCCGATCTCGATCTTGATCCGCTCCGCCGTGGTCTCGCCGATCAAGATGCCGTAGTTGCGGCGCACGTACTGGATGATGGCCTCGTCGAACTTGTCGCCGCCCATGCGTACGCTCGCCGCGTAGACGATGCCGTTCAAGGACACCACCGCCACCTCGGACGTGCCGCCGCCGATGTCGAGCACCATGGAGCCGCGCGCCTCGTGCACCGGCAGGCCGGCGCCGACGGCGGCCGCCATGGGTTCGGGCACGATGTCGACGGCGCGGGCGCCCGCCCCTTCGGCCGATTCCTTGATGGCGCGGCGCTCCACCTGCGTCGAGCCCACCGGCACGCACACCAGCACCCGCGGGCTCGGCCGGAAGAAGCGGTCGCCGTGCACCTTGTTGATGAAATGCTGCAGCATTTTTTCGGTGTAGGTGAAGTCGGCGATCACGCCGTCCTTCAACGGCCGCACCGTCGTGATGTTGCCCGGCGTGCGGCCGAGCATCTTCTTCGCCTCCGCGCCCACCGCGACCACGATCTTGCCGCCGCGGCCGGGCTCGTTCTGCACGGCCACCACCGACGGCTCGTTCAGGACGATGCCGCGCGACTTCACGCAGATCAGCGTGTTGGCGGTGCCGAGATCGATCGACAGGTCATTGGAAAAATGACCGCGGAGGCGTTTGAACATGCGGTGTGTCTTTGGGTGTCCCTGAGGCCGCGCAAGTTTTACACGTTTCCGCGCCGGTCGCGCATGAGTTGTGCGGCCCGGCCGGTCAATGCAGCGGCAGGAACCCGTAGGACTTGAAAATCATGTCGCCCGCCGGCGAACGCACGAAATTCTCGAAACGCAGCGCCGCACCTTGCGCATTCGCCGTCAACGCGATGGGGTAGACGATGGGCGCATGCGAATCCGCCGGAAACACATCCACCACCCGTACCTTCTTGTCCACCAGCGCGTCCGTTTCGTACACGATGCCGAGCGCGGCGTCGCCCCGATCCACGAACGCCAGGGCCGCCCGCACGTTGTCCGCCCGCGCCAGCCGCCCCGCCACCGCCGGCCAGACGCCGAGGCGCGTCAACGCCTGCTGGGCATAACGCCCCACCGGCACCGAATCCGGATCTCCCGTCGCCAGCCGGCTGTCGCCGAGCGCCGCGGCGAGCGCGAAATGCGCTTCGATCTTGAGCTTGAGCGTCGCATCCGCGGGCGCGATCAACACCAGCCGGTTGCCCAGCACGTCGTGCCGCGTCGTCTCCTGCACCAGATGCCGGCCCTGCAGATACGTCATCCATTCGAGATCCGCCGAGAAGAAGACGTCCGCCGGCGCCCCGTTCTCGATCTGCCGGGCGAGCGCCGAACTCGCCGCGAACGAGAACTTCACGGGGATGGACGTCTCGCGCGTGAATGCATCGCCCACGTCCTGCAGCGCGTTCGTCAACGACGCCGCGGCGCGGATGCCGCCGACGATGCTGGCGGCGCCGAA
>CAZZYJ010000306.1:0-4155 GCA_964658215.1 uncultured Steroidobacteraceae bacterium | reverse complement strand
GGCGAAGGGATCGGGCGAGGCGGTGAAATTCCGCGAGGTGCCGCTGGCCTTCGATACGGACACGCCCGCGCCGGACGGCGTCGCGCCCGTACCGGCCAGTGGCGCGCCCGCGCCGGCCCGGGCCGGGCTCGCGCGGGTCAACCCGGCCGGCTCGCGCCGCCGGCAGTGGCTTCAACTCTGGACGGGGCTCGGCGCGGTCGCGCTGCTGCTGGCGGCCACCAGCCTCGGCATGATTCCGGTCGACGCGGTGGGGCTCGCCCGGACCGTGGCCTACGTGATCATGGCCATGGCGATGCTGTATTTCCTGTACTACTTCTTCGCCGCCGGACTGAGCCGCGAGGAGCGCCGGCGCGGCGTGGTCCTCTTGGTGCTGTTCGTCGGCTGCGCCCTGTTTTTCTCAGGCTTCGAACAGGCCGGCTCCTCCCTGAACCTGTTCGCCGAGCGGTACACGGACCGCACGGTGGGCTGGCTGCATGCCGAAATTCCGACGGGCTGGTTCCAGTCGCTCAATTCCTTTTTCATCTTCCTGTTCGCTCCGTTCTTCGCCTGGGTCTGGATCGCCCTGGCCCGGCGCAACCTCAATCCGTCGGCGCCGGCGAAATTCGCGCTCGGCGTGATCTTGATGGGCTCCGGGTTTTTGGTCATGGCGGCGGCGGCGGCCGTGGTGGCGTCCGGAATGAAGGTGCTGCCGACCTGGTTGATCGTCACCTATCTGCTGCACACCTTCGGCGAGCTGTGCCTGAGCCCGGTGGGCCTGAGTTATTTCACGAAACTTGCGCCCAAGCGTTTCCTGGGACAGATGATGGGGATGTGGTTCCTCGCCGTGTCGCTCGGCAACCTGGTGGCGAGTCTGATCGCCGGCGAGTTCGACGCCAACAACACGGCCGCGATGCCGGCCCAGTACCTGCACATCGTGTACTTTTCCGTGTGTCTGGGCGCGGTGTTGCTGGCGATCAGCCGGCCGGTCCGCAAGCTGATGGGCAACGTGGTATGAGCCCGGCGACGGGACGTCTGCCGCAGTCGCCCGCGGCGCTCACGGCGCCACCCATTCCCCCGCAGCTCACGGTGAAGGCCATTCTGCTGTCCGTCGTGCTGACCGTGATTCTGGCATCGGCCAACGCCTACGTCGGGCTTTTTGCCGGTTTGACGGTGGCGACGGCGATTCCGGCGGCGGTGATCTCCATGGCGGTGTTGCCGCTGTTCGGGCGTTCCAACATCCTGGAAAACAACATCGTCGCGACCGGCGCGTCGGCCGGCACCTCGATCTCGGCGGGCGCCATTTTCACACTCCCGGCCTTGATCCTGCTGCATCACTGGCGTGTCTTCGACTACTGGTGGACCTTCGCCATCGTGGGCCTCGGAGGGCTGCTGGGCGTGCTGTTCTCGGTGCCGCTGCGGCGCACCTTGATCATCGAGCAGAAACTGCAGTTCCCGGAAGGAGTGGCCGCCGCCGAGGTGTTGAAGATAGGCGCCAACCCCGGCGCCGGCGCAAAGATACTCGCGAGCGCCACGGTGGTGGGCGGCATGTTCAAGATGCTCACGTCCGGGCTGCGATTTCTGCCCGAGACCTTCACCGTGCAAAGCTACGTCGGGCAGCGCGGCATCGCGTTCTTCGGCTACGGATTTTCACCTGCGCTGCTCGCCGTCGGATACATCGTCGGGCTGAACGTCGCGATCTCGATCGCCGCCGGCGGATTGTTTTCGTGGTGGCTGGCCATCCCGTCGTACAACGCGTTTTGGTACGCGCATGACCCGGCGTTGATGCACGCGCTGGTCGGCCTGGATCCCGAGGACGCGGCCTTCGCCATCTGGCGTGCACAGATCCGCTATATCGGTGTGGGCTGCATGCTGACGGGCGCGCTGTGGGCGCTGTGGTCGTTGCGCAAGTCGCTGTGGTCGGCCATATCGAGCGGACTCAAGGTCAGCGGCAACAAGGCGCTCGACGTGCCGCACACCGAGCGCGATCTGCCTATGGGTGCGGTGCTCCTCGGGATAGCGTTGTTTGTGGTGCCGTTGTTCTTTCTGTATCACGCGGTGGTCGGCAGCATCGGCGTCAGCCTCGCCATGGCGGTGATCATGCTCGTCGCGGGATTTCTGTTTTCCTCCGTCAGCGGCTACATGGCCGGGCTCATCGGCTCCTCGAACAATCCCGTCTCGGGCATCACCATCTGTACCATCCTGTTCGCATCCCTGGTGCTGATGTGGATGGTGGGCGGCAACTCGTCCATCGGTGCGGTCGCAGTGGTGTTCATCGGCGCAGTGGTCTGCAACGCGGCGGCGGTTGCCGGCGACAATCTACAGGATCTCAAGGCGGGACAACTGGTGGGCGCGACGCCCTGGCGTCAACAGGTGATGCTGTGTGTGGGAGTCATCGCCAGCGCCGCGGTCATGGCGCCCGTGATGAACGTGCTGTTGTTCGCCTACGGCATCGGCGAACCCGCCCATCCCGGCGTCAAGGCGTTGCCGGCACCGCAGGCGAATCTGGTCAGGGCGGTGGCCGAGGGCATGTTCGGCGGAACGCTGCCCACGGCGATGATCTCGCTGGGCGTCCTGATCGGTGCCCTGATCATCGCACTGGACACCTATCTCAAGCGGCGCGGCTCGCGCTGGAGCGCGCCGGTACTCGCCGTCGCCGTCGGCATCTATCTGCCGCTCGACGTCACCACCCCCATCCTGGCCGGCGGTGTCGTGGCGGAGATGGTGGACCGCTGGCACCGCCGGCGCCGCGCGGGACAGGATCACGAGAAGCTCAAGCAGAACGGCATGTTGTACGCCGCGGGTCTGATCACGGGGGAGGCGTTGGTGGGCATTTTCATCGCCTTGTGCATCTGGATGAGCAAGAATCCCAACGTGCTCGACACGGGGCACACCCTGGCGGCAGGCAAGTGGTGGGCGGCCGCCCTGCTGCTGGGCATCTGCTATTGGATATTCCGGGCCGGCACCCCGCGGGGGATCCGGTAGCCCGTTCGCCGGGCGAGGCCGCGAACCCCGACGCTCAGCGGCGCTTGACGATGATGTCCACCTTGCCCCGGGAGCCGACGAAGTATGAGCCGACCGCGCCCACCACGCTGACGCTGAGCGCGGTCCAAAAAGCGGCGGCGAAGGTCGCGACGTGCATGCCGGGCAACAGCGCGGCGACCAGCGCGACCATGCCGGCGTTGATGACCAGCAGGAACAAGCCGAGCGTGAGGAGCGTCATCGGCAGGGTGAGCAGGATGGCGATGGGCCGCAGTACGGCATTGACCACCCCCAGCAGCACCCCGGCGAGGATCAGCGTCGCGGGACCGTCGATGCTGACGCCCGGCACCCAGGCGGTGGCCAGCCACAGGCCGAGCGCGACGATCGATGCACGAATCAAGAGTCCAGGCATAAATCCTTCAGTAGTCCAGCCCCGGCAGCCCGGGGTCCTTTGGCGGCGGCGGTTGCGGCGGTGTTTTCGGCGGCGGCGGACTTTCGAGCGTCACCTTAATGCGCGCCAGAAAACGCTCCCAGCCCTGGCGCATTCGCACATACGCCCGGTCCCACTCGGCTGCGTCGGAGACGCCCGAGCCGAGCAGCCGCAACGTGGTCACGTCGTCCCGGCGCACGTCCAACAAAAAATCGTCGACCACGGCGCTCTCGCTGGGCGGCAGCGTCGCATCCTTGAGGTATATGAGCCGCAGGCGGCGGTTCACGTCGAATATGTCGATGTGCGCCTCACGCGCGCCTTCGTGGCGCCTGCCCAAGCGGTAAAGTCCCCCCTTGCGGGCATCGACTTCCGCCTCTTGAGCGGCCCAGATCCGCATGAGGGCCGGGTCCGTCAAGACACGCCAGACGCGCGCCACGGGCACTTCGAGTTCCACCAGATGTGCGTAGCCTCGGGTGCCGGTACGGGTGGTCTTGCGGTGTGGACTCATCGGGCGACCTTGGGTGCGGGATGACATTATTCAACAACACAGGGGAAGATTCATGGCTTATGTCGATATCGTGACTGCGCTCGCAGTTCTGCAATTCGTCGTGTTCGGCTTCAAGGTCGGCGCGGCACGCGGCAGGTACGGCGTGCCGGCGGCTGACGCCGACAAGCTGGAGGACACGGTGATGGAGCGGATCTACGCGAAGGCTCTAGCGGAGCTCAAGTCGCGGGAGCGCTGCCCGCCGGACGTCCTGCGCCGGACC
>CAZZYJ010000305.1:0-4155 GCA_964658215.1 uncultured Steroidobacteraceae bacterium | reverse complement strand
AACGCCCGCCGCGCAGGGACGCGCGGCGGGCCTCGAAATTTTAAGGAAGGCGGATGTTACGCGATTGCGGTCAAGAATTCGCAGCCACGCTGTGAATCACGTGGTCGTGTTCGAAATACACGATGAACCCCGGATATTGCCAACGCGAGATGGGCGGGTTGCCGACGGCGGGCACCTTGCTGGTGGGCGCCCCGAAATGGCTGGCGACCGCCGTCATCGACATGCCGCGCGACGGCGTGACCACGGCCGGATCCTTGACCGCGATGCCGTCTTCGACCGCGATCGTCTCGGCGCGACAGGCGGTGGCGCCTGCAAGAGCGCCCATCGACATGCCCGCCAGAATCGCAGTCAGCAGCCGGTATCGATAGTCCATGGCCCACCTCGTTGTGTCGTGCGAAAAAGCCGCCGGTTGCCCCGGGGGTAGCCTAACAGCGTCGCGGCGCCCGTTATTTGATCTGCTTAACACTTTGATCGGCCTGTTATTTGTGGCTTAATCGCCGCGCATGTTTCAGCCGCTTCCCCTGTTCGTCGGCCTGCGCTACTCGCTGGCGCGCGAACACAGCTTTTTCGTGTCGTTCATCACGTGGGTCTCGTTGCTCGGCGTCGCCGTGGGCGTGGCCGCGCTGATCACGGTGCTGTCGGTCATGAACGGCTTCGAATCCGAGCTGCGGACGCGTCTTTTGAGCCTGGCGGCGCATGCCACGTTGAGCGCACAGGGAGCGCCCATCCTGGACTGGCGCACCCGCATCAGACAGCTGGCCGGAGCGCGGGGCTTCGCCGGGGCGGCGCCCTTCGTCGAGATGGACGCGATGTTGAGCCGGGCGCCGTCCATGAGCGGCGCCGTGGTGCGTGGCATCGATCCACGGCAGGAAGACCAGGTCTCGACCATCTCGGAGGCCATGCGCGAGGGCCGGCTCACCGACCTCACACCCGGCTCGAACCGCATCATTCTCGGCCGCATGCTGGCCTATCAACTTCAGGTGGGGGTCGGCGACTCCGTCACGGTCATGATTCCGGGCGGCGGCTCCGGCGAGGCCCTGCCGAAGCTTCGGGAATTCACCGTGTCGGGCATCTTCGAGGTGGGCCTGCAGGATCACGACAGCGTGCTCGCCCTGGTGGACCTCGAGGACGCGCAGGCGCTCAAGGGGTTGGCCGGCCCCACCGGCATCCGCTTGAAATTCGACGACGTCCTGCAGGCGCCGGAACTGGCCCGCGAGGCCGAGCAGAGACTGACGGGCACGCCGTTGACGTTGCGCGACTGGACGCAGGAAAACGAGGCGTATTTCCGCGCCATCCGCATCGAGAAGACCATGATGGGACTCATTCTCATGCTCATCGTCGCGGTGGCCGTGTTCAACATCGTCGCCACGCTGGTGATGGTGGTGAGCGACAAGCGCACGGACATCGCCATCCTGCGCACGCTCGGCTTGAGTCCGCGCGGCGTGCTCGGTGTGTTCATGACACAGGGCGTTCTGATCGGCTGGCTCGGCACGGCCCTCGGTGTGGGCATGGGGCTCGCGCTCGCCTTGAACGTCGACGTGATCGTGCCGTTCCTGGAACAGAACTTCGGCTTCCACATCATGGATCCCGACGTCTACTACATCGCCGGCATCCCGAGCGAGACACACGCCGGCGACGTCCTGCGCATCGCGGCGGCCGCGCTGGTCCTGACCTTCCTCGCCACCCTCTACCCCGCCTTCCAGGCGGCGAAGACGCAGCCCGCCGAGGCGCTGCGCTACGAATGATGGGCACATGGTACGAAGGCTTCCTGGGACTGCGGTATCTGCGCGCCGCGCGGCATCGCGGCTTCGTCTCGCTGATCGCCGGCATCGCCATCCTCGGACTCGCGCTCGGCGTCGCCGTGCTGGTGGTGGTGCTGTCGGTGATGAACGGCTTCGAGGAGGAATTGCGCACGCGGATCTTGAGCCTCACCGCGCACGCCACCATCTCCGGTCTGGAGGGCCGCATCGGCCACTGGCGCCCGCTGGAGGCGAAGCTCGCGAAGTTTCCCGGCGTGGTGGCGGCCGCTCCGTACATCGAAGAGCAGGGCATGCTGACCCATGACGGCAAATCGGCGGGGGTGCTGGTGCGCGGCGTGCTGCCCGATGCCGAACGCCGGGTCGCCGACCTTGCGCCGCATCTGCTTGCGGGTCATCTGGACGATCTCGTCGCCGGCCGTTACCGCGTCATCCTCGGCAAGGCGCTCGCGGACGAGCTCGGTGCCGCGGTCGGCGACCGCGTGGTGCTGATGGTCGCCCAGGGCGACGTGACCCCCCTCGGCGTGATGCCGCGCATGCGTGCCTTCGAAGTGGCCGGCATCCTCTCGGTGGGCATGTACGAATACGACAGGCGCATCGCGCTGGTGGCCATGCAGGATGCGGCCCGGCTGCTGCGCATGGGCGACGACGTCACCGGACTGCGGCTCAACGTGGCCGACATGTATGCAGCCCCGCGCATCGTGCGCGACGCCGCGCTCGCGCTCGGCGGCGGCTACTACGTCGAGGACTGGACCACGCAGCACGTCAATTTCTTCCGCTCCATCGAGATCACCAAGCGCATCCTGTTCGTCATCCTGTCCCTGGTGGTGGCGGTGGCCGCGTTCAACATCGTCTCGACCATGGTGATGGTGGTGAAGGACAAGCGCCGCGACATCGCCATCATGCGCACCTTCGGCGCCTCGCCGGGCAGCATCCTGTCCGTCTTCGTGGTGCAGGGAAGCCTGATCGGGCTGCTCGGCATCGTGTTCGGCGTGCTGCTCGGCGTCGGCATCTCGGTGAATCTGCAGGGCCTGGTGCACGGCCTGGAAGCGGTGGTCGGCTTCAAGTTTCTGGATGCACGCGTGTACTTCATGAGCGATCTTCCCGCGCACGTGCGTCTCGCCGACGTGCTGCAGATCTGCGGCGTCGCCTTCGTGCTGGCCTGCGTCTCGACGTTGTACCCTGCCTGGCGCGCGGCGCGCCTGCTGCCCGCGGAATCTTTGCGCAATGATTGAGGACTCTACGCCGATGACCGATCCGAACGTGGTGCTCGAGGGGGTGGGACTCGTCAAGGAGTTCGTGCAGGGCGGCGTGAAGCTCGAGGTGCTGCGCGGTGCGTCGATCTCGGTGCGCGTCGGCGAGCGCATCGCCATCGTCGGCGCCTCCGGATCGGGAAAGACCACGCTGCTGCAGCTGCTCGGCGGCCTGGACCTGCCGACCCGCGGCAGCGTCGACATCGCCGGCGCCGCGATGAACCGGCTGAACGACACGGAACGCGGCCGGCTGCGCAACGAGGCCGTGGGCTTCGTGTATCAGTTCCATCATCTGCTGCCGGAATTCACCGCCCTGGAGAACGTCGCGATGCCCCTGCTGGTGCGGCGCATGAAGCCGCGCGAGGCGAGGGCACAGGCCGCCGCGCTGCTCGGACGGGTGGGCCTGTCCGGACGGCTCGAACATCGGCCGGCGCAGTTGTCGGGCGGCGAGCGGCAACGCGCCGCGGTGGCACGGGCGCTCGTCACGCGTCCGCGGCTGGTGCTCGCCGACGAACCCACCGGCAATCTCGACGGCGTCAACGCCGCGCAGGTGTTCGAACTCATGCTCGAGTTGAACCGCGAACTGAAGACCAGCCTCGTCATCGTCACCCACGACGAGCGGCTCGCGGCGCGGCTCGACCGGGTGCTGACGCTAGTCGAGGGGACGCTGGTCGAGCGTGCTGCGGCGCAGGCTTAGGCGGGCACGGCGCCGTCGCAGGTGATAGATCACGCGCACGCGCCAGGCACATTGTGCCAGCACGTAGCCGACGGCCGCCGAGGCCAGACCGAGCACCAGCGCGCCCAGCAACATCGGCGCCCAGAGCTGGTTGATGTAGTTCCACAGGTTGCGATGGGTGACGTGGCCGAGGAAGGGCATGAGATCCAGGCGCATCAACTTGGCCCCCACCCAGATCGAACCGAGCACCTGCGGCAGCCAGGTGAGCGGATTGCTCACGAACACGGTCGCGAACAGCACCGGCAGATTCAGCCTGAACGAGATGCCGAGCACGGCAGCCAGGATCAGGTGCACCGGCAGGAAGGGTGTGGGCGGCACGAACGCGATGAGCAGCCCGAGCGAGAACGCACGGATCACGCTGGTCCGGTTGAACGTCCAGCAGCCGCGGTCGACCACTGTCGCCGCGAAC
>CAZZYJ010000304.1:2678-4171 GCA_964658215.1 uncultured Steroidobacteraceae bacterium | reverse complement strand
TAGAAATTCATGCCGAATTTTGCCCCGAACGTCCGCGGCGGAAAGATGTACGTACCCGCGTAGGCACCGCCCTGCCCGAAGCTCACGGCGTTCTCGAGGTTATACACGTAGACACCGGCATGCCAGCCGCCGCCCGCGGAATTGTAATTGAGCGTGATGTTGGTCTTCACGAAGGGCGGCGACCAGTCGGCGTACTGATGTTCATAGTCGCCCCAGTGCGACGTCTCGTAGTGGTTGTCCACGCGCGCGGCGACCAGCGCACCGGACGGCAGGTCGAAGTCGTGCTCGTAGCCGAGGCTCGCCGAGGTATGCGGCGACTCGATGAGGTCGTAACCCGCGAGGCTCGAGCCGCCGGGGATCACCACCGTCGAACTCGCCGGATCGCCGTACGTGCTGAACGGCGTGTGATACTGATCGATCTGCGCCCGCAGTATCTCGAGCGTCGCGTCGAACTTGTCGTGCGCGGTCAGGCTGAACTGCGAGGAGAGATCGATGCCGTACACCGAGGCTTTGTTCGCGTTGAAGATCTCCTGCAGCCCGCTCGTCGGATCGTTGAACGAGAGCTGGTAGTTGCTGTACGCGTAGTAGAAACCCTCGGCATTCAACTCGAGACGGTTGTTCAAGAACCGGTTCTTCGAGCCCAGCGAGTACGCCCGCATGGTCTCGGGCTTGAAATCGCCGCCGAGGGAGAAGCCGCCCTGCAGGTAGCCCGTCTGGATGTTGGCATACAACAGCGAGTTCTTGCCCACATCCATGTCGACGCCGGCCTTCCAGTCCGCGCGGTTGTTCCTCTGGTCGTGATGGGTATAGGTGAGCGCCAGGAAGGTCGGCCCGAACTCCGTCGAGCCCTTTTCCTCGTCCGAGGAGAACCGCCCGCCGGCGGTGAAGCGCAACCAGCCGAGTGCCGAGTACGTGGTCTGTCCGAAGACTGCGTACGACTTCTGGTTGATCTGCGGTTCGCTCACGTTGACGTACGCACCGGGAATGGCCGGAAAATAACTGCCCGCCGCGGCGGGTGCGGTGATCGGATAATCGAACGGCTGGCTCGACGCCGGATTGATGTAAGCCGAGTAGGGCACGTTGGACATGAAATGGTAGAGACCCACCAGCCAGTTGATGGCGCCCTGGTCCTTGCCCGCGGAATTCGCGAGCCGCAGCTCCTCGGAGTTCTGCTGATCACGGACCGAGGTGCCGATGCCGGTGGGGCCCACCAGCGTGTATTGGTCCTGACGGGCGATCGCATAGGAAGGCAGGAACGTCAGCGTGAGGTCGTTCGCAAAGCGGTAATTCATCTGCGCCGCGATCTGATAGTTGTTCTCCTTCTCGAAATTGCCCGCCGTCGACTGGTTGTCGTACCAGGGGTTGTCGGAGTTGATGAGGCCGTACTTGTGCGGCGTGTTGCCGCAGGCCGCCGGATTTTGGATGGTGGACGGCAGCGCGTAGCCACAGGTCTTCGGTATCCAGTCTTCGGTATTGCCACCCTGATGGCCGCC
>CAZZYJ010000304.1:0-2668 GCA_964658215.1 uncultured Steroidobacteraceae bacterium | reverse complement strand
CCGCCGGAAAACGTCAGCAGCAGATCGAAATTGTCGCTCGGTACGAAGAAGAATTCGAGCCGCCCGGCTTGGGCCACCAGCTGCCCTGCGCCGTTGGTCTCGTAGCCGTCGTGCGACACGGTCTGGAAGGCGAGCCGGGCGTACAACACGTCGCTGAGCGGCAGGTTCAGCATGCCGCTCGAGCGGAACAGACCGTAGTTGCCGGCTTCCACCTCCACCGCGCCCTCGACCTTGTTGACGGGCCGGTTGCTCGTGATGTTGACCACGCCGCCGATGGCGTTGCGGCCGTAGAGGGTGCCCTGCGGCCCGCGCAGCACCTCGAGCTGGGCGATGTCGAACAAGCCGGTGCTCATCGTCTCCCGCTGGATGTCGGCGCCGTCCATCTGGAACGGTACCGCCGCCGCATACTGCGGCAGGTTGATCTGCGGCCCGATGCCGCGCAGATACAGCACGGTTTGTCCCAGACTGTTGTCCGTGGCGAGGCCCGGGATGGCATCGTTCAGGCGCAGCACGTCGGTGACGCCCTTGTTGGCCAGCGTGTCGCCCGTCACCACCGAGACGGCGATCGCCGAGGATTGCACGTTTTCCGAGCGCTTCTGCGAGGTCACGACGATTTCGCTGAGCTCGCCCGCGGCGGATGCAGATGCGGTGTCCGCGGCGCCGGACGGTTGGGCCGCGGTCGCTGCGACCTGCTGCGCCGGCGCCGACGCCACCAGCGCCAGGACCAAGGCCGACGCCACCGCCAGCGGGACGATATTACTTTTCATGTCAACTCCCCCAATATATACAGCCGCGCGAATCGTAGTTCAGTATTTACTACATTTCAAGAAAAACGTCTTTTTATTTATGTATCGGCTCCAGCAATATGGGAAATTCGGTGCGTTTCGCCGCGCCGCGCCTGGTCCCAGAAGATGATGCCGACGGCCGCCGCGGCGCATAGCGCCGGCACCGCGCCGGCGAGGAATATTTGCTGCGCGCGCCAGCCCGCGAGCATGGCGAAGCCGCCGAGCAGAGGCCCGACGATGGAGCCGATCAGCCCGACCGCGACGCTCCACCCCGCGCCCGTGCTGCGGACCTCGGTCGGATACAACGTGACGGCGAAGATGATCAAGCCCGCCTGCGCGGCCTGTATCGAAATTCCGAGCCCGACACTCAAGACCGCGACCAATGCCAACGACAGCGGCGCAGCCGCGAGCACCGCCACCAGCAGCGCGAACAGCACGAACTCGATCCCCAGCACGAGTTCGGGCCTGAACCGGTTCATCAAGGGCCCTTCTGCCAGAGCCCCGACGATGCCGCCCAGACTGAAGGCCGTGATGGACAGGATGCCCGCCGAGCTCGGCAGCGCCGCCGCCGCCAACAAGGACGGCAGCCAGCTGATGATGAAATACAGCACCATGAAGCTCATGACGTTGATGACCCACAACATCGAGGTGACGACCGCCCGACCGCTGCGGAACAATTCGAGCACCGAGCCGCCGGTCTCGGGCGTGCGCGCGGGGGCGCTGAAATGCGCATCGAGGCGCAGGCCCTGCGGCCAGATGCGGCCCATGATGGCGCGCAGCCGGCCCTGCTCCGCCGCGTTCAAGCTCAGGTACCGCACCGACTCGGGCAGGGCGAAGATCAGCACCGCGGCGAGCGCGATGGGCATGATGCCGCCGAGATAGAACAAGGAGCGCCAGCCGAACGCCGGCAGCAGCACCGACGCGAGGAGTCCTGCACACATGGCACCGGCCGGTATCGCCGCGCCGATCAGGCTCGCCGGGATGCGTTGCAGGCGTCTGGGCACGTATTCGGTGGCGAGGGCCGCAACGTTGGGCAGCGCACCGCCCAGGCCGAGCCCGGTGAGGAAACGCAGCAGCGTCAACTCACCGAAGGTGTGCACGAAGCCGGTCAATCCTGCGAGAACGCCGAACACGAGCGTGCTCGCGAGGAGCGCGGGTCGGCGGCCAAAGCGGTCGCCGAGCGGGCCCATCGCCATCGCGCCCAGCATCAACCCCAGGAACCCCGCCGCGAACAGCGGGCCGAAGGACTTCACGTCCATCTTCAAGGTGTCCGCGATGGACGGCGCAAGAAAGCCGATCACCTGGCCGTCGAAGCCGTTCAACGCGCCGATCGCGCAACAGAGCGCGACCACCCGTATCTGCAGACCGCCCACGGGCTGCGCATCGATGATTTCGTCGACCTGATAAACCTGTCGTGCATTCATGTCGATACCTTCTATCGGTCCAGCCAGACGGGTTGCGGTGCCGTCAAGCCCAGGTTGCCGCGCAAGGTCGCGCTTTCGTATTCGCGTCGAAACAGCCCGCGGCGCTGCAGTTCGGGGACCACCACGTCGACGAAATCACGGATCCCGTCGGGCTGCGACGCCGGCATGACGATGAAGCCGTCCGCCGCGCCTCCCTCGAACCATTCCTGCAGCGTGTCGGCGATCGAAGCCGGGGTGCCGCACAGGGTCCAATGGCCGAGCGACGGGGTTTTCGCGGCGAGCTGACGCAGCGTGAGCCCGTCGCGCAGGGCCTGTTCCAGCAGCAATTCACGACGGCTGGAGGCCCTGCCGGTAACCGGCAGGTCGAGGGGGACTCTTTCGTCGAGCGGATACACGGACATGTCGACGCCGAACTCCACGCTCAGCGATTCGATGCCCAACGCCGGGTCGAAGGCGGCG
>CAZZYJ010000303.1:0-4193 GCA_964658215.1 uncultured Steroidobacteraceae bacterium | reverse complement strand
CTGTCAGTTCCGCGCCAAACACAAGTGTGCTCCGGCCCCCGGCTCCGGCCCACGCGGCGGCGGTGAACTACTCAGACAGACTCCCGGGTGTTGCATTTTCGCTCACGCATTTTGACCGCTTCGGACATGGGGCTCCGTGCGCCGAAGTCCTATAGTTTACGCGTGGCCGCCCCTGCGGCGAGGGGTGAACATGGACTTCTACAGCGAAGAGCAGCGAATGATCCGGGACATGGCGCGTGGGTTCGCGCGCCAGGAGCTCGCGCCCCATGCCGGCCGGTGGGACAAGGAGGGCTGGATACCCGACGCCACGGTGGCCCAGCTCGGCGAACTCGGTTTGCTCGGCATGATGGTGCCGGCCGAATGGGGCGGCTCCTACACCGACTACGTGGCGTATGCGCTGGCCATCGAGGAACTCGCCGCGGGTTGCGCCGCCACCTCCACCCTCGTCAGCGTGCATAGTTCGGTGGGCTGCGGACCATTGTTGCACTTCGGCAGCGACGCGCAGAAGCGCCGTTTCCTGCCCGACATGGCGCAGGGCAGGGCCATCGGCTGCTTCTGCCTGACGGAGCCGCAGGCCGGTTCCGAGGCGCACAATCTCAAGACGCGCGCCATTGCCGAAGCCGACGGCGGCTGGACGCTGAACGGTTCTAAACAGTTCATCACCAACGGCAAACGCGCCCGGGTCGCCATCGTCTTCGCGGTGACCGATCCGCAACTCGGCAAGCAGGGCCTGTCCGCCTTCGTCGTGCCCACCGACACGCCGGGGTTCCTGGTCTCCGCGCCCGAGCACAAGCTCGGCATCCGCGCCTCCGACACCTGCGCGATCACGTTCGACCAGTGCCGCCTGCCCGCCGACGCACTGCTCGGCCCCCGCGGCAGGGGGCTCTCGATCGCGCTGTCGAATCTCGAGGGCGGCCGCATCGGCATCGCTGCGCAAGCCGTCGGCATCGCCCGCGCCGCCTTCGACGCGGCCCTCGCCTACGCCCAGACCCGCCGCCAGTTCGACCGGCCCATCGCCGAGTTCGGCAGCATCGGCAACATGCTGGCCGACATGCATACGGCGATTCGTGCCGCGCGCCTGCTCACGCTGGAAGCCGCACGCCTGCGCAGCGCCCAACTGCCCTGCCTGTCGCAGGCCTGTCAGGCTAAACTATATGCCTCGGAAATGGCCGAACGGGTGTGCTCCAAGGCGATTCAGATCTTCGGCGGTTACGGGTATCTGGAGGACTATGCCGTGGAACGACATTATCGCGATGCGCGCATCACCCAGATCTACGAAGGCACCAGCGAGATACAGCGCCTGGTCATCGCGCGAAACTTGAACACAACGGAGACCCAATGAGCCAGCCCGCCGTCTCGGTCCTGCCAGCGCCCACCGTCAAGCTGCTGCTCGACGGCAAGTTCGTCGAGTCGCGCACCCGCGAGTGGCGCGACGTCGTCAACCCGGCCACCCAGGCCGTCCTCGCCGAGGTCCCGTTCGCCACGGACGACGAGCTCGAGGCCGCGATCGCGTCCGCGAAGAAGGCCTTCGCAACCTGGAAGAACACGCCCATCGCGGCGCGCGCGCGCATCATGCTCACCCTGCAGGCCCTGGTGCGCGAGCACATGCCGCGCATCGCGCGGACCTTGAGCGCGGAGCAGGGCAAGACGCTCGCCGATGCCGAGGGCGACATCTTCCGCGGCCTGGAGGTGGTCGAGCACGCCTGCGCCATCGGCACTCTGCAGATGGGCGAGTTCGCCGAGAACGTGGCGGGCGGCGTCGATACCTACACCCTGCGCCAGCCCATCGGCGTGTGCGCCGGCATCACCCCGTTCAATTTTCCCGCGATGATCCCGCTGTGGATGTTTCCGATGGCCATCGCCTGCGGCAACACCTTCGTGCTGAAGCCTTCCGAGCAGGACCCGCTCACCCCCATGCTGCTCGCCGAACTCGCCCTGCAGGCGGGCGTGCCGCCCGGCGTGCTCAACATCGTCCATGGCGGGAAACGCGCGGTCGACGCGTTGTGCAGCCATCCCGACATCGTCGCCGTGTCGTTCGTCGGTTCCACACCGGTCGGCACCCACGTCTACAACCTCGCCTCGAACCACGGCAAGCGCGTGCAATGCATGATGGGCGCCAAGAATCACGCCGTCGTGATGCCGGATGCCAACAAGGAGCACTCGATCAACGCGCTGGTGGGCGCGACCTTCGGTGCCGCCGGACAGCGCTGCATGGCCACCGCGGTGACGGTGCTGGTGGGCGATGCACGCCGCTGGATACCCGACATCGTCGCCAAGGCGAAGGCCTTGAAGGTGAACGCCGGCGTCGAGCAGGGGACCGACCTCGGACCGTTGGTGTCGAAGCAGGCCAGGCAGCGCGTGCTCGGTTTGGTGCAGGAAGGCATCGACGCCGGCGCCCGGCTGGAACTCGACGGCCGCGGCGTCCACGTGCCCGGCTACGAGCAGGGGAATTTTGTCGGACCGACGATTTTCTCGGGCGTGACGCCCGGCATGACGCTCTACACCACCGAAATATTCGGGCCGGTGATGGTCATCGTCGGCGTCGAAACGCTGGACGAGGCCATCGCGCTGGTGAATCACAATCCGTTCGGCAACGGCACCGGCATCTTCACGCAAAGCGGCGCCGCGGCGCGAAAATTCCAGCACGAGATCGACGTCGGCCAGGTCGGCATCAACGTGCCCATCCCGGTGCCCGTGCCCCTGTTCAGTTTCACCGGCTCGCGGGGCTCGAAGCTCGGCGACCTGGGCGCGTACGGCAAACAGGCCATCCACTTCTATACGCAGACCAAGACCATCACGGCGCGCTGGTTCGACGACGAGAGCGTCGCGGCCGGCGTCAACACCACCATCAGCCTGAAATGAAGATCGCCTTCATCGGCCTGGGTCACATGGGGGCGCCCATGGCGCGCAATCTGCTGCAGGCGGGCCATGCCGTGATCGCCTTCGACGTGGCGGCGCCGAACCTGCAGTCCCTGGCCGCGCAGGGAGCCGTGGCGGCGACGTCGGCGCGGCATGCCGCCTCGCAGGGCGAGCTGGTCATCACCATGCTGCCCTCCTCGCCGCACGTCGAGGCGGTGTATCTGGCCGATGACGGCGTGTTGGCGGGGGTGGCGCCCGGCGCCGCGCTGGTCGACTGCAGCACCATCGACCCCAAGACCGCGCGCGACGTGGCCGCCGCCGCGGCGCGTCACGGCAATCCCATGGCGGATGCGCCCGTCTCCGGCGGCACGGGCGGCGCCGAGGCGGCCACCCTGACCTTCATGGTCGGCGCCGACGCATCGTTGTTCGCCCGCATCAACCCCGTGCTCGCCGCCATGGGGCGGAACGTCGTGCATTGCGGCGGCACCGGCACCGGCCAGGTGGCGAAGATCTGCAACAACCTGCTGCTCGGCATTTCCATGATCGGCGTGTGCGAAGCCATGAATCTCGGCGTCGCGCTCGGCATCGAGCCGAAGGTGCTGGCCGGCATCATCAATACCTCGAGCGGCCGCTGCTGGAGCTCCGACACCTACAATCCCTATCCCGGGGTCATGGAGGGGGTGCCCGCGGCGCGCGGCTACAGCGGCGGCTTCGGGGCCGACCTCATGTTGAAGGACCTGGGGCTTGCGGTCGATGCCGCGAAGCAGGTCAAACAACCCGTCCTGCTCGGCGCTCTCGCGCAGCAGCTCTATCAATTGCTGAGCGTGCGCGGCGGCGGTACGCAGGATTTTTCCGCCATCATCAAACTCGGCGCGCACGACGTTGCCGGAGGCCTGCCATGATAGAACTAACCATCGACGGCCCCGTGGCGCGGCTCACGCTCGCGAATCCGCCGGCCAACACCTTCACGGCCGAGGGACTCTTGGAACTTGCGCAGGCGGTGGACGAGTTGAACCGCAACTCGAACGTCTATGCCGTGGTCGTCACCGGCCGGGGCGAGAAATTTTTCAGCGCCGGCGCCGACCTCAAGGGCTTTGCGGACGGCGACAAGGCGCACGCCCGGCTCATGGCCCGGCGCTTCGGTGCCGCCTTCGAAGCCCTGCAGGAAGCGCGCCCGGTGATCATCGCCGCGATCAACGGCTATGCCATGGGCGGTGGCCTGGAATGCGCGCTGGCCTGCGACGTGCGCGTCGCCGAGGAACAGGCGCAGATGGCGCTGCCCGAGGCGTCGGTCGGCCTGCTGCCCTGCGGATGCGGCACCCAGACGCTGCCCT
>CAZZYJ010000302.1:0-4268 GCA_964658215.1 uncultured Steroidobacteraceae bacterium | reverse complement strand
AAGCTCAGCACCGGGCGTCAAATATAAAATTCATATATTTCATACAGTTAATTCACGTACAGTCGCGCAGCCACGAACGCGCACCGTTGCTTTTTTGCAACAGATAAAGACTTTCGACGCCATGACGGATTTCCACGGTGCGCGTCGCACAAGGGGTGCCCCAGAATGATGCGACCGCGGCAGCCTCGAGGAGCCAGCCAGCCACCGGCTCTGACGGCGCCTCAGGAAATTGAGCGGCGTCTACCGCAGGCACAGCGGCCGCAGGCCGCGGCGGCCATCAACGCGTTTTTGCAAATGCCCTCGTCGCCCTGCCCGGGATTTCACGCGGCGGGGCGCGGCGCCGCATCCGGGTCGAGACCGACGTCGGCGAGGTCCGCCCGCCGCCGGTCCGCCGCGAGATCCATGGAGCGGCACGCCCACCAATAGACGCCGCCGGCCACCGGCAGTCCCACCAGCATCGCGACGTCGGCGCCGCCGAGCGCGCCGGCCACCGGCCCCGTGTACAGGCCGGTGCTGAAGAACGGAATCATGGCCGCGAAGCCCGCGAAGTAGGCCAGCAACCCGCGCCAGTTCCAACGTCCGTACATGCCGTGCCGGTTGAATATCTCGCGCACCGAATAATGACCCTTGCGCACCAGGTAGAAGTCCACCAGGTTGATGGCGGTCCACGGCGTGAAGAGATACAGCAGCAACGCCAGGAACTCGCCGAACATCTCGACGAAGTCCTCGGACGACGCAAGCGCGAGGGCGGTGGCGACCACCGTCGCGGCGAGCAGCGTGCCGACCCGCTCGAGCAGGATCGGCTTGCCGGTCTTCAGCGAATCGATCACACTCATCAAGGTCAGCGACGCGCCGTAGAAATTGAGCGACGTGATGGTCAGGAGCCCCAGCAACGAGCACAACAGCAGCGGTTTGCCGGAGCCCGGCAAAGCGTGGTCGGCCGCCGCCTGCAGCGCCACGGCGACCTCGACCCCGGGAAACAGCGCCGCGGCCAGGGTGCCCACCAGCATGGTCCACGCCCCGCCGATGAAGCCGCCCAGATAGGTCCACCAGAACGACGCGCCGACGCCCACGTCGCGCGGCAGATACCGTGAATAGTCGGACACGTAAATGGACCAGGCGATCTGGTACGACGCGGCTGCGAAGAACTGCGCGAGAAACGGCACGCTGCGAAAATGCCGCGGGTCGAACCCGGCCGACGGCAAATGCGTGCGCCACACCACCGTCACCGTGAACACCAGCAGCGCCGCGATCAGCAGGTACGCGACCAGGCGTTGGGCCAGGTGAATGAGGTCGTAGCCCACGGCGGCCAGGGCGACCGCCGCCAGCGCGAACACCACCATGGTGGTTTTGGGCTCGGCGCCGTACAGGGTATGCAGGGTTTGCGCGGCGAGTATCTGATTGAAGGTGTTGAAGCCCACGTACGCGATCAACGCCACGCCCCAGACCAGGAGCGCACCCAGATAGCCGAACTGCGGCCGCGACTGAATCATCTGCGGCAGGCCGAGCTGGGGGCCCTGCGTGGAGTGGAAGGCCATGAAGAATGTGCCGAAGGCGGCGCCGGATACCACGGCGAGCGCCATCCACGACAGGTCACCGCCGAGCGCAACGCCCACCACCCCGGTGGCGATGGTCGCGAGATGCGCATCGCCGGAAAACCACACCGGCCACAGATGCCAGACCTTGCCGTGACGTTCCGCCAGGGGAACGTAGTCGATCGAGCGCTTTTCCAGCAGGCGGGAGGCAAATCGGCTGTGCATGGAAAAATACTATCATCTCGGACACGGCCCGGACGGCCAACGCCCGCGGCCCGCGGCTCTCAGTACTCGAACTGGTAGGACAGTCCCACGCTGCTGCCCGGATCGTTGTCCGGCGTCGTGCCCTGCGTCACCGATGAACCGGTGCCGAGGCGGGTCTGCAGCTTCAGATGCTTGGTGAGGTCGACATCCACCTGCACCTGGCTCGAGCCGGTGGTGCTCTGCTTGCCTTCGATGTACACCCGCTTCGACACGTAGCGCCCGGCGGCGATGGCCGCGCCGGAACTCTCGGTGGTGCCCGCTGCGGTCTCCTTGGTGCCGGAACCGACCGTGAGCCGGTCGAGGCCCAGGCTCTTCTGCAGCTTGGTGAGCGGGCTCGCGCCGCCGCCGCCGACGCCGCTGAGGCTCGCGAGGGCGGCACCGATCTCCGCCGCCTGCAACGCCGTCAATTGCGCGGCGCTGGTGCCGAACAGCAGCCGCGCCATGATCTCGTCCGGCGGCAACGACGGCGAACTGCTGAAATCGAACCGGGGCGCGTCGGCGACGCCGGTGATGTGCAGCGTCGTGGTGGTGTTGTCGCTCGACGTGCTCTGCGCCGTGAAATCGAGCGTCGGATCTATTTTCTTGCTCAAGCCGGCGCCGTCGAAGCTCAGCTTGCTGTCCGGCGTGAAGTCCAGCTTGGTGCCCGCGAGCGTGAAGCTGCCGCGCTGCAGACCGAACTCGCCGCTCACCAGAAGGGCGTCGGTGGTGCCGCCGACGTGGATCTCGCCGCCCAGTTCGGCATCGAGGCCACGCCCCTGCACCAGGATTTGACGCGGTGCGCTGACGGTCACATCGACGCCGACCACGAGCTGGGGTTGACCCTGGCGGGTCAAGGCCGCGTTGCCGCGGCGGCGCACGTCGAGCACGGCCACGTCGGGCGGCAGGGAATCCGGAATGCCGATGTTGGCCTGGTTCACGTGCAATGTGCCGGCCACGTCGACGCGCTGCCGGACGGTGCCGACCACGTGCAGATCGGCGTTCATGGTGGCCGTCACGATGTTGCTCGCGATGGGCTGCGCGTTGCGGGCGGTGATGCGCAGGTCGACCGGCATCTTCGGCTGCAGCAGTCCCAGACTGCCCGTCATCGCCAGCGTTCCCGATCCGGCGGTGGCCGTGAAGCTGTTGATCTTGAGCGCCCCCTCGCTGCCGGCGACGTCCGCGCCGATGTCGGTGAGATTGATGCCGCGCCCGTAGTCGCGCAGATTGCCCTTGGCGAGCTTGAGGGTGCCGCCGATCTGGGGCGCCGCCGCGCTGCCCGCGACGGCGGCGTCGATGGCGACCTCGCCCGTCGCATGCAGGCCCTTGGCCTCGAGCAGCGGGTTGATCAAGGTCAGATCCAGCCGACCGATTAGCTTTAACGCCAAAGCGCCGCCCGCGTCGAGCGGCGCAGTGCCCGTCACCGCGACCGAAGAATCCTTGCCGGCCGTGAGCCGCCCGTCGAGCTCCGCGGTGGTCCCGGCGAGCTGCGCCTTGACGTGGATGTTCGCCGGCGGCAGCCCCGTGGCCGCATCGTCGGCGAAACGGATGCCGGTGGCATCCACGCGGAGGGGACCGGTGGGTGCGGTCAGCGAGCCGTGCAGCGTGGCACTGGCCTCGATCAGGCCGTCGGCGAGCAGCGCCGGCGCGAAGGCATTCACCAGTCCGGGTCCCACTTTCGAGAGCGAGGCCCGGACGTCGAGCGCAGGGGTGAGCCGCCCGGAAATTTCCAGACCCGCCTCCCGCAACCCGAGTCTCAGCGAGTCGATCGCCACACCGTCGGCAAACGACAGCTGTGCCGGGGCGAGCAGCTTGACGGTCTGGCCCCGGTATTCCGCCGCAGCCGTCGTGAACCGCAGTGCCCGGGCATCGGCGTCCAGCACGGCGGCCGAGGTCAACAGCAGGGGCGTGCCGCCGACGCTGGGCAGCTCGGCATGCATTTGTAATTCCAATGCGCGCTGCGGGCCGGCGGCCTGCAGCTGGACGGCGCCCGCGATCTGGCCCACCACCAGATCCCGGCCGTCCAGGTGGATCTCCCAACGGCGGGAACCGGCGGCGGGAGCCAGGCCGACGGTGCCGTCGAGACTGCCTTGCAGCGTCATCCCCGACACCCGATCGAAGTCGCCGAGCTGGCCCAGTTGCAGCCGAAGCTGACCGCGCGCGCCGGCATCGGCACCGAACGACAGGTCGCCGTCCAGACGTGCGCTCTTCCACTGCGCCTTGTGCACGACCGCGCGCAGCGCGCCCCCGCCCTGCTCGATGCCGACGTCGAGCTGCAGCGGCGCGCCGTCGACCATGCCATGCGCCTGCACGGCACCGCTCGGCGCACCGGGCAGACCGCGCAGGCGTACGTCGGCGTCGAGGGTACCGCTCGGCGAGCCGCGTACGGACAGCGTGGACGTCACCGTCGCATCGGCGGCCAGCGCGTTCAGGGGACCGCTCAGACGACCCGACGCCTGCAGGCGTCCGGCCAGATCCGCGGACAGAAGACTC
>CAZZYJ010000301.1:1666-4277 GCA_964658215.1 uncultured Steroidobacteraceae bacterium | reverse complement strand
GCAGGTCGCCGTCGCCAGTCCGTTCGAGGGCTACGACTGGTTTCGTGAGAGCGTCTCCACGCGCGACGTGCTGCGCGCCGACAAGGCCCGGCTGGAGGCGGACCTGCGGGTGGCGCAGTTTCGTCTGCAGCGTTACGAGGCGCTCGAGGCCGAGAGCCAGCGCCTGCGCGCGCTGCGCACCAATACCGCCGAGATCACCGAGCGCTTCGTGGTCGGCGACATCATGGATCTGGATCTCGATGCGTTCCGCGAACGCGTACTCGTCGACAAGGGCGCCCGCGACGGTGTATTCGTCGGCCAGGCGGTGCTCGACTCGGGCGGTGTCTTCGGCCAGGTCGCACGCGTCGAGCAGCTGACCAGCGAGGTCATTCTGATCAGCGATGCGGCGCACGCGATCCCCGTCCAGATCAACCGCAACGGGCTGCGGACCATCGCCGTGGGGACGGGCGACGTCGGCCGTCTCAAGCTGCCCTATCTGCCCACCAGCGCCGACGTGGTGGCCGGCGATCTGCTGGTGACGTCCGGACTGGGCGGTGGCTTTCCCGCGGGCTATCCGGTGGGGACCGTCGCCGAGGTCAAACGCGACCCCAGCCAGTCGCTCGCCGACGTGGTCGTGCGGCCGGCCGCGGCCCTCGACCGCTCGCGCGAACTGCTGTTCGTATGGTTGAAGCACGACGCGCCCGTCCTCGCTCCGGCCGCGTCGCCCGCGCCGGCCCCGGCAGCCGCCGCGGGCAAGGCCGCCGCCCCCGCCAGTCCCGCTCCCGCCGCAGCACCGGGCAAAGTTGCCCCCGCCGCACCCGTCGCGGGCAAGGCCGCCCCCGCTGCGAAGCCGAAAACGACCCCCCCGCCCCGTGCCGGTGCCGGCCCCGCCCGATGATGCGCGAGAACCGCAGCCGGCGTCTGCCCATGGCGCTCTCCGCGCTGCTCGCGCTCGCCTTCGCGGTGGTGCCGTTGCCCGCCACCGTGGACGCATTCCGTCCCGACCTGCTCGTGCTGGTGGTGTTCTACTGGTCCATCGAGGCGCCGCGCGCCGGCGGCCTGACGCTCGCCTTCGCCGCCGGACTCGCGCTCGACATCCTGCGCGGCGTCGTGCTGGGCGAGCATGCGCTGGCCCTCACGTTGATGGCCGCCTGGGCCACGCATCTGCGCCTGCGCCTGCGCGTATTTTCGATGGTGTCGCAGTCTCTGACCATATTTGCCCTGCTCACGGGCTATCAGTTCATACTTTTCTGGGTGGACGGCGCGACCGGCAATCCCATCACCACCTTCAGCCGCTGGCTCGCGCCCGTGGTCGGCGCCCTGCTGTGGCCGGTGCTCGCCCAGCTGCTGTCGCTTTCCTGAACCCCACGGGCCGCCGTCTATGATCTTCGATGAATTTTCCCCGTCACGCACGCGCCGCACGCTCAGTGCCGGGAGCCGCACCCTGCGCGCTCTGGGACTCGACGGACCGCTGACCTTCGTGCTCGCCGTCATCGTCTGCATCGGCACCCTGGTCGTGTACAGCGCGTCCGGGCAGAACGTCAAGATGGTCGAGCATCATCTCGCCAACATCGCGATCGCGGTGGCGGCCATGCTCGCCCTCGCGCGCCTGGCGACGCCGCAATATCTGCGCCTGTTCGCGCCCATCGCCTACGCGCTGGGCGTGCTCTTGCTGGCGGTGGTCGCCGTGACCGGCCACATCGGCAAGGGCGCGCAGCGCTGGCTCGACATCGGTTTCATGCGCTTTCAGCCGTCCGAGATCATGAAGCTCGCCGTGCCGATGATGTGCGCGTGGTACATGCACGAACGGCCGCTGCCGCCCTCCTTCAAGGACCTCGTCATCATGGGCATCCTGATCGGCGTCCCCACCGCGATGATATTGGTGCAGCCCGATCTCGGCACCGCGTTGTTGATCGCCGCCTCCGGCCTCATCGTGATGCTGTTCGCCGGACTGCAGGTGCAACTCATCCTGGCGTGCATCCCCGTGCTCGCCGGGGTCGCGTGGGGGGGCTGGCATTTCATCCACGAATACCAGCGCCAGCGCATTCTGACCTTCCTGAACCCGCAGAACGATCCCCTCGGCGCGGGCTACCACATCATTCAATCTCAGATCGCCATCGGCTCGGGCGGCGTGTTCGGCAAGGGCTACATGAACGGCAGCCAGGCACAGCTCGAGTTCCTGCCGGAACGCTCCACGGATTTCATCTTCGCGGTGATCGGCGAGGAATTCGGCTTCCTCGGCCAGCTGTTGATCTTGACCTTGTACGGCGTGGTCATCGGCCGGGCCTTGTACCTCGCGAATCAGGGCCAGGACACCTTTGCACGCCTGACCGGCGGCGCCATCGCCCTGAGCTTCTTCGTCTATGCCTTCGTCAATTCCGGGATGGTGAGCGGTGTGCTGCCCGTGGTCGGCGTACCCCTGCCGCTGATCAGCTACGGCGGGACCTCCATGGTCACGTTGCTCGCGGGCTTCGGCATCCTCATGTCCCTGCATTCGCACCGCAAGCTGATCGGCTCGTGAAGACGCCTGCGTCGCGGCCGGCGTCGCGTGTCGTGCTCGGCGCTCTGCTCGCCTTGACTGCGTCGCTGCCGGCGCGCGCGAACACGAACGCCATGAGGCCGAGCATGAGCG
>CAZZYJ010000301.1:0-1656 GCA_964658215.1 uncultured Steroidobacteraceae bacterium | reverse complement strand
CGAGGTGAAGAGCTTCATCGACGAGGTGGCGCAAAAGGATTCCATCGGCAAGCATCAGCTGCGCAAGCTCCTCGAGGCCGCCAACACCCAGCCGAGCATTCTCGAGGCCATGCAGCGGCCGGCGGAGAAGGCAAAGCCCTGGTTCGAATACCGGCCCATCTTCGTCACCGACCGGCGCATCCGCGAGGGCGTCGATTTCTGGGTGGCCCACCGGCAGGATCTCGACCGGGCCAGCGTGCGCTCGGGGGTCGCCCCCGAGTACCTCGCCGCCATCATCGGCGTCGAGACGTACTACGGCCGCATGACGGGTTCCTACCGGGTGCTCGACGCGCTGGCGACCCTCGCCTTCGATTTTCCGGCGCGAGCGACCTTCTTCCGCGACGAATTGGAACAGTTCATCCTCCTCACGCGCGAGACCGGTCTCGACCCGCTGACCGTCAAGGGCTCCTACGCCGGCGCCATGGGCGCCCCCCAGTTCATGCCGTCGAACTACCGGCGCTACGCCGTGGACGCGAATGCCGACGGCCGCGTGGATCTGTGGGGCAACTGGCCGGACGTCTGCGCGAGCGTCGGCAACTACTTCAAGGAGCACGGCTGGAATCCGAGCGAGCCCGTGTTGAGCGAGGCCACGGTCGAGGCAACCCCGGGCGCCGAACTCGACGGCCGCAAACTGGCGCTCGACTCCACGGTGGCAGCGCTGCACGCCGCCGGTGTGAACTTCGACAGCTCGATGCCGCCCGACGCCCCCGCCATGCTGATCGCCGTGGATCAGCCGGACGGCGTGCACTGGCGCGTGGGGTACAACAATTTCTACACCATCACGCGCTACAACCACAGCGCGTTGTACGCGATGGCCGTCTTCGAACTGGCCGCGGCGTTGAAACAGCAGATCCTGCTGCACGACGCCTCCCTGCCGAACGTACCGTCCGCGGCGCCACCGCTGACGCCCGTTCCCCCGTGAACGGACGCGTGAACGGGCGGGCGAACGGTCGGCAGGCCGACGCAACCCCGGGCGCCCACGCCGGCCGGCGCGCGGCGGCGGCGGCGGCGGCCATGCTGGTTGCCGCGAGCCTCGCGGGCTGCTTCACGGGATCGCGCCACCGCGCGGGCACCCTCGCCCCGCCGGACGCGGCGCCGGGGGCACCCTCGAGCACGGCGCCGCCCCTCGCGCTGAAACAGCCCTTTCCGCAGTCGGTTCCCGATGCGGTGCCGCGACTCGAGGCGCGCTCGCGGTCCGGCAATCCACCGTTCTACGACGTGATGGGACATCGTTACTACGTGCTGTCGTCGAGTTCGGCGTATGTCGAGCGCGGCGTGGCGTCCTGGTACGGACCCGGCTTCGACAAGGTGCGCACCTCGACGGGCGAACTCTACGACCGCTACGGCATGTCGGCGGCACACAAGACGCTGCCGCTGCCCGCCTACGTGCGCGTCACCAATCTGCAAAACGGCCGCAGCTGCGTCGTGCGTGTCAACGATCGCGGCCCGTTCGTGGGCAATCGCATCATCGATCTGTCGTACACGGCGGCGGCGAAACTCGACATGCTGCGCAACGGCACGGCCTTCGTCGAAGTACGCGCCATCGACCCGGCGGCGCCGTTCCCGCTCCAGCAGGCACCGCCCACGCTCCCCGCCCCGCTCATCGCCGCCGCCGTG
>CAZZYJ010000300.1:1803-4287 GCA_964658215.1 uncultured Steroidobacteraceae bacterium | reverse complement strand
GCGTTCCGGCCGTTGACGGCGATCACGCTCCCGCCGGGGTGCGTCCCCGCGCCGACCAGGAAGAGGTTGTCGAGTTCTTCGCTACGGTTGTGCGGCCGGAACCACGCGCTTTGCAGCAGCGAGGGCGCAAGACCGAACGCTGCGCCGTGCACCGAGGACAGCCGGTCCCGAAAATCGAGCGGCGTCATCACGCGCGACGTGACGACGTGTTCGCCGAGGTCCGGCAGCAGCGTCGCGGCGAGATGTTGCTCGATCGCGCCGCGATAGCGTTCCGCGACGGCGTGCCAGTCGGTGGCGCCGCCCAGGTGCGGAACGGGCGACAGCACGTAGAACGCATCACAGCCCGGCGGTGCGAGACTCGGATCGGAGGCGGTGGGACGGTGCAGGTACAGGCTGAAATCTTCGGCGAGGATTTTCCTCGCGAAGATGTCGTGCAGCAGTTCGCGGTAGCGCTCGCCCACCAGAATGGTGTGGTGCGGCACCTCGGGGTAGCGACGATCGGTGCCGAAATACCAGACGAACAGGCTCATCGAGTACGCCGCGCGCGCGATGCGCCGGTCGGTCCAACGTCGGCGCACGGCCGCGGGCAGCAGATCCCGGTAGGTGGCCGCGGAGTCGGCGTTGGAGACGACGAGATCGGCCTGGACGCTCGCCCCGGATGCGAGCGCGACACCCACGGCACGGCGCCCCTCGTGCAGGATGCGCGTCACCCGGGCGCCGTAACGAAGCTCCCCGCCGGCCGCCGTGATCAGGCGCGTCAATCCTGCGACGACGCTGCCCATGCCGCCGACGGCATAATGCACGCCCCAGCGGCGTTCGAGGAACGCGATCAGACCGTAGAGGGACGTGGTGGTGAAGGGATTGCCGCCCACGAACAGCGGATGGAAGCTGAGCGCGAAGCGCAGCCGTTCGTCCTTGACGAACGCCGCCGCCAGGCCATGGACGCTGCGGTAACTCTTCAGCCGCACGATGTCCGGCAGCAACCGCAGCATGGCCGACAGCGATTCGAACGACACGTGCCCGAGGCGCGAGAAGGCGACGTCGTAGATGGCCTCGCTGGCCGCGAGAAAGGCCCGGTAGCCCGCGAGGTCCGCGGGGGCGAAACGGTTGATCTGCGCGGCCATGGCCGCATCGTCGGCGGAACAATCGAGCACGCTGCCGTCGTGGAAGCGGATGCGGTAGAACGGCTCGAGCGCTCGCAGCTCCACGTCCTCGGCGAGCCGGCGGCCGCTCAAGGTCCACAGCTCCTCGAGCAGGAACGGCGCGGTGATGATGGTGGGACCCGCATCGAACACGAAGCCGTCCTGGCGGAACACATAGGCCCGCCCGCCCGCGGCATCGAGTTGTTCGAGCACGGTGACCTTGAACCCCCGCGCACCCAGGCGCACGGCGGCCGCGAGCCCGCCGAAGCCGCTGCCGATCACCACCGCGTGCGGCCGCCGCGGCGACGACTGTGTGCACTCGCCCATCGCCGGAGTTTACCAGCGGCGACGTGACAGCTGGGTCGGATCAGGCTAATTTCGTCGTATGCAAACCAGCGATCCCCTGCGTCAGGCGCTCGTCAAACTGCGCGCCACCGTTCCCGACGACGCCTTCACCGCCGGCATCCTCGGTTCGGAGCGCGTGGGCAACGGCGTGGTCATCGACACGAACGGCCTGATCCTGACCATCGGGTATCTGATCACCGAGGCCACCGACGTGTGGCTGACGCTGGACGACGGCCGCGAGATCGCGGCGCATGCCCTGGCCTACGATCAGACCACGGGGTTCGGTCTCGTGCTGCCGCTGCAAAAACTCGACGTGACCCCGCTGCCTTTGGGATGCTCGGCAACCCTGCGCGCAGGCGACGCCGCGCGGGTGCTGAGCTATGGGGAGTTCGCGAAACCCCACGCCGTGCACGTGCTCGCCCGCCGCGAATTCGCCGGTGCGTGGGAGTATCTGCTCGACCAGGCCATCTTCACGGCGCCGGCGCATGCGCACTGGTCCGGTGCCGCGCTCGTCGATCAACACGGCGGTCTCGTCGGCCTCGGCTCGCTGCTGGTACGCGAGACGGTGGGCGGCGAGGAAACCAACGCCAACATGTTCGTACCCATCGACCTGTTGAAGCCCATCCTGCACGATCTGTTGAATGGCGGACGCGCCGCCGCGCCGCCGCGGCCCTGGCTCGGCGTCTACGCCGTGGAAGTGTCCGGCAAGGTGTACGTCACGGGCGTGGCGGACGGCAGCCCGGCCCAAAACGCCGACATCCGCGAGGGCGACATGATCGCGCAGGTGGGCACGCGCGACGTCGAGACGCTGCCGGAATTCTATCGGCACCTGTGGTCCTTGGGACCTGCCGGCATCGGCGTGCCCCTGGCCACGGTGCGCGGCGGCACGCGCCTGCACCTGACCGTACGCTCGGTGGACAGGACGGCATTGCTCAAGCGACCGCAGGCCCATTGAACGGGGCGCTCAGCCGGGCGCCGGCGGGTGGACGGCGAAGAT
>CAZZYJ010000300.1:0-1793 GCA_964658215.1 uncultured Steroidobacteraceae bacterium | reverse complement strand
TTTCCTCATGGGCCAGGTGCCCGAGACCCGGCACCACCACGATGGACGCCGTCGCCACGCGGCGTTTGATGCGGTCGGCCTGGGCCGGTGCGACGATGCGGTCGTTCTCTGCCACCACCAGCACCAGCGGCACGGCGAGCTTCGGCAGTTCGCGCTCGAACGCATCCAGATCCCAGTGACCCATCATGCACAGGGCGCCCGCGACGTGCCGCGGATCGCTGACCAGCCGCGCGTAGAGCTCCACGCCCCGCGCGTCGAGCCGCGAGCCCGTGCCGGCGAGCAGACGAGCCACGCTGGCACGACTGCCGGTCTGCTGTGCGAGCAGGCGCGCCAGCAGCGCCGATCCCGCCAGCGCACGGGCGAGCGGTGGAAAGAACCGTGAGGCGATGCCGGCGAGCGGCACGAAGGCGCCGTTCAGGCTCACGATCACGCGCGGCGCGATGCGGCGATCGAGGGCCATGCGGCACAGAATGACGGCGCCGGCCGAATGGCCCACGCAATACTGAGGATCGACCGAGAGCACGCGCAGCAGCGCCGACAACGCGTCGCTCATTCCACCGATGGAACAACGCGCGCCGCGCACCGTGCCGGTGGACCCATGGCCGGGCAGATCCGCGGCGATCACCGTGTAATGCTCGGCCAGCAGCGGCAGGACGTCGCGCCACGAATGCGTCGACGCGCCGGTGCCGTGCACCAGCAGCAGCACGGGACCGTGCCCGCCCTGCTGAACGTGCCAGCGCAGGCCGCCGGCATCGACGAACCGGCTCAGCGCGGCGAGCGGCCACTCCATCAAGCCATGTCCTCGGCGCACAGCCGGCACGGCGACACGTGTTGAATGGACCTAACTCCTCGAGGTATGCGGCCATTGCTACTATACCCGCCGACGGCCCCGCAGGCCCCGCCGGCGTCGGGGGTGACTCTGCCGCCGGCATTGGTTACCATCCGCCAACTCTTCAACCATGGTCGTCCGATGTACATGATCAAATTTTTCGCCGCGCCGGCGCTCGCCGTCTCTCTCTCGTTGGTCCCCTGCATCGGCAGCGCCAAGGGCTGCATCAAAGGAGCGGCCGTCGGTGGCGTCGCGGGCCACGTCGCCGGCCACCATGCCGTTGCCGGCGCGGCCGCGGGGTGCGTGATCCAACACCACCGCGAAAAGGTACGCGACAAGGCAGCGGCGCAGCAGTCACAGCAGGCTCAGCCCCAGCCCGCTCCCAATGCCGGGCCGGGCGCGGGCGGACCGCCGCCCAACTGATCGCCCGCCCCGCCGTCCGGGACGCGGGGGTTGTACGGACGGCCGATGAGCGTTGAGCTGAACAACCAGTCCACCAGGGGTGCGGCGCCCGCGTCCTCGGCCACGCTGTGGTCGCCCGCCTTGGTCGCCACGCTGGGCGCTCAGTTCCTTTCCGCATTGGCCGACAACGCGTTGATCTTCGCCGCGCTGGCGCTGCTGCGCAAAGACGCCTACCCGGCCTGGACCGGCCCGCTGCTGCAGGAATTTTTCGTGGGCACCTACATTCTGTTGGCGCCCGTGGTTGGCGTACTCGCCGACGCTTTGCCGAAGAGCCGCGTCATGCTCTATGCCAACCTCGTGAAATGCGCAGGAACCCTCGGCCTGTGCGTCGGCGTGAATCCGTTCCTGAGTTACGCCCTGGTGGGTTGCGGTGCCGCCGCCTACTCGCCGGCGAAATACGGCATCCTCGGCGAGCTCACGGCGCCGGAACACCTGGTGAAGGCCAACGGCCTGCTGGAAGCGGCGACCATCGGCGCCATCCTGCTCGGTGCCGTCGCGGGCG
>CAZZYJ010000299.1:0-4293 GCA_964658215.1 uncultured Steroidobacteraceae bacterium | reverse complement strand
CGCCGCGTGACGGCGGTACAACGCCGGCAGCAATTTGCGGGTGACGAGGTCGCCGGTGCCGCCGAACAGCAACATGTCGAAATGCGGTAGAACTGCCAACGTAGAGAATTCCTTCCTTTGACGCATCGAAGCCGGACGCAGCGAAGCGTAGCACCTGAGGCCCGCTTCAAGTAAGTGTCCACGCTGTGGCACAATGAGGCATGACGATGCGACCCCAGCCTTTGCACGCGTCCGTCAAAGACGTCACCCTGCGCATACGCGAGCGCAGCAGGGAAGGACGTGCGTCGTATCTCGAGCGCATGGAGGCCGCGAGGCTCCAAAATTCAGCACGGGCCGGGCTGTCCTGCACCAATCTTGCACATGGCTTCGCCGCCGCCGGCACCGACAAGGACGCGCTGAAGCAAATGCGCTGGCCCAACCTCGCCATCGTCTCCGCGTACAACGACATGCTGTCCGCGCATCAGCCTCTGGAGCGGTATCCCGCGCTCATCAAGCAGGCGGCGCGCGCGGCGGGCGCCGTGGCGCAATTCGCCGGCGGCGTGCCGGCGATGTGCGACGGCGTGACGCAGGGCCAGGCCGGCATGGAGCTGTCCTTGTTCAGCCGCGACGTCATCGCCATGGCCACCGCCGTGGCGCTGTCGCACAACATGTTCGACGCCGCCTTGTGTCTCGGGGTGTGCGACAAGATCGTGCCCGGGCTTTTGATGGGGGCGCTGACGTTCGGTCATCTGCCCGTCATCTTCGTCCCGGGCGGTCCCATGCCGTCGGGCGTGCCCAACAAGGAAAAGGCGCGCATCCGCCAGCTCTATGCGGAGGGCAGGGCGGGGCGCGAGGAATTGCTCGAATCGGAGGCGGGGAGCTATCACAGCGCCGGCACCTGCACCTTCTACGGCACCGCGAACAGCAATCAGATGCTGATGGAAATGATGGGACTGCACCTGCCGGGGTCGGCGTTCGTGCCGCCGAACACGCCGCTGCGCGATGCCCTGACCGCGGCGGCGGCCACGCGCGCCGCGGCCATCACGGCGCTCGGCGGCGAGTACCTGCCGCTGTGCCAGGTGGTCGACGAGTCGTCCATCGTCAACGCGCTGGTCGGCCTGCTCGCCACGGGCGGCTCCACCAATCACACCCTGCATCTGGTGGCCATGGCGCGCTGCGCCGGGATCAGCATCACCTGGGACGACTTCAGCGATCTGTCGGCCGTGGTGCCGCTGCTGACGCGTATCTACCCGAACGGCAGCGCCGACGTGAACCGCTTCCAGGTGTCGGGCGGCATGGCGTTCCTCATCCGCGAACTGACGGGCGCCGGGCTGCTGCACGCCGATACCACCACCGTGATGGGACGGGGTCTCGCCCCGTATGCCACCGAGCCCTGGCTCGACGCCGGCCGTCTGGCGTGGCGCGAGGCGCCCGCGGTGAGCGGCGATCTCGACGTGCTGCGACCGGCAGACTCGCCCTTCAGCACGCACGGCGGCCTGCGCCTGCTCACCGGCAACCTCGGCCGTGCCGTCATCAAGACCTCGGCCATGAAAGCCGAACATCACGTGGTCGAGGCGCCGGCCGTGGTGTTCGACGATCAGGAGGACGTGATCCGCGCGTTCAAGGACGGCCGCCTGTCGCGCGATTGCGTGGCGGTGGTGCGCTTTCAAGGACCGCGTGCGAACGGCATGCCGGAGTTGCATCAGCTCACGCCGTCGCTGGCCTCGCTGCAGAGCCGCGGTTTTCACGTCGCGCTGGTCACCGACGGGCGCATGTCGGGCGCGTCGGGCAACGTGCCGGCCGCCATCCACGTGACGCCGGAGGCCTCGAGCGGTGGCCCGCTCGGCCGCGTGCGCGACGGCGACCTCATCCGGCTCGACTGCCATACCGGCGTGCTCGAAGCGCGGGTGCCCGCCGCGGTCTGGCAGCAGCGCGAGCCTGCCGTGCTCGAGCACAAGCGCAACGAGACCGGCTGCGGCCGGGAGCTGTTCGCGGGCATGCGCCGCGCGGCCGGCGACGCCGAAGCCGGCGCCATTTGTCTCTTTTGAAGGATCTCATGAACATTCGCGAAATCGTCGGCCTCGCCCCCGTCATTCCGGTGCTGACCATCACCGAGCTCGAGCATGCGGTGCCGCTCGCGCGCGCGCTGTTCGCAGGCGGTTTGACGGTGCTCGAGATCACGCTGCGTACGCCGGTGGCGCTCGCGGCCATCGAGGCCATGCGCAAGGCGGTGCCCGAGGCCATCGTCGGCGTGGGCACCCTCACGCGCCCCGCGGACTTCGCGGCGTCGGACCGCGCGGGCGCGCAGTTCGGCGTGACGCCGGGCCTCACCCCGGAACTCGCCGCGGCGGCGCGCGGCGCGCGCTTTCCGCTGCTGCCCGGCGTCATGACACCCACCGAGTTGATCGCCGCCCGCCTCGCCGGCTTCAACGTGGTCAAGCTGTTCCCGGCCCAGCAGGCGGGCGGCATCGCCATGCTGCAAGCGCTCGGCGCGCCGTTCCCCGACGTGCTGTTCTGCCCGACGGGGGGGGTCACGCGGGCGACCGCACCGGACTATCTGGCACTGCCCAGCGTGGTCTGCGTGGGCGGCTCGTGGGTGGCGCCCCGCGCTCTGCTCGCGGCCGGGGACTGGGCCGGCATCGAGAGCCTGGCGCGCGACGCGGCGGGCTTGCGCAAGGGCTGATGAAGGACCCGTGGCTCGAGGGGCATCGATGAGTCAGCACTCCGCGAAGATCTTGCTGAATCCGGAGGCGTTGCTCACCTGTCCCCACTGCAAGAAGGAGTTCGCCGTCGCCGGCGGCTTCGCCGAGCGGGCGCTCGAACAAGTCGAGCAGGCGAGTTCCGACGCGCTCGCAAAACTGCGCGAGGAGGAGCGGTCCACTGCCGAGCGACATGCCCGGCTGATGGCACAGGAGCGCGACGCCGCGCACTCGAAGGCACTGGCGGAGGTGCGTTCGCTCACGGCGCAGGCCTTCGCTCCACAGATAGCCTCGCTCAAGGAGCAGCTGGCCGGCAGCAACGCCCAGGTTGCCGCCCTCGATCAACGTGAGGCCGCGCTCAAGGCCCGCGAACGGTCGATGGAATCACGCATCGCCGACGCGGCGGCCACGCGTGCCGCCGAGCTCGTCGCGGGCGAGCGACTTGCGTACGAAAAACGGTTCGCGGAGCAGAACGCCCGTCTGCAGACGTTGCAACAGGAGCAGCTGACGCTGCACGAAGATCGACAAAAGCTGCAGGATGAGCGGGCGGCCATGGCCTATGAGGTGCAACGACAGGTGGCCGCTAAGTCCGCCGAGCGGGACGAGTTCATCCGGGCACAGGAACGTGAACGGGCGCAACTCGACAAGGCCGAGCTGCAGAAAAAACTCGACGACGCGGGCGAACAGCTCGCCTCCGCGCAACGCAAGATGGAACAAGGCTCCCAGCAGCTGCAGGGCGAAGTCTTGGAATTGGCGATCGAGGAGAGCCTGCGACGCGCGTTTCCCCTGGACACCATCGAAGAGGTCAAGAAGGGCCAGCGGGGCGGTGATTTGTTGCAGCACGTGCACACCCGCACCGGCCAAGCCGCCGGAATCATTCTCTGGGAGACCAAACGCGCCAAGGACTGGAGTGCGCAATGGATCCCCAAGCTGAAAGAGGACATGCGCGGCGTGGGCGCCGCCGTCGGGCTGTTGGTGACCAGTGCCGGCGCGCTGCCCCGGGAATGGCCCGCCGCCGCATATTTCGCGCTGCACGACGACATCTGGATCACGCAACCCCACTGCGCCGTCAGCGTCGCGGAGATGCTCCGCGTCGGGTTGCTCGATCTGCACCGACAACGCGCCGTCTCCGCCGGCAAGGGCGAGAAGGCCGAGGCCATGTACGATTACCTCACCTCGCCGCAGTTCGCCTACAAGTTGAAGGCGGTGTTCGACACCTTCAAGAAGATGCGCGAGGAGCTCGAGTCCGAAAAGAACGTCACCCTGCAGCGCTGGGCGCGCCGCGAGAAGCAGCTCGAGACCGGCAAGGCGCAGCTGCTCGGCATCGGCGGGGAGATTCAGGGCTTGAGCCAGCACGAGCTGCCGATGCTGGATCTGGAGTCGGGCGGGGAGGGGCTTTAGTCTTTCCGGGTGACGTGTTGAGCCGCGTTGGGGCAGTGAGGTTAAACTCACCACTCGACTCCCTTGATTGGACAACGCCATGCCGTCGTCTTCCTCTTCTCCGTCCCCGCAGGTGGCTTCGCTGCTGGCTGTGGCCGCGCAATGGCTCGCGGCCGGGCGACCGGACCAGGCGATCGAGCCGGGCGAGCCCCGAGGTGAGCCCTCGTGCCGGATC
>CAZZYJ010000298.1:0-4311 GCA_964658215.1 uncultured Steroidobacteraceae bacterium | reverse complement strand
CCGGATTGGCGCCGGCGCCGACGCCGCCGCTGGCAAGGCGAATGCCGACGGTTACCGTATCGCCCGGGACCGCCTCGAAACCGAAGCGCGCGCGAAAGCGCACGCGGTTGTTCGGCACCGAAGAATTGGCGATGTTGACCCCGAAGGCCTGCAACGTCTGTACCGAGGCGTTCTGCGTATTGTCGGTGGGAAAGCGGTCCGCCTCGCCCCGCACCCGCATGTCACCGGAGAAATAAAAGCGCTTCAGCCAGTCGGGGAAGGCGCCGGGGTCGCCCCAGCGTTCCGCTTTGGCCTGCGCCAGGACGTCCCGCCTCACCTCCTGGGTGATGGCTTCCTTCACGGTCTCCGGAACGTAGGGCACGCGCACCGTGCCGGGCGCAAGCTTGGGCTCGGGCGCGGCGAGGACGGCGGGCGGAGCGCTCGCAACGGGCGCGCTCGGCATCGTTGCCGCCGCGACCGGCGGCTTCGAGGCCGCCTGCATCGCCTGCGTGATCAACGCGTCGGCCTTGGCCCGGGTCAGCACACCTTGCTCCACCAGCGCATTGACCAGGTTGACGGTGGTGTCGCGCAGCTTGCGCAACTCATCGGCTTCGTCGGCCTGGCTCGGCGCCGCGGCCACCAACGACACGCACACCATGAATGCATAACGCCACACTGTTTTCATACGCTTGTCCTAAAATTGAAAAATCCCGCTAACGAACGCTGACCTGCAGGCCGACCGGCATCGGCATGTCGGACAGAGGTGCCTCGTCGACACGGCTCAACTCCGCCAGGGCGAGGCGCACGGCCTTCTCCGCATCCCCGTCGCCCCCCGCCACCGTCAACTTCTCGACCGATCCGTCCGGCCGCAGCCAGACGAAGAGCTTCACATTGTTGACACGCAATTTCTTGCGGGTGAGCTCGGCTTGTATCTGCTGCTCCAGACGTGCCACGTAGGCCGAGTACCGCGACCCGTTGCCGATGTCGCCGCCGATGTAATCCTGCTTGACCTCCCCGGCCACGAGACCGCTGGGCGCATCGCCTGCAGGTCCCTCCATTTTCAAAGCGGCCGGCACGGGCGGCGCTTCCTGCTTCGGCGCCTGCTGTTGCTGCTGCCGGCTGGGAGTTTCCTTGGGCTGCGGCTTTTTCTCCGGCGTCGGCGGCGGCGGGGGCGGCGTGTCGGGCAGGATGGTGATCCTCGCCACCTGACGCTTCGGCCCGTCCGGACCGTGGGACATGTGCATGACGCCCCACACCAAAGCCCCCACGAACCCCAGCAGCAACAGCCCGACGAGGGCGCGCTGCGCCCAGCGCCTGCGTACCGGCACGCGTGCAGCCTCGTGCAGGGCGCTCATCAGCTGCCGATCCTGCCGGTGGCGATGCCCATGTTGACGCCGAGACGATCGCACAGATCGATGACGGCAACGACGCTCGCGTACTGGGTCTTGGCGTCGCCCTTGATGATCACCGACATCTTGTTGTCGCGCGATTGCGCGAGCTTCAGCTGCGTTTCGAGTTCGGGAAGGCTCACCCCGACGCCGTTGATCAGGGTGGTGCCCTCGGCGGTGACCTGCACCACCTTCAACTCATGCTTCTCCGTCGCCGGCTTGTTCGAGGGCTTCGGCATCGAAATGCTCAGACCCTGGATCGAGGCGGTGGTCATGAGAATGAACACCACCAACAACACGTAGGCAAGATCCAACATCGGCGTGACGTTGATGGTGTCGTAGGGTTTCGATTCGGTCTGGACCTGCATGGTGCACCGGCCGCCTCAGGGCGCCGCCTTCTTGGTGACCAGACCGATTTCCGTGATGTCGAGACCCTTGGCAATGTCGAGCACCTCCATGATTTTCTGGTACTGGGCCGACGCATCCCCCTTGAGCACCACCGGCAGGTTGGGATTCGCGGCCTTGTACTGGCTCAAGCTCGAGCGCAGCTGATCCATACTCACGGGGTAAGCGTCGAGATACACGGAACCGTCGGCGGTGACGGTGATGGCGCGGGTCTGCGGCTTGCCCAGGTTGCCGGCGGCCGTGGTCACCGGCGAATGCACTTTGACGCCCTGCACGGCGGCGGTCGTCAGGATGATGAAGGTGACCAGCAACACGTAGGCGAGATCCAACATCGGCGTGATGTTGATGTCGTCATACAGCTGGTTTTCTTGCTGAGGGCCGGCGGACATTACTGGACCCCGTAGGTCTCGGCCACCCGCGTCACGAACTCGTCGACGAAGATCTGCATGTCCGACGAAATGGTCTTGATGCGCGAAGCGAGGTAGTTGTAGCCGAACAGCGAAGGAATGGCGACGCCCAGGCCCGCGACGGTGGCGAGCAGCGCGGCCGCAATGCCGGGCGCGATCGCATTGACGTTCACGTCCCCCGCAGCGGCGATCGAGGCGAAGGTGATCATGACGCCGAGCACCGTGCCCAACAACCCGAGGAACGGACCACCGGCGATGGCGATGGTTAGCAGCACCATCTGCGAGTTGAGCCGGTAGCCTTCCCGCACCGAGTCGGCGTCGATCGTCGCCCTCACTGCAGCCAGCGCCGGACCGGACAGAGGCTTTTTTGCGACGCCCACCTCGCGCTTTGCAAGCTCCCTGACGCCGGCGCTGTACAAGCGGTACAACGAGGAATCCTCGAACGACAAGCGGGTTTCCGTCGCGGACTTCTCGCTGTCGAGTTTCAGGACGTTCTTGACCGTGCGAAAACGCTCCAGGAATTGCTGGTTCGCACTGTCGGTACGCCGAACGTATTGCGTTTTCGTGATCATGACCAACAACGCAGTCAGCAGCATCCCGCCGAGGATCACGATGATGGTCCAGGCGTCCGGCGTCAGGCTCTTGATCAGCACGCCGAAGTAGCCGGTGCTGCCTCCGCCCCCCTCGCTGCCCGCCGTTTCGGTCTTGCTCGCGACCAGCTTGGCGTCAGCGCTTTGCGCGGCGTAATTGACTTTGATCCAATCGGCGCTGCGCGAAGTGCCGGCGATATCGACCTCGTCCACGAGGCCTCTATAACCCTCGCCGAGCCGCACTTCTCCCGCCAGGGCCGGGCTGGGACGCGGCACGTCGCCCTGCCCAGCCACCACCCCGTTGAGGTACAACGTAAGTTTCCCGCCGCTCGACGTCAACACGATCTGTGACCAGGTTGCCGCCGCCACATCGCCGCCGTTCACCACCGTGCTGCCGAGTTTGGCGGCGAGTTTGCCCCCCGTCAGTAACACCGACAACGGGCCTTCGGCAAACAGCGTGCCGGCTGCCGCATCGGGGCGAACCCAGAGCGCCACTGTAAAGGGCGCATCGGCGGCGACGTCGAGCTTATTGCTGGCAGGGATGACGATGGGCGTGACGTTGAGACGGGCGCTCGGCCCGATGAGCCCGTTCGGCTCGATGGCGGTGACGCCCCCGGCCTTGAGCGATCCCGTCTGATCGGATACCACTCCGTCCTTGTCGGCGAAATGAAATGCGGCGAGGGTGGCGCCGTCGGCGACGGCGGTCTGCGCGGCGGAGGCATCCGAATCGACCGCTGCCTTGTCGTTGCCGCCATACACGTAAATTGTGTTCTTATCGGTGCCGGCGAGCAGCGAGGGCACCTGCACCCAGAGCACCGCCAGTTCGTTGACGCCGTCGATTCGCTCGATCCAGAACTTGAGCGGTGTCTTGTCGTCGCCCGCGATCACACGCAGGTCGCTGCCGTCGGGCTTGGCGCCCACGAAGTCGAAATTTCCCGAGTGCAGCCGTACCGGAATGGCCATGTCGGAGAGCGATTCTTGAACGGCGGCGCCGACCGATGACGTGTTGAGCGTGACGACGGTGCGTTGTTTCCAGTCATTGGACCACCAGGCTCCGGCGACGCCGGGCAGCACGATCAACAGGGTCGCGAACAATCTCGATATTTTCATGATGAAGCCTTGGAAGCGTGTCCTTGCGGTTACCAGGTGTAATTGACGCGAGCCTGCACGCTGTTGCTGCCCGCGCGGGTGACGTACCCTTCGGCGTTGACGTGCGCGGCATCGACGTCGACGAGCAACCCGTAGACTTTAAGCCGCAACCCCACGCCCTCGCTCGCCATGTGGTAGCCGGTACGTTGCCCGGCGAGGGGCGCATCGATGCGCACGCGCGCACCGTCGACGAACAGGTACACGTGAGATTGGCTGACCCAAGGGGAGTGGCTCGCGAGCAATTGTGGGGAGCGCAGTTCGAAGGAGCCGCGCAGCGCGTCATCGCCCAGTCGTTCCGCCTCGGTGTACCCGCGCACGCTCTCCGCGCCGCCAGCCCCGTACTGCTCGTTGCTGATCAACGGCCCGCTCGCGAGCTGCCCGTCCAGCTTGGTG
>CAZZYJ010000297.1:0-4322 GCA_964658215.1 uncultured Steroidobacteraceae bacterium | reverse complement strand
GCAAACCCACACCGAGTTCGGCCCGACTCTCCAGACGGTGTTGCGCGCCGCGCAAGGGGGATGGCTGGCCTGGGCGGTGGCCTCCGCGCGGATCCGCGCCTCGCGCTCCTCAAGCTGCTGCCGGCCGGCTCGAAGATCGACGACCTGCGGCCATCGCCGCTGCCGGGACTCTACGAGTACGCGCAGGGCGCCGACGTGAGCTATCTGAGCGCGGACGGCAAGTTTTTCCTCGATGGCAATCTCTATGACATGAAGACCCGGCAGAACCTCACCGAGGTGCTGCGGACGCGTGCGCGGCTGGCCATGATCAACGCCGTTCCCGAGTCGCAAATGCTGATCTTCGCGCCCAAGAATCCGCTGTACACCATCACGGTGTTCACCGATGTGGACTGCCAGTACTGCCGCAAGCTGCACAGTGAAATGGCGGAATTCAACAAGCTCGGCGTGAAGGTGCGGTATCTGTTCTATCCACGCACCGGTCCCGATACGGAGAGCTGGCGCAAGGCCGAAGCCGTCTGGTGCTCGGCCGACCGCAACGCCGCGTTGACGCGTGCCAAGGCCGGAGGCGCCCTGGACGCGGGCAAGTCCTGCGGACCGAATCCGGTGGCCAGCGATTACGCTTTGGGGCAGAGCATCGGCGTGCGTGGGACTCCCGCCATCGTCACGGAGAACGGCGACTACATCAACGGCTACATGGCGCCGCACGACCTGGTCGAGGAAATCAAGGAGCTCAACTCCGCGAAGGGCCGGGGCTGAGCCGCGGCGGTTCGAGCGCGCGGCTCGAGGCTCGTGCGAATCCAGCCGCCGCGGCTCGAAACCCGCACAGCCGGAGCCCGTGCTACTGCTCCAGCAGCTTGATCTTCTCTTTCACGCCTTCCCACTGCTTCGCGTCGGCGGGGGCGTCTTTCTTCTCGCTGATCACCGGCCACTTTTTCGCGAGGTCGGCGTTGAGCTGCCGAAAACTCTCCTGGCCGTCGGGGATTTCCTCTTCGGAGAAGATGGCCTCGACCGGGCACTCGGGTTCGCACAGGGTGCAATCGATGCACTCGTCCGGATCGATCACCAGAAAATTGGGGCCCTCGTGGAAGCAGTCCACCGGGCAGACTTCCACGCAGTCCATGTACTTACACTTGATGCAGCTCTCGGTGACCACGAACGCCATGACTTACCCTTTACTTGAACGGTTGGAGCGGCGGCATTCTGCCACAGCCTAGAACTTCAGCGGACGCGGCAGTTCCGTGAAATGATGATCCTCACGCCCACCCGCGCGGTCGGAGAAAAACTTACGCAGCGTGAACTCGCCGCTCGGAAATGCCAGATCTTCCCAGGGAATTTCAGCCTCGCTGTACAGGCCCACCTCCAGGCTCTCGGCACCTGCCGCGAATTCCGGAGTCAACAGGCGGGCGCGGAACATGACGTGCACCTGGTGCGCGTGCGTCACGTTGACCACCACCAGCAGCGAGCCGATCTCGACGCGCGCCACCGCCTCCTCGAAGCATTCGCGCGCTGCCGCGGCCTGCATGGTTTCGCCGTTCTCCATGAATCCGGCGGGGACGGTCCAGTAGCCCAAGCGTGGCTCGATGGCGCGCCTGCAGAGCAGGATCTTATCCTCCCACTGCGGCACGCAGCCGAGCACCAGCAATGGGTTTTGGTAGTGCACCATCCCGCAGCCCGTACATACGAAACGGGGCAGGTGGTCACCTTCGGGTATTTTGCTGGTGACGGGTGAGCCGCAGTTGCTGCAGAAATTCAAAGCGCGTCCATAGTTTTAAAGCCTGGTGCCCGGAGAGGGAATCGAACCCACACGGTGTCACCACCACCGGATTTTGAGTCCGGCGCGTCTACCAGTTCCGCCATCCGGGCATGCCAGGTCGGGCAGTATATGCGATTGGCGCAAGGTAGTATTCATTTGTATGCATCGCACCGATTTTCACTTCTCGCTGCCGCCGGAGCTAATTGCCACGCAGCCCGCAGCGACCCGCTCCGCCAGCCGGTTGCTGGTGCTGGACGGGGCCGACGGCCAACTCGACGACCGTCGCTTTTCCGACTTGCCGGCGCTGTTGAAGCCCGGCGACCTCCTGGTGTTCAACGACACGCGGGTGATCCCTGCGCGCATTCACGGCGTCAAGGACAGCGGTGGCCGGATCGAAATTCTGCTCGAACGCGCGCTCGACCCGAACACGGCATTGGTGCATGCCCGCGCGAGCAAGGGGCTGAAGCCGCAGGCCGTGGTGACCCTGCCGGGCGGCTGCCGGGCGCGCATGCTCGGTCGCGAGGGCGAACTGTTCCGCCTGCGCTTTTCGCAGCCGGTACTGCCATATTTCGAGGCGCACGGCGAGATGCCGCTGCCGCCCTACATCGACCGCGCCGCGGAGCCTGCGGATCGTGAGCGCTATCAAACCGTGTATGCCCGCACGCCGGGCGCCGTGGCGGCGCCCACCGCCGGATTGCACTTCGATGACGCGCTCTTCGCGGCGCTCGCGGCCCGGGCGATCGAACACACCTTCGTCACGCTGCACGTGGGCGCGGGCACGTTTGCGCCGATGCGCGTGGACGACATAGAGCGGCACGAGATGCATGAGGAATATCTCGAGGTTTCAGCCGCGGCTTGTTCGGCCATCGACGCGACGCGCGCCGCGGGCGGGCGGGTGGTGGCGGTGGGCACGACGGTGGTACGCAGCCTGGAAACGGCGGCTGCCATGGGGGCGGCGGCGCGGGCGCCCGTCGGCGAGGCGATCGCCGGGACGGCGCAAGCGGAAGCGGAGGCGGTGGAATCCTTGCGGCCCTATCGCGGGACGACGCGGATTTTCATCACGCCTGGCTACCGTTTCCGGGTGGTGGACGCGTTGGTGACCAATTTCCATCTGCCCGAATCCACCCTGCTGATGCTGTGCTCGGCGTTCGTCGGGCGCGAACGGTTGCTGGCCTCGTATGCGCACGCCATTGCCGCGGGATATCGATTCTTCAGCTACGGCGACGGGATGTTGATGACACCGGAACGCGCGCGGTGACCGCGGACGCGGCCGGGGGTGTGGCCGGGGGCGTGGCGGGGCAGCGCGCCGAACGCATGCGCTTCTCCATCTCGGCGCGGGACGGCGCCGCGCGGCGCGGGCGGCTGGAATTCGCACGCGGCGTCGTCGAGACGCCGGCGTTCATGCCGGTGGGCACGTACGGCACGGTCAAGGCGATGACGCCGGAGGATCTGGAAGGGATCGGCGCGCAGATCGTGCTCGGCAACACCTTCCACCTGTTCCTGCGGCCGGGGCTCGAGGTGATCGAGGCGCACGAGGGGTTGCATGCCTTCATGCACTGGCAGCGGCCCATCCTCACCGATTCCGGGGGATTCCAGGTGTTCAGCCTGGCCGAGATGCGCAAGATCACCGAGGAGGGTGCACGCTTCCGTTCCCCCGTGGATGGCGCGCCGGTGTTCCTGTCCCCGGAGGAATCGATGCGCATCCAACGCACGCTGCGCTCGGACATCGCGATGAGCTTCGACGAATGCACCCCCTATCCTGCCACCGAAGCGCAGGCGCGTGCGTCCATGGAGTTGTCCATGCGCTGGGCGGCGCGTGGCCACCGCGCCTATTACGCGCAGCCGCCGCCCGGCACCTTGTTCGGCATCGTGCAGGGAGGGACGTTCGACAGCCTGCGCGGCGCGTCGCTGGCGGCTCTCGAGGAGATCGGTTTCGCGGGTCTTGCGGTGGGCGGCCTCGCGGTGGGCGAGACGCAGGCGGAGCGCGAACACGTGCTCGACGGCCTCTTGCCGCAGATGCCCACGCACAAGCCGCGGTATCTCATGGGCGTGGGCCGGCCACAGGACATCGTCGAGGCGGTGCGGCGGGGCATCGACATGTTCGACTGCGTGATGCCGACGCGGCATGCGCGCAATGCCCATCTGTTCACGCGGACCGGGGTGGTCAACATTCGCAACTCGGCGCACCGCACGGCTACGGGACCGGTGGAGGAGGGCTGTGAGTGCTACACCTGCCGGCACTACAGCCGCAGCTACCTGCGTCATCTGGACAAGTGCGGGGAGATCCTGGGCTCGCATCTGAACACGCTCCACAACTTGTACTTCTACCAGCGGCTCATGGCAGAAATTCGCGCCGCGGTGGAGGCCGGCGGCTTCGCGGCCTATGCGGCGAACTTTCATGCCCTGCTCGCGGGCCGGGCGCAGGACTGATCGCGTCGGTCCCACACCGGCGTGCGGCGGGCCTTCGCCGCTCTCGAGTTTGCGCCGGGCTGCTGTATACTGCCCGGCTTTGTGTCGCGGCGTCCGCCGCTAACCTGGTGTAACTCTATGGATTTCTTCATTAATTCGG
>CAZZYJ010000296.1:2122-4327 GCA_964658215.1 uncultured Steroidobacteraceae bacterium | reverse complement strand
CTAGACACGGTGCGACTTGGCCAGAGCAAACATCATCGCTGGTGTCTCGACGCTGCACAAATCTCACAGTACCAGCTGGGTGGCAACATCCAGCCAAGCCCGCAGGTGTGGGAGGACATCGAATTGCTACCGCGGCGCCTCAATTTCGTGACGCTGGGTTCGTGGATGACCTGGAGCGTCCTGATCTGTGAGGATCTCGCGAGGCAGGATCCGGCGGGAGACCTGATCCGTTCCGTTGCGCCAAACCTGCTAATCGCCCTGTTGATGGATGGCCCGCAATTGCCCGGTCGCTGGCCTTCCCGGTATGCCTCGGTGCTCGCCGAGGATCCTGGAACATCGGTCCTCACCCTGACCAGTCTCGGCATGGCGGAGCGTGCACGGCCCACATTGCGCTCCACCGGCCGGCGCGCTGAGAAAAGCCGTGCCGTCGGGCTGTGGCGCGATGCAGAAACAGGCGAGCAGGAAATTGTCTTGGATCCCGAGGACGACGCGTGCATTCTAACCCTTGCCTGTTCATCCCGTGAGGAGCGCACTCCCGACGGACGGGGTGACGGTCAACAGGCGCATTTCCCTATATTCGCGGGCTACAAGACTTTTCGGAGTGACGTATAGAAGGGCCTTGAAGTGTGGAATTCGGTCTATAATTTAGCGAAGAGGGTTCAAAATCATGGTAAAAAGCAAAAAAAATCTCTTAACTAATCAGGCACTTGGGCTTTCTGTGCGGATTACGGACGAGCGGCTTCGGACCGCCGGGGTCCGCGTTGAGAAAACCCGAGCTTTGAGGGGCGCTGAACGGACGTTGAAGATCTCTCCCAAGCTGGCAAAGCGGTTGGCGGACGCGTAGGCGGCGCACGCGCGGGCCCAGGTAGGTCTCTGCATCGACTTGAAGCTACCGCGGCGCTCGTAAATCTGCTCTTGATGAGACGCAGATCACTCAATGCACAGGGAACGTTGGCGAAAGCTGCCACACCCCGCTTTTCCAGGCGCGGGCAAAGACGTTTCCGCGGAAAGTGCGCGATCGCCACCTGCGGGCAGTTGCTCGTTGGTTGTTCTCAGGAGGTTGTCCCACGATCCGTTCTCTCTGTCCAGAAAGGTACCGTCTGCAGGTGCCTCTCGGCGGCCGCGCGGACTGTTTCGTCGATGATTCCGGACGGGGGATTCCGCCATGCTTCTTCAAACAGCAGGACGGTCTCGCGAACCGTGTCGAGTGTCAGCTTCGTGGGCAGGCGGGCCTTCGCTGCAAAGCGCCCAAACTGCTAGCGGGTCACGACGAGAATATCTTTGAATCGACGAACGTCAATGCGAGATTGTCGTCCGGGAGATAGGCGATGGTCGAAACAAAGTCATAGGCGGGCGCGAGCGCTGCCTTGCGGCGGTCGGAGTACATGAGAGACCAGTTCTTCAAGTGCTTGCAAGGAACACGGGTAGTCTTGTTTGGGTGGGGCGAACATCCGTGATGAGATTGCCCAGGCGTCTTTGAACGACAGGCTGAGCGTCGCCCGATCGCGATTTGCGATATGGGCCTCGGTGAAGGCGAACAAGGTCCGGTCTCCGGGGAGGCGTGTCAGTGTGCCGATACGTTCCCCGTAGAGCAGGACGTCAAGGACGGCGATGTCATCCATCGGTTTCGTCCAATCGATAGGCCGGTGATCGAGGTAAACCGGTATCGCGATGCGCCCAGGCGTTGCAAATTCTCCGCAACTTCTGGTGAGTGGTTTGGAGCGGCTCTGCCATGGTGCGGACCGCCTCTGACGTCGGATGACTCCGCGATAGATTTCGCAGATCAGAAAGGGCGAGATGGGCAGCCGCGATCGAAGAGCGGGCCTCGGAGTAAGAGGCTTCATCGAGTCGTGCAACGCGCAATTCGTCGGCAGCCTGGGCGATGCCGGGAAGTACTTTCAGAATGGGAAGGTTTTTCATGAGCGCGCGCGCGCGGCGGGCGAGTCGAATCAACTCGTGGTCGAGCGAACTCGCTACCGATTCGGAATTCCCTATGGATTCTCTTATGAGGGTCTGCAATGCTGGCATCAACGATGTCGGGACCAACGAGAGCTCAAGGCCCAATACCCGTGCAATTTCGATCAGGCTCGTAGTTTGGGGATCGACGGCTCCGCGTTCGATTTTCGAGATATGGCTTTGGGCGAGCCCTACCTTGGCAGCGAGCGCGCGCTGACTCAAGCCCGCGCGGTGCCGCGCAGCGGTGAG
>CAZZYJ010000296.1:0-2022 GCA_964658215.1 uncultured Steroidobacteraceae bacterium | reverse complement strand
TCGATCCCGCCGTCGTTGGCGCGCTTGACGTAGTCGGGCAGCCAGTCGGCGCCGAGCAGGTTCTTGGCGATCTCGACCACGATGTAATCGGCGTCCATCTCGGCATCGTCGCTGAAGCGGTTCAGGCCCTGCAGGCAGGACGGGCAGGAGGTGAGCATCTTGACCTCACCCTGATGGCCCGCGGCGCGTATCTGGTCGACGCCGAAGCGCACCTCCTTCTCCTTGCGGAAACGCACCTGGGTGGAGATGTCCGGTCGGGTGATGGCGAGCGTGCCGGATTCGCCGCAGCACCGGTCGTTCTTGGCGATGACGCCGTTCTGGGCGCTGTTCATGAGCGTGTTGACCACGGTCAGGGGGTCGTGTTTTTTCATCGGCGAATGGCAGGGGTCGTGGTACATGTAGCGCACGCCCGTGGCGTTCTCGAGCTGAACCCCCTTCTCCATCAGATACTCGTGGATGTCGATGATCTTGCAGCCCGGAAAGATCTTGTCGAATTCGTAGCCCTGCAGCTGATCGAAGCAGGTGCCGCAGCTCACCACCACGGTCTTGATGTCGAGGTAGTTCAAGGTGTTGGCGACGCGGTGGAACAACACCCGGTTGTCGGTGATGATCTTCTCGGCCTTGTCGAACTCGCCGGCGCCGCGTTGCGGGTAGCCGCAGCACAGATAGCCCGGCGGCAGCACGGTCTGCACGCCGACGTGCCAGAGCATGGCCTGGGTGGCGAGGCCCACCTGCGAGAAGAGCCTTTCCGAGCCGCAGCCGGGAAAGTAGAACACCGCCTCCGAATCGCTGTGGGTGGCCACGGGATCGCGGATGATGGGCACGTAGTTGGCGTCCTCGATGTCGAGCAGCGCGCGCGCGGTGCGTTTCGGCAGGCCGCCCGGCATGCGCTTGTTGACGAAGTGGATCACCTGTTCGCGCACCGGGGCCCTGCCCGTGGTGGCGGGGGGGGCCTTGGTCTGCGCCCGCGCGAGCGAGTGGAGCGCGCGGTTGGCGAGGCGCTGCACCTTGTAGCCCCAGTCGATCATGACCTTGCGGGTCATCTTGATGGTCTGCGGATTCGTGGCGTTCAGAAAGAACAAGGCCGCCGTGGTACCCGGATTGAAGCGCTTCTTGCCCATGCGCCGCAGCAGGTCGCGCATGGCCATGGACACCTCGCCGAAATCGATGTCCACCGGGCAGGGCGTCAGGCACTTGTGGCAGACGGTGCAGTGGTCCGCGACGTCGGACAGCTCGTCCCAATGTTTGATCGACACGCCGCGCCTGGTCTGCTCCTCGTAGAGAAACGCCTCGATGAGCAGCGAGGTGGCGAGGATCTTGTCGCGCGGCGAGTAGAGCAGATTGGCACGCGGCACGTGCGTGGCGCACACCGGCTTGCACTTGCCGCAGCGCAGACAGTCCTTGATGGCATCGGATATCGAGCCGATGTCGGACTGCTGCATGATGAGCGATTCGTGCCCCAGCAGGCCGAAGCTCGGCGTGTAGGCGCGGCGCAGATCGGCGCCCGGCATGAGCTTGCCGTTGTTGAAGCGGCCCTGCGGATCGACGCGACGCTTGTAGTCGCGAAAGTCCTCGAGTTCCGCCTCGGTGAGGTATTCGAGCTTGGTGATGCCGATGCCGTGTTCGCCGGAGATCACGCCGTCGAGTCCGCGCGCGATGCGCATGATGCGCGCCACCGCCCGGTTGGCGGTCTTCAGCATGGCGGTGTTGTCGGAATTGACCGGGATGTTGGTGTGCACGTTGCCGTCGCCGGCGTGCATGTGCAATGCCACGAACACGCGCCCCTGCAGGACGCGCTTGTGCAGGGCCTCGCACTCGCCGAGCACGGCGGCGTGCGCGCTGCCGGAGAAAATACGCGCAAGCTCCGCGCGCAGCTCCGTCTTCCAGCTGACGCGCAGGCTGCGGTCCTGCAGCCGGTCGAACACGGTGCCCGCGGCATCGGCGGGCAGGACGATGCCCAGGCTCTCGGCCGCAATCCGCGCCGCGCCGAGCGGGGTGTCCAGCGAGTCGAGCAGATAGCGC
>CAZZYJ010000295.1:0-4334 GCA_964658215.1 uncultured Steroidobacteraceae bacterium | reverse complement strand
GACTGAATCGCGCGAACGGCTCGGGTGCGCACCTGGGGTCGGGGTCGTCGGCGTCCGGCGTGACGGACGACGCCTCACTCATAGAGCGCGAACTATCCTGGGTGTGTGGCGCTTCGATGCTGGTTTCGGTGCGCTACGTGCGTGACATCGGGGTGATGCAGGAAGACTATTTCCTCTATTACGAGGAAGCAGACTGGGCCATTCGCGGCGCGGGAAAATTCAAGCTCGGCTTCGCGCCGCAGAGCATCGTTTATCACAAGTCAGGCGCCAACAGCAGCAAGGTCATGCCCTTGTTCACGGCAGGTTTTTATTATCGGAGCCGGCTGCGATTCGTCAGCCGGTTCTGGCCGGAACGCATGGCGGCCGCCAGACGTCAATTGTTCCTGGAGATGCTCAAACACGTGGGCCGAGGGAGGTGGGCGGCCGCACGGCTGGTGGGATCGACGGTGCTGTGGACGCCTGACGCTCCACGGGCACAGTCAATCGCGTATGCGCCCCGCTACGAGTTGCTCGACGGGCTGCGGGGGCTGGCCTGTCTGGGTGTGCTGCTGCATCACCTCGGCGTCGTGTTCCTCGGCCATTACAGCGTCATGGTGTTCTTCGTCATCAGTGGCTATTGCATCACGGCTTCGGCGCAGGCCGCCATACGGGCGCGGCAGTCTTTCGGCGCCTTCATGTGGCGTCGATTGCGGCGCATCTATCCGCCCTACCTGGCCGCCCTTCTGTTGTTCTGGCTCACGCGGCTGGTGCGAAATGCGTACCAATTGTCGCCCGTGGTGTGGCACGCAGGGGCACTTCAGTGGCTGCAGAACTTGACGCTGACGCAGTGGCTGTCGGATCTGTATCACCCGGTGAGTCTCCCCGGCGAGAACGCCACGCTGTTCGTGGCGGCGTTCTGGTCGCTGAATTACGAAGAGCAATTCTATCTGCTGACCGGCGTATGTCTGATGATGGCGGTCAAGAACTGGATCAGCCTGCGCAACAGCGTGCTGCTGCTGCTCGCCGTGGGGCTGCTCTGGGACTTCTCTCATCCGGCCGGTCCGATCACCGGAGTGTTCATCGAGTATTGGCCGCATTTTGCCTTGGGATCGAGTGTGTTCTTCGTGCTGGCCGGCGGGCGCCGTCCGATCGCTCGCAAGGTGTTCCTGGGTGCGGCGGCGTCCATGACCGCCGTCAGCCTCTGGCACGTCCTGCCTTGGCAGGGGCTCGTCACCGAATTGGGGCAGCGCGTGTACGTGGAACTAGGGCTGCTGAGCGTGGTGTCCATGACGTTGCTGGGGCTGCGTCCGTACAGCGCGCGTATAGCGCGCAGCCGTTTTTGGCCGCCCTTCGCCGCGCTCGGCCTGATTTCGTACAGTCTGTACCTGACACATCAATTCAATCTGACGCTGGTCACCACCTTGGTCGGCAAAGTATTACCGCCTTCGGCCCCCGCCGGCATACGTGTCACGGCGAAAGTGTGTCTGCATCTGTTGTTGGCCGGATCGTTCTGGTTCGTCTTCGAGCGGCCGTTTCTCAACAGATCCCGCCGGCTGCGGCCGCGCGGGTAGGGCGCGCGCAGGGGCCGACGGGCGGGCGCGCGCGACGGACGCTGGCCGTATTACGGCGCGCGGGTCCGCCAGACGAGTACCTGGTCCATATGAACGGTGTAATCGAAATCATCGCCGAACGATTTCTCGATGGTCCGCAACAGCAACGAGCGCGCAGGCCAGCCCGGATCGCGGCCGAAACAGCGAAAGTCGTCGACGATCACCGCATTGATCTTGGCCCGATGGCGCGCCAGCACAGCGATTTCCTCGCATGCCGGTTCGGCGAGCTCACCGTGCGCCGTGACGCCTCCGGAAAAATGTCCGTCGAGATAGACCAGTGCATCGCGGACGTCGACCCGATCCAGCACGCCCGGCAAGAGTTGCAGCGCATCGCCCTGCAAACAGCTGACATTCGTCATGCGTTCGAGATACCTGCTCGCCCGGCTGAACAGCTCGGCATCGAGTTCCATCGTGATGACCTGCGCGAAATTTCGGCTGCACCGCTTCGCGGTGTTACCGAGAAAGGTTCCCGCCTCGATGAAGACGCGCGATTGCGTCCGGCGCGCGAGTGCCCGGATCTGCCTTACCTTCGAATAACTGTACGGGTTTCTGACATCGAACGTCAAAAGCCGGTAAAGGTCCAAAACGTGGCCGCCCACCGTGGAAGCCGTAAAGCCTTGCTTATTCATTTGCGGTCCCGTCTGCCGCGTAGAAGGGCGATCGCTCCCACAAGGCAGGCTCAGCTGCATCGAGGGGCACGTACAGGATGGGCGTGTCCGCTGCCGAAGGCTTTTCGGGCCGGGTCGTCGTTTGCAACCAAATCGAGGGCATGTCACCGAGAAACGCAGCCCATCGCGAGTACGTCGAGTTCGAGCCCACGAGTAGGGAGGCTCCCGACAGGGCGAGGAGGTCCGTCATATCCGAGCCGGTCCTCTCGAGCGTGGCGCCTCGATCGAGCAGGGGACGCAGCGCGTCTTCTTCGCCGTCCGAGAACACCCGCACGGGGGTGTCGCCGTACCGCCGTTGCAGGGCGGTCAAGACATTGACATACCAGCTCATCGGAATCCGCACGTTGCCCTGGACGGCGTCGACCACAGCAGCAGGGGCAAGCGTGACGAAATCACCCAGGCGCACATGTAGAGCGATGTAGCCTCCGCTTCCCCAACGGTGATTTGGCGGCAGGGGGTCGTTGACCATCCCCAACATCCGCTCGCGGATCCTGGCTCGGTAGGCATGGAGTCCCACGAAGGTGAACTTGCGGCTTGCTACAAGGTTCAGGGCGCCCTCGACGAGGACCGGCGGTGTCATCCCGCCGACGTCGACCCTGACCCGCCTGCGGTAGGTACGCAGCAGTAAGAGAAGCTTCTCGAGCCCGACGATCTCGCCGGCAAATGGCCGGAACACACCCCAGTACGAACGTTTTGAGCGCTCGCGCCGAACCAGCGGGCCTATCTTCAGGGAGAACCAGGGTGGCGTGATGAGAGCGGCGCCATGCGCGTCGGCCAGAGTCACCGCGTGGAAATAGGTAAAGAAGCAATTCCCCAGACCCCACCCGGAGACCCGCATGAACCATAGATCACAGACGTCGGTTCCCAACACAGGGTACACAACGGTCGCCCTGTCGCGCGACTTGCTCATTCGAATGGTTTCCATCCCGCAGCCAACCTGACTGACCGCCTATCGTGGCTGTGTCATATGACACGCCCATGACTTCGCGTGTAGCAGGGGCAGATCGTCGCCATTCAAAAAAACGTCATGCACATGACATAGAAGTCCGGTATCTAGTTTGGGCTGCGCGATGCCGAGCACTTTGCGCGGGTTGCTGGGTTCAATACCGTCGGGCGTCGGAGAAAAAATGTCGGTGAACTTGCTGGACGGACCCCGTGCCTCGCGCCCGGTGTGGCGGTTGTCATGGGGCCCTACCCTGGTTGGTCTTCTCGCGATAGCGCTGAGCGCCTGGCTTTTCTGGGACGGCATCTGGCTGCTCGGAATCGGCTGGACCACGACACCCGAATACAGCCATTGTCTGCTCATCCCGCCCATTGCGGCCTTCCTGATCTGGCAGCAAAAAGATCGTCTCGAACTCATTCCCTTCGAGGGCAGCTGGTGGGGCCTCGCTCTGGTATTGCTCGGCGGCGTAATGTTGGTGCTGGGTCAGTTGGGCACCATCTATACGCTCGTCCAGTATGCGTACGTGGTGACCCTGTACGGGCTGATCCTGTCGTTCACCGGGGTCCGCGTGTTCCGGCTTCTGCTCGTGCCGATGGTCATCCTGCTGTTCATGATTCCGTTGCCGAGTTTCTTTCTCTACAACCTCTCGACGAAACTGCAGCTGCTGTCCTCTGAATGGGGCGTCTGGTTCATGCGACTGATGGGGATCAGCGTATTCGTCGAAGGTAACGTCATCGATCTGGGCGGCTACAAGCTACAGGTGGCGGAGGCCTGCGACGGGCTGCGCTACCTGTTCCCGCTGATGACGCTCGGGTTCCTGATGGCGAACTTCTACAAGGGAGCGTTTTGGAAGCGGGCGTTCTTGTTCCTCTCGAGTGTTCCCATCACCTTGCTGATGAACAGTTGGCGGGTGGGGACGATAGGCTTCATGGTGGAGCACTGGGGCATCGGCATGGCGGAGGGGTTCCTGCACGAATTCCAGGGCTGGGCCGTCTTCATGTTGTGCTCTTTTCTGATGGTCGGAGAAGTTGCGTTGTTGACGCGCATCGGACATGAAACGGGCACCTGGCGGGAGCTGTTCGGTGTCGAATTTCCGGCTCCGACGCCCGCCGATGCGCTGGTACGCCACCGGCG
>CAZZYJ010000294.1:0-4341 GCA_964658215.1 uncultured Steroidobacteraceae bacterium | reverse complement strand
CGCAGCGCGACCCGGGTGAGACCCCCGGGCACGATGGTGACGTCGCGCCCGGAGAGCACGAAAGGGCGCAGGTCGATGTGGCGCGGTGCGAGCCCTGAGTTGACGAAGGTCGGACAGGTCGACAGCGCGAGCGTGGGCTGCGCGATGTAGCGCTCGGGGGTGGCGATGATCTGGCGGCGGAAGTTCTCGATCTCCTCCTTGGTGGAGGCCGGGCCGATCAACATGCCGTAGCCGCCGGCGCCGTGCACCTCCTTGACCACGAGTTCGGGCAGGTGGGCGAGGACATACTCGAGATCGTCCTTCTTGCGCAGCATCCAGGTGTGCACGTTGCCGATGATGGGCGTCTGGCCGAGATAGAAACGGATCATCTCGGGGACGTAGGGATAGATCGACTTGTCGTCCGCGACGCCCGTGCCGATGGCATTGGCGATGGTGATGCGGCCCGCGCGATACGCGGTGAGCAGCCCCGGCACCCCGAGCATCGAATCAGGGCGGAAGACCAGCGGATCGAGGAAATCGTCGTCGATGCGCCGGTAGATGACGTCGACGCGCTGCGGCCCCTGCGTGGTGCGCATGAACACCGCCTCGTCGCGCACGAACAGATCCTGGCCCTCGACCAGCTCGACGCCCATCTGCTGCGCGAGGAAGGCATGCTCGAAATAGGCGCTGTTGTGGGCGCCCGCGGTGAGCAGCACGACGGTGGGGTCGGCGACGCCGGTGGGGGCCACGCTGCGCAGGTTCTCGAGCAGCACGTCGGGGTAGTGATCCACCGGTGCGACACGGTGCTGGGAGAAGAGCTCGGGAAACAGCCGCATCATCATCTTGCGGTTCTCGAGCATGTACGAGACGCCGGAGGGCACGCGCAGATTGTCCTCGAGCACGCGGAACTCGCCGGCGCCGTCGCGCACGATGTCGATGCCGGCGATGTGCGCGTAGATCCCACCCGGCACGTCCACGCCCTGCATCTCGGGACGGTACTGCGCATTGCACAGCACCTGCTCGGCCGGCACGATGCCCGCCTTCAAGATCTGCTGGTCGTGGTAGATGTCGTGGATGAAGGCGTTCAGGGCGCGCACGCGCTGTTTGAGCCCGCCTTCCAATTGTATCCACTCGTCGAGGGGCAGCACGCGCGGAACGATGTCGAAGGGGATCAGCCGCTCGGCGCCTTCTTCCTGGCCATAGACGGCGAACGTGATGCCCACGCGATGGAACAAGGCATCGGCTTCCGCGCGTTTCTGCGCCAGTCGGTCGGAGGGCTGATGTTCGAGCCAGTGGGCATAGCGCCAGTACTGGGGGCGCGTGGTGCCATCGTTCAATGACATTTCGTTGTACGGATGGCTAGACAAAATACCCCTCGGAGGTAAAGAGTGGGGCGATACGGCATCGCGGCCTGCGGCTCCAATCATGGACTGAACAAGAGGGCGCCGCAACGGACCGCGGCAACGAATGCTGCCGGAGGGCGCTCAGTGCGGCAGCAGGCTCAGGCTCTTGGAGGGGACGGAATTCAAGGGGCTGGGGTGCACGCCGCGAACGTAGGGTTTCACGAGCTGCTTCGAGACGAAGTGGTACAGCGGGATGATGGGGTAGTCGTCCAGGCCCAGACGCTCGGCGGATTGCAGCAGCGTGCGGCGTTCGTCGACGTCGACCGCGGCGGCGGCGCGGTCGAGCAGGCCGTCGTAGCCGGCATTGGCGTAGCCCATGTCGTTGTTGGCGGAATGCGAACGCAGGATGTCGAGGAAATTGCTGGCATCGTTGAAGTCGGCGGTCCAGCCCAGCCGCGCGACGTCCCAGCGGGTCGGGTCGCGGCGCGATTGCAGAAACACGCGGTATTCCTCCTCGACGAGCGCGGTGTCGACGCCGAGCGTCTCCTTCCACATCGCCGCGATGAGCACGGCGGTGCGCTTGATGCCGAGGTTGCTGTTGAAGAGGACGCGCAGGTGCAGGGGCCGGGCCGGCGAGTAGCCGGCCTGGGCGTACAGGCGCCGGGCGGCCGCGATCCGCGCGGCGTCGTCGAGCGTGGACCAGGCCCAGGGCTGTGGGGTGTAGTGCCAGGTGCCGGGCGGCACCAAGCCGTAGGCGCCGGCCTCGCCGAAGCCGAGTACCTGAACCAGCTGCCGGCGGTCGATGGCCATGGCGAGCGCCTGGCGCAACACGCGTTGCGAGCGCAGCGGGCCGGCGCCGAAATTGAAGCCGTAATACGCGGTGGCCAGGAAGGGGGCGACGACGAGCTCGGTGGAATGCGCGGCGCGCAGGGCGGGAAGTTCGTTGGCGGGCACTTCGTCCGTGAGGTCGAGCTGCCCGGACCGATAGCGTGCGTACTGCGCCCCGGCGTCGCTCGAGAACTGGTAGGTGACGCGCGGGATGGTGACGTGTGCCTGGTCCCAGTAGCGCCCGTTGCGCACCAGTTCGAGCTGCGCGCCGGGCTGCCACCGCGACAGCACGTAGGGACCGTTCGACACCCAGCTTGCGGCGTCGTGCGTACGGGCGGCAGCCGCGGAATACACCGGAAACGCGGAGGCGTCGGCCAGGATCTGCGGGAAGTAGGCCGCAGGTTCCGCGAGCGTCACCACCAGCGTGTCGTCGCGGACCGCCTCGACGCCGAGCGTGCCCGGCGGCGCCCTGCGGGCGATGATGGCCGTCGCGCCCGCCACCAGCCGCAGATTGTCGGCGCCGGGGGAGTGCTCGCGGGGATCGACCACCCGTTGCCAGGCGGTGACGAAATCCCGCGCCCGCACCGGCTCGCCGTTCGACCAGAGCGCCTCCTGGCGCAGGTGGAAGGTGTAGCGCAGTCCCCGGGCATCGACCCTCCACGACGAGGCGACGCCCGGGACCACTTCCCCTCCGGGCGACTCCGCGGTCAGGCCTTCGTACAAATCCTGGATCACCTGCGACGAGAAATTATCGCCGGCGCCGGCCGGGTCGAGCGACGCGGGTTCGCCGCTCAGGCCCCGCCGCAATTGGCCACCGGCGTCGTCGGCCGGATGACCGCAGCCGCCCAGGGCGGCGCCGAGCAGGAGCACGACGATCGCGAGCGCGGCAGAGGGCGCAGCGCGCGGGGATGGTAGGGCGCACGGCACGAGCGAGAGCCGTCTCGCGAGCGGTAAAAAACGGGTTCTGATCATGAGAGTGCGGCGCATCAAACCATAGAAGACGGTCTCGACGGCGCCGACCGGTCAATTGCCCAGGAAAGCCGCTATCACATTGAGGTTACGCACTACAGTCAACCAGCAAGTTTTCGTGTCGCACAATAGCCACGTTGAGGGACTGCCTGGAAATGTGATGCAGGACAACAAAACAGTTGTAATATGTTCATACGTAATGCAATCTGTAAAAGACAACCTGCTGGCCGCGTTTCGATACCTCCTGAAGCCGTTGGTGCGGATGGCGGTGAAGAACGGGGTGTCGTTTCCGGACTTCAGCGAAGCCTTGAAGAAGGCCTTCGTGGATGTTGCTGCGAGACAACTGGCGGGATCGAAAAGGGATGTGACGGAAGAGGGAATCTCGGTGATCACGAGCATCGAAACCAAGGATGTGCGGGCTGTGCTCCAGGCCGGAGCCAACGCCGCCTATGGACGCGAAGCCCAGGAGGCCGCGCCGCTCGCCGTGGTGCTGAGCGCATGGCACACGGATCCGGACTACACCGGGCCGTACGGGGTGCTCAGGGATCTCGAATTCGTCGCCCTCACGCCGCCTACCAATCGCTCCTCGCTGACTCTCACGGATCTCGTGCGCACCTACTGCCCCGGCGTGTCCGCCCAGTCCATCCTGGACGAATTGATGCGGCTCGGCGCCGTTCAAGAAGTGGGCAATGGTTTCTACCGCGCGGTGCGGCGCTCCTACGTCGCCGATTCCCTGAGCAGGGAGAACATCATCTACATGGCGCGGGTGGTGCACAACATCTGCGAAACGCTCGAAAAAAACGTTCGCCCGACCTCTGCCGGTGGCAGGGGACTCATCGAAAGAACGATCTCGACCCAGCACGGGATTTCGAGGAAAGACCATGTTGAATTCGAAAGATTCATCAAGGAAAAAGGCCAGAGTTTTTCCGACGACGTCGACAATTGGTTGACCGCTCGCGACGCTGAAGGGATCAGCGACGGCATGCGGGTGGGGGTCGGTTTGTATCAGTACATCGTCAATGAAGATGACGAGAGCGCCTTGACCAAAGATTTCCCGCAGTAGCCGTTTAAACCTTCTCAAACAGGATGACCAATGAACATTGATTTCACAGGATTCGCCCGAGTTGTTACCTCCGCCGGCGTGATGGCCATGTGCCTCGCCAGCGCGCCGAGCTTCGGGTTACGGAAGACGACCAGACCGGCGCGTACGCGGACCATCGCG
>CAZZYJ010000293.1:0-4342 GCA_964658215.1 uncultured Steroidobacteraceae bacterium | reverse complement strand
GCGCCGCACCTTGCCGCGCAGCGCCGCCGCCAGCGGCGCGAAATCCTGTCCCTTGCCTTCGCCGCCCGCGATCAACAGCAGCGGCCCCGCGAAGCCCGCCACGGCCGCCAGGGTCGCGCCCACGTTGGTGCCCTTCGAGTCGTCGACGTAGCGCACGCCCGCGACGTCCGCCACCCACGCCGAGCGGTGCGCGAGGCCCGGAAAACTTTCGAGCGCCGCCACCATCGCCTCGAGCGGCAGCCCCGCCGCCTCGCCGAGCGCCAGCGCCGCGAGCGCATTGGCCGCGTTGTGCGTGCCACCGATCTTCATGCGCGCCGCGTCGAACACCGCCTCGCCCCGGCGCACGAGCCAGGTCCGCGCACCGTCGCGCCGCAAGGAGTAGTCGGCCTCGTCGTGCTGGATCGAAAAGGTCACGCGACGCACGCCCGCGGCTGCCATCGTCGCCACGCCCGCCCCCGGCGCCGGCCCCGCCGCGCCCATCGCCGCCACCCGCGCGTCGTCGGCGTTCACCACCCACGTCGCCGCGTGTGCGTAGATGCGCGCCTTCGCCCGCGCGTACGCCCCCATGGAGGCATAGCGGTCGCGGTGATCCGAGGAGACGTTCAGCACCACCGCCGCCAGCAGCCCGAGCGAGGCCGTGGTCTCCAGCTGAAAGCTCGACAGTTCGAGCACGTACAGATCCGGCTCCGGCTGCGCCAGCAGATCGAGCGCGGGCGGTCCCAGGTTGCCGCCGGCGAGCACGCGCCGCCCCGCCGCCTGCGCCATGCAGGCGACGAGGCTGGTGACCGTGCTCTTGCCGTTGGTGCCCGTCACGCCGATGACCGGCGCCCGCACCGCGCGGGCGAACAGTTCGATGTCGCCCACCACTTCGATGCCGCGCGCCCGCGCCGCCTGCGCGATGGGCTCCTCGAGCGACACGCCCGGCGACATCAACAGCTGGGTCGCGCCGTCGAGCAGCGACAGGTCGAAGCCGCCCAGCCGGATGTCGAACGTCGCGGCGAGCGGTCCCAGTTCGGCGAGGCCGGGCGGCGTGCGGCGCGTGTCGGTGGCCGCCGCCGCGATGCCGCGCGCCGCGAGATGGCGCAGGCAGGCCGCCCCCGTTTTGCCCAGACCCACGACCACGCTCGTCATCAGCGGATCTTCAGGGTCGCGAGACCCGCCAGCACCAGCACGAAGCTGATGATCCAGAAGCGCACGATCACCTTCGGCTCCGCCCAGCCCTTGAGCTCGAAATGATGGTGTATGGGCGCCATGCGGAATATCCGCTTGCCCGTGAGCTTGAACGACGCCACCTGCAGCATCACCGAGACCGTCTCCAGCACGAACACGCCGCCCATCACGAACAGCACGATCTCCTGGCGCACGATCACCGCCACGGTGCCGAGCGCGGCGCCGATCGCGAGCGCCCCCACGTCGCCCATGAAGATTTCCGCCGGATAGGCGTTGAACCACAGGAAGCCGAGCCCGGCGCCGGTCAGCGTCGCGCAGAAGATCAGCACCTCGCCCACCCCGGTGATGTAGGGAATCTGCAGGTAGCCGGCGAACTTGACGTTGCCCGTGGTGTACGCGAACACACCGAGCGCCGCCGCCACCATCACCGCCGGCATGATGGCCAGACCGTCCAGGCCGTCGGTCAGGTTCACCGCGTTGCTGGTGCCGACGATCACGAAGTAGGCATACACCACGAAGCCCAACGTCGTCATCGGCACCGCGACGGTCTTGAAGAACGGCACGTACAGCGAGGTCTCCGCGGGCGACTGGTGCAGACCGTGCAGGGTCAAAGCCGCACACAGTGCCACCACGGATTGCGCCAGGTACTTGTAGCGCGCCGCCAGCCCCTTCGAGTTGCCCACCACGAGCTTGAGGTAATCGTCGTAGAACCCGATCACGCCGAAGGCCAGCGTGGTGACGATCAAGATCCACACGAAACGGCTGCTCAGATCCGCCCACAGCAGCGTGCTCAACACCATCGCCACCAGGATCAGTCCCCCGCCCATGGTCGGCGTCCCCGATTTCTGCAGATGCGTCTGCGGCCCGTCGCTGCGCACGCGCTGCCCGATCTGATGCCGCGCCAGCGTGGCGATCATGCGCGGTCCGATCAACAACGCCATGGCGAGCGCCGTCATGGCCGCGAGAATGCCGCGCAGCGTCAGGTACTGGAAGACGTGAAAGGCGGAGTGGCTGCGCGCCAGATATTCGGTGAGATAGAGCAGCATGGTCAGTGCCCCCCGCCGCCGGCGAGGCCGCCGCCGCTGCCGTCTGCCGCGGTCGCCGCCCCGCCCTCCGTCAACGCCAGCACCACCCGCTCCAGCCGGTTGACCCGCGAACCCTTCACCAGCACCGTCGTGCCCCCCTGTAGCTCTGCCGTCACGCGACGGATCAGCGACTCCACGTCCGGGAACCACTGTCCGCCCGCGCCGAACGTCTCCACCGCGAGCGCGCTGTGCTCGCCCCACGCGAACAGCCGCTCCACCCCGCAGGCGCGTGCGTACCCGCCCATCTGCGCGTGACTGTCGGCGGCATGCGCACCGAGTTCCGCCATGTCCGCGAGCACCAGCCAACGTGCCCCGGTCAAGGACTTGAGCACGTCGAGACCGGCGCGCACCGAACTCGGGTTGGCGTTGTAGGAGTCGTCGATGATCCAGCTGCCGCCGAGCCCCGCCTTGAGCTGCAGGCGCCCCGCCACCGCGCGAAAACCGGCGAGGCCGGCCGCGATGTGTTCGAGACCGGCGCCCGCCGCCGCCGCCGCCGCGGCCGCCGCCAGGGCGTTGGAGATGTTGTGCGCGCCACCGGCCCTGAGGACGATCGGCTGCTCGCCGAGCGGGCAGCGCAACGTGAAACGCGTCACGAACTCGCCGTGCTCGATGCCCTGCAGCGCATCCAGGGCAGCGAAATCCGCCGGTGCCGTCACGCCGAAGGTCACCACGCGGCCCGCCTTCGCGACACCGCGCCAGTACGGCGCGTACGGATCGTCCGCATTGACCACGGCCGTCGCCGCGGCCTCCAGGCACGCCACCATTTCGCCCTCACCGCGCGCCACGCCGTCCAGATCGCCGAAGCCTTCCAGATGCTCCGCGCCGGCATTCGTGATCAGCCCCACGGACGGGCGGGCGATGGGCACGAGTTCGGCCACGTCGCCGACCCGGTTCGCGCCGATCTCGATGACGCCGCTGCGATGCGCGGCCTCGAGGCGCAGCAGCGTGAGCGGCACGCCGATGTGATTGTTGAGGTTGCCCTGGGTGGCGAGGCATGCGCCGACCTGCGACAGGATGGCCGCCGTCATTTCCTTGGCCGTGGTCTTGCCGTTGCTGCCCGCGACGCCCACCAACGGCAGGTCGAAGGTCTGCCGCCAGGCATGCGCCAGACGCTGCAACGCGTCCAAGGTGTCGTCCACCAAGATGTACGGCAGCGGGGTCGCCGGCGGATGGTCCACCAGGGCGCCCACCGCACCCCGCGCCGCCGCCGCCGCGACGAATTCGCCGCCGTCGAAGTGCGGACCGCGCAGCGCCACGAACAACGCGCCCGCCGGCAGCGTGCGACTGTCCGTCGACACCACGCCGAACGGGCCGTCCGCACCGACCAGGCGGCCGCCCACCGCCGCCGCCGCGTCCCGCAAGCGACGCTTCATGCCGCCGCCCCGAGGTGACGCAACGCTTCGCGACGGTCGCTGAACTCACGCCGCGTGGCGCCGTAGATCTGGTAGTCCTCGTGACCCTTGCCGGCGATCAACACCACGTCGGGCGCCGCCGCCTCCTGCAACGCGACGCCGATCGCAGCAGCACGGTCGTTGATGACGCGCACCGCCGCCGGGCGCATCCCGCCGAGGATGGCGCGCGTGATGGCCTGCGGATCCTCCGAGCGCGGATTGTCGTCGGTGACGATGATCTGATCGGCGCGCGCCGCCGCCACCGCGCCCATCAACGGCCGCTTGCCCGGATCCCGATCCCCGCCACAGCCGAACACGCACCACAGCGCCCCGGCGCAATGTTCGCGCAGGGCCACCAGCGCCTTGTCCAACGCATCCGGCGTGTGTGCGTAGTCGATCACCGCCAGCGGCCCGCCGCGCGCGCCGGCGTCCACCACTTCCATGCGTCCGGGCGGCGCCACGCACTGCCCGAGCGCCGCCGCCGCCGTCGCGAGTTCCACGCCGAGCGCCTGCAGCACCCCGAGCACCACCAGCGCGTTCTCCGCGTTGAAGCGCCCCAGCAGTCGCGTGCCCAGCTCGCAGCGTCCGCCGCTGCCGTCGAGCGTCATCGCAAGACCGCCCGGCGTCAACGCCAGCGCGCGCGCGCACAACCAGCGCGACGCACCGCCCGCACCGGCCCGCCCGTCCGCACCCGCG
>CAZZYJ010000292.1:0-4346 GCA_964658215.1 uncultured Steroidobacteraceae bacterium | reverse complement strand
GTCAAACCCTGCCCGATTTCGGGCCGAGAAAGTACCAAAGGATGAAACCCAGCACCGGCAACAGAATCACCAGGACGGTCCAGATGACCTTCTTGCCGGTATCGGCGCCGCTTTGCAGAATGTTCACGATGGCCCATACGTCCGCGATCAGAACGATGATGCCGCCGATGCCGCCGATGCCTTGATACTCCATGAGTCCACCCCTCGTGCGCTATACGTACGCCAAAGCTACACGTTTGCGGGACGGAAAGTTCGAGCATAATGAAGGGTGGAGTGACCCCAGGCCCGAGGGTGCGATGACGACAGCCGATGAGCCGACGGGCACGCTCGCCACGGCGCTGGCCCATGCCACGCGATTGCTCGAGAACCGTCCTGCGCTCGCCGCGGAACAGGCGCTCGAGATTCTCAAGGTGCATCCCCGCCACCCGGCGGCCACGCTGTTGTGGGGCCATGCGCTGCGGCTGACCGGCGCCACCGCGGCGGCGCTGCGGATACTCGAACCGCTGGCCCGGGAGCAGGCGGGCTGGGGCGCGCCGCAATACGAACTCGCGATGGCATTCGCGCAAGGTGACCGGCCGGAAGCGGCCATCGCCGCCCTGCGCCGTGCCGTGGCCCTCGACCCGAACATGGCGCACGCCTGGCGCGCGCTCGGCGATCAACTGCTCGGCGTCGGCGACGACCGCGCTGCCGATGCGGCCTACGCCCGGCACATCCAAGCGTCCACCCGGGACCCGCGACTGCTGGCGGCGGCGTGCGCCCTCGGCGAAAACCGGATTCCCGAGGCGGAGGCGATGCTGCGCGCGCATCTGAAAAGGGCCCCGACCGACGTTGCCGCCCTGCGCATGTTGGCCGAGGTCGCCGCGCGGCTGCGCCGCTACGCCGATGCCGAGAGCCTGCTGGCGCGTTGTCTCGAACTTGCGCCGAGTTTCGCCGCCGCCCGGCACAACTATGCCATCGTCCTGCAGCGGCAAAACAAGGCGGCCGAGGCGTTGCGCGAGGTCGATGCCCTGCTCGCTCTCGAACCGCGCAACCCCGGCTACGGCAATTTGAAGGCCGCCATCCTGGCGCGCATCGGCGATCTCGGCGAGTCGATCCGACTGTACGCGGCGGTGCTGGAACGGCATCCCGATCAACCGAAGATCTGGATGAGCTATGGGCATGCCCTGAAGACCGCGGGGCGGGAGGCGGAGAGCGTCGACGCCTATCGCCGCAGCATCGACCTCGCACCCACGCTGGGGGAGGCGTACTGGAGTCTCGCGAACCTGAAGACACGGCGGTTCGCGCCGGAGGAAGTGGCACAGATGCAAACGCAGCTCGCCCGTCGGGAGCTGGACGACGAGGACCGCCTGCATCTGCACTTCGCCCTGGGCAAGGCGCTGGAGGATGCCGGCGAGTATTCCGGCTCGTTCGGCCACTATGCCGAGGGCAACCGGCTGCGGCGGCTGCAGGTGCGCTACAGCGCGGACGAAATGACCACCCACGTCAGGCGCAGCCGGAAACTTTTCACCGCGGCGTTCTTCGAGGAACGCCGCGATTTCGGCCTGCAGGCGCCGGATCCCATCTTCGTGATCGGCCTGCCGCGCGCGGGCTCGACCCTGATCGAGCAGATACTGGCGAGCCACTCGTGCGTCGAGGGGACCATGGAACTACCCGACATCTCCGCCATTGCCCGCAGTCTGTTCGACGCGGCCCGGCAGTCGCAGGTCGACGGCTACGGCGAGGTGCTGGCGCGCAGCGACGCAACGGCCTGCCGCGAGATGGGGGAACGGTATCTGGCGCAGACCCGCATACAGCGCAAGGCCGGAACTCCCTTCTTCGTCGACAAGATGCCCAACAATTTCGCGCATGTCGACATCATCCACCTGGCGCTGCCGCGCGCGAAGATCATCGATGCACGACGGCATCCGCTCGGCTGCTGCTTCTCGGTTTTCAAGCAGCAGTTCGCACGCGGTCAGAACTTCAGCTACAGCCTGGAGGACGTCGGCCGCTACTATCGCGACTACGTCGAACTCATGGCGCACTACGACGCCGTGCTGCCCGGGCGCATCCATCGCGTCTTCTACGAGTCTATGATCGAGGATACCGAAGGGGAGGTGCGCCGCCTTCTCGCGTATTGCGGGCTGGCCTTCGAGGAAGGATGCCTGCGCTTCCACCAGAACGAGCGGGCGGTGCGCACCGCGAGTTCGCAACAGGTCCGCCGGCCCATCTTCCGCGACGGGGTGGATCACTGGCGTCACTTCGAGCCCTGGCTCCAGCCGTTGAAGAACACCCTCGGCAACGTGCTCGACAACTATCCGGCGGTTCCGCACATTGCACTATGCTAACCCGCGGCAATGACATACTCTCCGGCGTAGGATTATAGCAACACGAGGTGACTGCATGACACGGAGCCGGAAGCGTAAATTGCAGCGTCTTGGCGTCAATTCCAGGAGTGGCGGCGGGTGGAGTGCGCTGCCTGTTGCTTCGGCGCTACTCGCCTGCATGCCGGTTGCACGTGGCGCCGACGCGCCCGACATGCCCGTGCTCGACGAAGTGGTGGTGACCGCGCAGAAACGCACCGAGAACCTGCAGGACGTGCCGCTCAGCATCCAGGCGCTCGGCACGGCCAAACTCGAGCAGCTGAACGTGGCGTCCTTCGACGATTACGCCAAGTTCCTGCCCAGCGTGGCGTTCCAGAAGGAGGGCGGTCCGAGCTTCGAACACACCTACATGCGCGGCGTGGCGAGCGGCGGTGACGGCAATCATTCCGGGCCGCTGCCGAGCGTCGGCACCTATCTCGACGAGCAGCCGATCACCACCATCGACGGCAATCTGAACGTCCACATCTATGACATCGCGCGCGTCGAAGCGCTCTCCGGGCCGCAGGGCACGCTGTACGGCGCGAGTTCGGAAGCGGGCACCATCCGCATCATCACCAACAAGCCGGACGTCAGCGGTTTCTCGGCCGGCTACGACCTGGGGGTCAACGACGTGGCGCACGGCGGGGTGGGTTACTCCGTCGAGGGCTTCGTCAATCTGCCACTCACCGATTTCGCAGCGGTGCGTCTGGTCGGTTGGGATGAGAAGAAGGCCGGCTACATCGACAACGTGCACACAAGCGTGCAGTTCCCGAGTTCCGGCATCGTGTTCGACAACGCCGGCCAGGTGAAGCGGCACGCCAACACGGTCGAGACCAAGGGCGGTCGCGCGGCGCTCAAGGTGGATTTGAACGACACCTGGACGCTGCTCCCGCAGATCATGGGGCAGGTGCAGCAGACCGACGGCAACTTCGCCTACAACCCGGCCTACGGCGACCTGAACAACGCCCAGTTCTTCGACAGCAGCGCGCACGATTCGTGGGTGCAGTCCGCCTTGACGGTCGAGGGCAAGATCAGCGACTTCGATCTCGTGTACGCCGGGGCCTACCTGACCCGCAACACGCACGAATCCTCGGACTACACCGACTACTCGCTCTTTTACGATCGGGCCTACGGCTCGGGCGCGAGTTTCAAGGACAACGCCGGCGCCCTCGTCAACCCTGCGCAGCACATCATCGGCCGCGACCATTATTCGAAGATAAGCCACGAACTGCGCGTGAGTTCGCCGAAGCAGTACCCGTTTCGCGTCACGGCGGGTCTGTTCCTGCAGCGTCAGGTCCATGAAATCCTGCAGGACTACCTGGTCGACAATGGCGGCGACGCGCTGGGTTCGGTGGCGCCCAACGATCTGTCGGTGCCGGGCTGGCCCGGCACGGTGTGGCTCACCGACCAGGAACGCGTCGACCGCGACAAGGCCGCCTTCGGCGAATTCGCGTACGACGTTACCAACGCCCTGACGCTGAACGCCGGCATCCGGCAGTACAGCTACGACAACACGCTGTACGGCTTCTACGGTTTCAATTCGACGTTCAGCTCGCACGAGGGTGTGGCCACCTGCTTCACGCCCCTCACCCCTTTTCATGGCGCGCCGTGCGTGGACCTCAATGGCCGTACCACGGGGTCGGGGACGCTGCCCAAGGCCAACGTGACGTACAAGATCGACAAGGATCACATGGTCTATTTCACCTTCTCCCGAGGCTTCCGGCCGGGTGGCGTGAACCGCAACGGCGGCGGCACCGAGCCGCCCTACAAACCCGACTATTTGACCAATCTCGAACTGGGCTGGAAGACCACGTGGGACGACGAGCGCCTGCGTCTGAACGGCGCCGTGTTCCGCGAGCAATGGAAGAATTTTCAGTTCGCGTATCTCGGACCGAACGCGCTCACCATCATCGCCAATGCCGGCCAGGCCCAGATCTGGGGATTGGAGTCCGATCTCGAGTACGCAGCGACGGACCGGCTCACGGTGAGCGGCGGATTCACCTACCT
>CAZZYJ010000291.1:0-4366 GCA_964658215.1 uncultured Steroidobacteraceae bacterium | reverse complement strand
GGATCTTCCGACACCAGCGTGGTGAGCACGCTGTCGCTCGACACCAGGTTGCCCACGGTGATGAGGGCGCGCGAGACGCGGCCGTCGATGGGGGCCCGCACCTCGGTGAACTCGAGATTCAAGCGCGCGGCGTCGAGCGCGGCGCTGGCTGCGGCGACGTCGCTGACCGCTTCGGTGTCGGCGCTCGAGAGTCTGTCGAACTCCTCCCGGGCGATGGCGTTTTGCTCCACGAGCCGCTGCGCCCGGGCGTGATTGTCCCTGGCGAGGTCGAGTTCCGCGGTGGCGCGGGTACGCGCCGCGGCCTGACGCTCGACCTCGGCGCGAAACGGTCGCGGATCGATGCGAAACAGCAGCTGGCCCTTCCTGACCCGCGCGCCCTCCTCGAAGGCCACGCGGTCGACGTAGCCGCTCACCCGCGGCCGGATGTCGACGCTTTGCACGGCTTCGAGGCGGCCCGTGAATTCGGTCCAGTCCTGCAGCGGTCGATGGGTCACCTCGGCGACGGTCACCTGGGCGGGCGGCACCGCGGCGGGCGCGCCGGCAGCCGCGGCGTGGCAACCGGTGAGCAGCACGGCGGCATACAGGCCGCCGAGGGCGGGCAGAAAACGAGTAATGTGCGGCATGAAATTCCCGGAAGGCTCGAGTGAGGCGGCCTTGACAGCCGACGGCGAAAGGCAAAAAATGGCGATGTGAGTTACCGCTAAGTAACACTTCGAGAGCGGATGTTAGTGACCGGTAACTCACGTGTCAAGAGGGCTGGAAATGAGTGAAGGCAACAAGGCGCCGAAAGTGCGCGTGCGCGACAAGATCTTCGCAACGGCGTGCGGCCTGTTCTACAAGTACGGCATCCGTGACGTCGGCGTGGACACCATCGCCGCCGAAGCCGGCACGAACAAGATGAGCTTCTATCGCAGCTTCGGCTCGAAAGAGGACCTCGTCGCTGAGTATCTGGCGGAAAAGAGCCACGAATTCTGGACCTGGTGGGATGCGGCCGTGGCGCCGCATCCCGGCGCACGCGCGCAGTTGGAGGCGCTGTTCGACAGCTTCGTCGCGGGCATTCGCTGCAAGGAGTCGCGCGGCTGCGCGCTCGCCAACGCGGCCGTGGAACTGAGCGCGCTCGAGCATCCGGCGCGACACGTCGCGATCGAACAGAAAACCGAGATGCGACGGCGGTTTCGTGAGCTCGCGGTCCGGCTGGGCGCCTCGCGGCCCGAGGAACTCGGCGACGGACTCATGCTGCTGATGGAGGGCGCGTTCCTCACGCGGGTGAGCTTCGGCAGCGGCAACGGGCCGCTGCAGAACGTCGCGCACAGCGCGCGGGTGTTGATGGATGCCTATACCACGGCGGGTCCGGCGCGCGACGCCGCGCCCGAGCCGGTGGCTACGCCGGCCTGATGAACCCCGTGCGCAGGGCGCGCGCGTACGCGGCGTTGCCACGCCGTTCGGCGAGGCCGGCGGCAAAGTTCCAGTCGTACGGGACGGCGACGAGGTCGACGGTCCACGCCCCCGCGCGGCGTTCCGCGACGGCGTAGCGGGCGTGCGGCGAGCCCACCTCGACCGTGTGCGGCGCGGGGTGGTTGCCGAAATAGGCCTGGATGCCGACGCTGCCGGGATTGACGATCAGCCGGCCGTCCGGCAGATGGGCGACGCGCGGCAGATGCGAGTGGCCGCACAGGATCAGTGACGCGTCGCAGTCGCCCGTCCTGCGCTCGATGTCGGCGAGCGAGGCGGGGACCAGCTCCCCGGCGCGGATGTCCTCGAGATAACAATCGGCGTCGCTGTCGGGTGTGGCGTGACAGAGCAGCACCTCGTCGCTCCACCGCAACCGCGGCGGCAGGGCGGCGAGCCACGTCCGCTGCGCGGCGGTGATGTTCTCGGCGGCGTGGCGGTCGGCGGCGCTCATGCCGTCCAAATCGGCGCCGAGCAGCTGACGTTCGTGGTTCCCGCAGATGGTGGGCAGAGCCAGGGCCATGAGGCGGTCCGCCGTTTCGCGGGGCGCGAGGGGACCCGACAGGATGTCGCCCAGATTGACGGTGACGTCGACGCCGCGGCGCCGGACGTCGGCGAGCACCGCATCGAGCGCGCCGAGATTACCGTGGATGTCTGACAGAACCGCGACTCGCATCGAAGATATTCTCGTGCCGCCCGTGACGCGGGCTCACGGACCGTACCCGGACACCCACTCTCGATACTAAAGGCGGCAGACATGGATTTACAGCTCGGCGGGAAAATTGCGCTGGTCAGCGGCAGCACGGCGGGAATCGGCAACGCCATCGCGACGTCGCTGGCGCGCGAGGGCGCCTCGGTGATCGTGAACGGCAGGACGGACGCGGCGGTCGAAGCCGCGGTGGCGGCCATGCGCACGGCGACGGGCGGTGCCGTGCAGGGTTTCGCCGGCGACCTGAGCTCGGCCGCCGCCGCCGCCGCCTTGTTCGAGCGGCATCCTCACGTCGACATCCTGGTGAACAACCTCGGCATCTTCGAGGTGCGCGCCTTCGCAGACATCGACGACGAGAGCTGGCGGCGCTTCTTCGAGGTGAACGTGTTGAGCGGCGCGCGCCTGGCGCGCCTGTACCTGCCGGCCATGCGCTCGCGAGACTGGGGCCGGATCATTTTCATCTCCAGCGAGAGCGGGTATCAGATTCCCGCGGAGATGATCCACTACGGCATGACCAAGTCCGCGCAGATCGCCGTCGCCCGCGGCCTCGCGGAAACCACGGCGGGCAGCGCGGTCACCGTCAACACCGTGCTGCCCGGCCCCACGCGCTCGCGCGGCGTCGGCGACTTCGTCGAGCAGATGGCCGCGTCGTCCGGCCGCACGGCGGCCGCCGTGGAACAGGAGTTCTTCAAGACCGCCCGGCCCACCTCGCTGTTGCAACGCTTCACGACGCCCGAGGAAGTGGCGGCGCTGGTGACCTTCGTCGCGAGCCCGCTGTCCTCCGCCACCAACGGCGCGGCACTGCGCGTCGACGGCGGCGTCATCAAGAGCGCGTTCTGAGCCTCAAGGCCGGGCCGGCGGGCGGCCGCGATTGACGGCCGCATGCAATTCCAGCGCCGCGGCACGGATCGCGGCGTGCGTACCGCCGCCTGCATAGATGATGGCGCGGGCGGAATTGATCAGCAGGCCGTCGCCGTGGGCGCGCAGGCCGGCGGCGAGCGTGGCCTCCAGATCACCGCCCTGTGCGCCGATGCCGGGCACCAGGAAGGGCAGGTCGGGGTGGGCCTGCCTGAGCGCGGCCATTTCCGCGGGGTAGGTGGCGCCGACCACCAGCATGACGTTGCCGAGCCGGTTCCAGCGGGCGGCGCGTTCGGCCACGTGCAGGTACAACGGCCTGCCGTCGACGAGCAGGTCCTGAAAATCGCGCGCGCCGGGATTCGAGGTCCGGCACAACACGACGGCGCCCCGGTCGGGCCGGGCCAGGAACGGCCGCAACGAATCCTCGCCCATGTAGGGGCTCACCGTCACGGCGTCGGCGCCGTAGCGGTCGAACGCCTCGCGCGCGTAGGCCTCGGCGGTGTTGCCGATGTCGTTGCGCTTGGCGTCGAGGATCACCAAGGCGTGCGGCGCGCGTTCGCGGATGTAGGCGATGCTCGCCTCGAGCGCCGCCTCCTGGCCGAGTGCGCTGTAGAAGGCGATCTGCGGCTTGTAGGCGGCGGCGAGATCGGCCGTGGCGTCGACGATGCGCCGGTCGAAGGCGCGCAGGGGCGCGGCGTCGCGGCGCAGATCCTCGGGCAGCCGGGCCGGATCCGGGTCGAGACCCACGCAGACGAGGCCGCTGCTCACCGTCGTGGCGTGGGTCAGGCGTTCGGCGAACGGTGCGGGCATGCGCGGATGATACCGAGCGCAGGCCGCGGTCGCGAGCGGGCGGCCGGCGCATTAGGGAGTATGCTCGAGCGTTCATGCAAAAAGCCGCCCTACCGCGCAAGCTTCGCACCGGTCCCCGTCTGGTTCTGCAACCGGCCACCCGTCGCGCGGCCCTGCACAGCAGTTCACATGCCCTGCGGCGGTTTTTCGCGATTGCGGACGCGTGGGAACTCTCTCCCCTGCAGCAGTGCCGGTTGCTGCGGATCCCCTCCCCGCAGGTGCTCGCGCGCTACCGGCTCGGTCAGGCGCCGCGCCTTTCTGCCACGCAGCAGGAGCGGGCGGCGTTGATCGCGAACATCCAGTATTCGCTGCGGACCGACTCGTCGGTGGCGGATCACGCCTGGGCCTGGGTCAACGCGCCGCGGCCGGATGCGCCGTTCGACGGCGACAGCCCGCTCTATTTCATGCTGGAGAAGGGGCTGCCGGCCCTGCGCGAGGTGGCGCGCATGCTGGTGCGGGAGAGCGAACCGCGCTGAGCGGCGCGCGCGCGGCGCGGGCGGC
>CAZZYJ010000290.1:0-4372 GCA_964658215.1 uncultured Steroidobacteraceae bacterium | reverse complement strand
CGCACTCGCCGTGCCTGCCGCAGGCGCTGTGCCTTCCTCAGGGGCCCTGACGCCGGCACCGGCGACGGGGTGGCCGCGCAGCGACACCGATTTCACCAGTGCCCACGCCGCGAGGCCCGTGCGCAGCGACAGCTCCCGGGTCGCCGCCTTGGTGACCCGCGCCAGGATGCAGGTCCCGCCGGGCGTGGTACCGATGTCGAGCGTCACGAGATCCGAATAGTCGTCGTCGCTCACGATGTTGGTGATCACGCCGGGCAGATGGTTGCGCACGCTCAGATGCGTCGGCACCTGCGTCGAGACGATGAGGTCGCGCGCGAGCAGCTGCACGCGCAGCGCCGCGCCGGGCGGCAGCACCGCCGTCTGCAGCTTGAGTTCGCCGCGCCCCACGCGCACCCGGGTCAGACCGCTGGCCGCATCGAGTCCGAGCACCACGCCGTCGAGCACGGCGCCCACCGCGTCCGGTCCGATCAACGCGCGCAACCGCGGCTCGAGGCTCATTGCGCCGATGCCGCCTTGCGCCACCACCGCGCCCGACTCCATCAGGACGACGTGGGTCGCGAGCCGCAGCACTTCATCGAAATCGTGACTGACGTACACCATGGGGATGGACAGCCGATCCCGCAGCGCCTCGAGGTACGGCAACACCTCGCCGCGGCGCGCCGCGTCGAGTCCGGCCAGGGGCTCGTCGAGCAGCAACAGCCGCGGCTGGCTCAACAAGGCCCGTCCGATGGCGACGCGCTGCCGCTCGCCGCCCGACAATTGATGGACCCGCCGCTGCAGCAACGGCGCGAGCGCCAGCAGCTCCACCACCGCCTCGAGACTCACGTAGGCAGGCCCCGCCGCACGGCGCAGCGCATAGCGCAGGTTGCCGGCCACCCGCAGGTGCGGAAACAGCCGCGCGTCCTGGAACACATAACCCATGCGACGCCGCTCCGGCGGCACGCACACACGGCGCACGGTGTCGAGCAGCACCGCACCGTCCAGCACGATGCGCCCCGCATCCGCGTCGAGCAGCCCGGCCAGCACGTCCACCAGCGTGCTCTTGCCGCAACCCGACCGCCCGAACAACGCCACCACGCCCGGCGTCGGCAGCTCGAACTGCGCCTGCAGGAGAAAAGTCCCGCGGCGTTTGGTCGCAGTCACGCTCAGCATCAGCGTCCCAGTCTGCGGCGCACCCGGCGCGCGAACCATTCGGAGATCAGCAGCCCGCCGAAACCGAGCAGCAGCGACAGCCCCGCCAGCCGGGCCGCGGCGTGCTCGCCGTCCGGCGACTGCAGAGCCGTGTAGAGCGCCAGCGGCAGCGTGCGGGTTTCCCCCGGGATGTTCGACACGAACGTGATGACGGCACCGAATTCGCCGAGCGCGGCCGAGAAGGCCGTGATGGCGCCCGCGAGCACGCCCGGCAGCATGAGCGGCAGCGTCACGCTCACGAAGCGGTCGAGGGCGCCCGCGCCGAGGGTGCGCGCCGCTTCCTCGAGCCGCCGGTCCACGGTCTCGAGCGAGAGTCGCATGGCGCGCACCATGAGCGGGAAGGACATGACGGCGGTGGCGAGCGCCGCGCCGTCGCGGGTGAACACCAGATGGATGCCGAAGCGCTCGCCGAGCCAGCGGCCGGGCACGCCGTGCGAGCCGAACGCCAGCAGCAGCAAATAGCCCACCAGGACGGGCGGCAGCACCAGCGGCAGGTGCACCAGTGCGTCGAGCAGGCCGCGGCCGAGGAAACGGCCGCGCGTCAACACCCACGCCACGCCGAGCGCCGGCGCCAGACTGAACAGCACGCTGCGGCTCGCGACCGCGAGGCTTAGGTGCAGTGCCTCGGTTTCACTGGCGCTCAACCACATTACGGCAGGCCGATACGACGGTGCGGGAGTTCATTCGGCAGGCAGTATACTGCGGGCGAGTTTTTTAAGGATGGGATCAATGGCTTATTATCGCGCCGTGGCGCAAGCGACGGTGCCCGGAGCGGACCGCATCGGGGTCCTGGTGGTGAATCTCGGCACGCCGGACTCGCCGTCCTATTTTGCGGTACAACGGTACCTGCGCGAATTCCTGGGTGACCGCCGTGTCATCGACACGCCACGGTTGGTCTGGCTGCCGCTGCTCTACGGCGTGGTGCTGCCGTTTCGTCCCATCCGCACCCTGCGCAACTACCGCAAGGTGTGGATGCAGGGCGGCTCGCCGCTCCTGGTGTATTCGCAGCAGCTGACCACGAAGTTGGCCGAGGTGCTCGGTGCGCGTCTGGGCGACGGCGTGCGCGTGGCGCTCGCCATGACGTACGGCAATCCCAGCCTCGCGAACGCGGTCAAGGCGTTGGCACAGCAGAACGTCAAGCGTCTGTTGGTGCTGCCCTTGTATCCGCAGTACTGCTCGTCGACGACGGGCTCGGTGTTCGACCGCTTGAGCGCCGTGCTGCAGCGCTGGCGCTGGCTGCCGGAAACCCGCTTCGTCAACGACTATCACGTCGATCCCGGCTACATCGAGGCACTCGCGCTCAGCATCGAGGATCATTGGGCCGGGGCGGGCGAGCGCTCGCATCTGATGCTGTCCTACCACGGCATCCCGGCGGTGTACGTGAAGGAGGGTGATCCGTACCAGGCTCAGGCCGATGCCACGACGCGGGCGCTGGTGGCGCGGCTCGGCCTCGAGCCGAGCGAATGGTCGCATTGCTACCAGTCGCGTTTCGGCTCGGTGGTCTGGTTGCAGCCCTACACCGAGGACACGCTGAAGGTGCTGGTGAAGCGCGGCCTGCGCAAGCTCACCATCGTCTCGCCGTCCTTCGCCGTCGACTGTCTGGAGACGCTGGAAGAGGTCGCGATGGAATACCGCGACAAGTTCCTCGAACTTGGCGGCGAGACGCTGACCCTGGTGCCCGCCCTCAACGCCGGCGACCGGCACGTCGAGGTGCTGGCCGCCATCGTCCAGCGCCAGCTGGGCGGCTGGCTGTAGGCCGGCCGGCGGCGCCGCGACTCCATGTTCATCGCGTCGTTGTCGTTGTGCACGTGGCTGTACCTGTTCTTCGCGCACGGCCGTTTCTGGCGCTCGAGGCCAGAGCTTGCGGCGCGGCGTCCCACGGTGTGTCCGCAGGTCGACATCGTGGTGCCGGCGCGCGACGAGGCCGCGAGCATCGGCGCCGTCATCCGCTCGCTGCTGGCGCAGGACTATGCCGGCCATTTTCGCGTGATACTGGTGGACGATGACTCGAGCGACGGCACAGCCGCCGTGGCGCTCGCGGCGGCGGGCGCGGCGCCGGGAACGCGACCGGAGTTGACCGTGGTCGCGGGGCTGCCGAAACCGCCGGGCTGGTCCGGAAAATTATGGGCGCTGCAACAGGGGATTGCGTCCGGCGACGCCCCGGTGCTGTTGTTCGCGGATGCGGACATCGTGCACGACGCGCGGCATTTGTCCGCGCTGATGGCGCGTCTGGTCGAGTCCGCGGCGGGAGAGCCGGTGCTCGACATGGTGAGCGAGATGGTGCGCTTGAACTGCAGCAGCTGGGCCGAGCGGGCGCTGGTGCCGGCGTTCGTCTATTTCTTCCAGATGCTGTACCCGTTCGCCCGGGTGAACGATCCGCGCGCGGTGACCGCGGCGGCGGCGGGCGGTACGGTGCTGATCCGGCGTTCGGCGCTGGAGCGGGCGGGCGGCCTGCAGGCCATCCGCGGTGCGCTGATCGACGACGTGACGTTGGCGAGCAAGATCAAACGGTTGGGTGCGATATATCTGGGTCATTCGACGCTGGCGACCTCCATCCGGCCCTACCCGCACGTGCGCGACATCGGCCAGATGATCGCCCGCACGGCCTTCACGCAGCTGCGCCATTCGGCCGTGCTCCTGGCGGCGACGCTCGCTGGCCTCACCCTGGTTTGGTGGGTGCCGGTGGGCGCGGCGGTGTTTGGGCGGGGTGGGACGGCGGCGCTCGGGCTCGCGGCCTGCGCGCTCGCGGCGGCGAGCTATCTGCCCACCCTGCATCGTTACGGGCGCAGCCCGCTCTGGGCCCTCGCCTTGCCGGGGATCGCGCTCTTCTACATGGGCGCGACGGTGACTTCGGCGGTCATGCACTGGCGCGGCCGGGGCGCGCGCTGGAAGCGTCGCGACTACGGTGTCGAGGGCTGAGGGACGCTTGCACCCCTCGCGCGATGAGTGCTAGATTCCGGGCCCATGAGGTCTGCCCGCACTCTGTTTTCCGGCCTGGGTGGTGCACGGCACCCGGGTGCGCTTGCGCTGCTGCTCCTGCGCCGCTAGGCGCCACTCAATCCGCGCCAACGGTCGGCGCTTCAAAGACCGGTAGATTTTCCCTCATCAGCGCGCCCGGACGGCAACGTCCCCGCATGGCGCCGCAGACCCCAGCGAGAGAACCATGTTGCACGACCCGTCG
>CAZZYJ010000289.1:0-4409 GCA_964658215.1 uncultured Steroidobacteraceae bacterium | reverse complement strand
CACGTTCACGTGCGGCTTCGTTCGCTCAAACTTCCCCTTCGACACGGCAAGTACCTCTTGGATGAAATAGTCGGTTGGCTTCTCAGGAAGCGATCTTCATGACGGCATCGGCAACGTTACCCGGCACTTCCTGGTACTTCGCGAACTCCATGGTGTAGTTCGCGCGTCCCTGGCTCATGGAGCGCATCGCTGTCGAATATTGAAACATTTCTGCGAGCGGGACCTCGGCGGTCACCACCTTGCCGGAGGGAGAGTCCTCCATCCCGACGATCTGGCCGCGCCGCCGGCTCAGGTCACCGACGATGTCGCCATAGTAGTCTTCCGGCGTCACCACTTCGACCTTCATGATGGGTTCGAGTAGCACGGGCCGGGCCTTGCGGAAACCGTCCTTGAAACCCATCGACCCCGCGATCTTGAACGCCATCTCGTTCGAATCGACGTCGTGGTAAGAGCCGTCGAACAGGGTGACCTTGACGTCGACGATGGGATACCCGGCGATGACGCCGGTCTGCACCGCCTCCTGAATACCCTTGTCCACGGCGGGAATGAACTCGCGCGGTACCGAGCCGCCGACGATGCCGTTGACGAAGTTATAGCCCTTGCCCGCGTCCTGCGGCTCGATCTTGAGCCACACGTGGCCGTACTGGCCGCGACCGCCCGACTGCCGTATGAACTTGCCTTCGGAGTCCACGCTCGCGCGGATGGTTTCCCGGTACGCGACCTGGGGTTTGCCCACGTTCGCGTCCACCTTGAATTCGCGCTTCATGCGGTCGACGATGATTTCGAGATGCAGCTCGCCCATGCCGGAAATGATGGTCTGACCGGATTCGGGGTCGGTATGCACCCGAAACGAGGGGTCTTCCTTGGCGAGGCGCTGCAACGCGACCCCCATTCGTTCCTGGTCGGGTTTGGTCTTGGGCTCCACGGCCACCGAGATGACCGGCTCCGGAAACTCCATCCTCTCCAGGATGATCACCTTGCCCGGGTCGGACAACGTATCGCCCGTGGTGACGTCCTTCAAACCCACCGCGGCGGCGATGTCGCCGGCATGCACTTCCTTGATCTCGGAGCGCTCGCTGGCGTGCATCTGCAGCAGACGGCCGATGCGTTCGGTGCGGTTCTTGGCCGGCACGTACACCTGATCGCCGGAGTTCAACGTCCCCGAATACACGCGGAAGAACGTGAGGTTGCCGACGAAGGGATCGTTCAGGATCTTGAACGCGAGCGCTGCGAAGGGGGCCGCGTCGTCGGGCTTGCGCGTCAGCACCTCGCCCTGCTCGCTCAAACCCTTGACGGCCGGCACCTCCGTGGGCGAGGGCATGTATTCGACGATGGCGTCGAGCACCGCCTGCACGCCCTTGTTCTTGAAGGCCGAACCGCAGGTCACCAGACATATCTCGTTCTTGAGCGCGCGGGCGCGCAGGCCGCGCTTGATCTCCACGTCGCTGAGCTCGCCGCTTTCCAGATACTTGTCGAGCAGCTGCTCGTCGCCTTCGGCCGCCGCTTCGATCATCTTCGCGCGCCAGTCCACGCACTCCTCGAGCATGGCGGCCGGGATGTCCCGATAGTCGAACTTCATGCCCTGCGTGGCTTCGTCCCACCAAATGGACTTCATCTTGACGAGATCCACCACGCCCAGGAATCCGTCCTCGGCGCCGATGGGCAGTTGAATGGGCACCGGCACGCCGCGCAGCCGTGTTCTGATCTGCTCCACGCAGCGCAGGAAATTGGCGCCGGCCCGGTCCATCTTGTTGACGAACGCGATGCGCGGTACACCGTACTTGTTCATCTGCCGCCACACCGTCTCGGACTGCGGCTGCACGCCGGATACGGCGCAGTACACCGCCACCGCGGAGTCCAGCACGCGCAGGCTGCGCTCCACTTCGATGGTGAAATCGACGTGGCCCGGGGTGTCGATGATGTTGATGCGGTGCTCGGGGAAACTCTTGTCCATCCCCTTCCAAAAACAGGTCGTCGCGGCCGCGGTGATGGTGATGCCGCGCTCCTGCTCCTGTTCCATGTAATCCATGACCGCGGCGCCGTCGTGCACTTCGCCAATCTTGTGCGACACGCCCGTATAGAACAGGATGCGCTCCGTCGCCGTGGTCTTACCCGCGTCGATGTGCGCAGAGATGCCGATGTTTCGGTATCTTTCGATTGGCGTCGTGCGTGACATGATGCTTTGGTTTTGCGTGCTCGTTGGGCGCTGCGCGCCACCTGCGGACGGGGTCGCCGGCCCCGTCTTCGACAATCTAGAAAGCCGCGCAGGCGCAGTGACGGCCGCGCCGGCTCACCAGCGGTAGTGGGCGAACGCCTTGTTGGCCTCGGCCATGCGATGGGTGTCCTCGCGCTTGCGGACCGCGGCGCCGCGATTCTCCGCAGCCTCCATCAATTCGGCGGCCAGCCGGTGCGCCATGGACTTCTCGCTGCGCGCCGTGGCGGCCTCGATGACCCAGCGCATCGCGAGCGTCTGCCGACGGTTGGCACGCACCTCGACCGGCACCTGGTACGTGGCGCCACCGACCCGCCGGGATTTCACTTCGACCACCGGCTTCACGTTGTCCAGCGCCTGCTGCAAAACCGCAATCGCCTCGCCGCCGACGGCACCGGCCTTCTTCTCGCCGATACGGTCGATGGCGCCGTAGACGATCTTCTCGGCAGCCGACTTCTTGCCGCGCTCCATGACCATGTTGATGAATTTGGCCAGCATATCGTTCCCAAATTTGGGATCGGGAAGGATGGTTCGATGGGGGGCTGCTGCTCTTCGGGACATGGAAAACCTACTCTGTTATTTCTTCGGACGCTTGGCGCCGTACTTGGAACGGCCTTGCCGACGATCGCTGACGCCGGCGCAATCGAGCGCGCCACGCACCGTGTGGTAGCGCACCCCGGGCAGATCCTTGACGCGGCCGCCACGGATGAGCACCACCGAGTGCTCCTGCAGGTTGTGGCCTTCTCCGCCGATGTAGCTGGAGACCTCGTAGCCGTTGGTCAACCGCACGCGGCACACCTTGCGCAGCGCCGAGTTCGGCTTCTTCGGCGTCGTCGTGTACACCCGCGTGCACACGCCGCGCTTCTGCGGAGAAGAGGCCAGCGCCGGTACCTTGGATTTCCAGGCGGGTTCGTTGCGGCCGGTGCGGATTAATTGGGTCGTCGTCGCCATAAATACCTTTGAGGGCCACAACTTGGGCGTGACCGTGGAAGATTGAAGGAAAACGTTAAAGTAGCCGCGGCCGTAGCCCCGACGACAAAGGCCGGCGATTGTAGGAACCGGCCGTGCAAGTGTCAAGGTAAATGCCGCCGGCTCAAACCGCGGTCGCCGGCTCCTCCTGCGTCGCGGCCCATTCCTTCAACAGCGTCTTGAGTTCGGGGAGGCACGAGCCGCAATTGGTGCCGGCGCGCAGCCGCTGCCCCACCTGCTGCGCCGTGGTGAGCCGGAACTCGCCGATCGCCGCAAGGAGCGTGTTGCGGCCGACGCCGAAACACGCGCACACCACCGGTCCCACGTCCGTGCCGGCCCCCAGCGGATGGCCGTTGAGCAGTCCCGCCCGATCCAAGTCGCCGAGCGAAGACTTGCCGAACAAGCCGGACAGCCACGAGCGGGACGGCAGATCGGGCCGTGGCGACAAGAATACACAGGCCTCGAGCCGATTGTCGACCACGTGCGCGGCCCGGTAGACACCCGTTTCGAGATCGCTGTATTCCAGCCAGTCGGCGTCCGCCGGCGCCGCCACCGTGCGCCGCGCCCATACCGACCAGTCCCCGGGCACCCGGCGTCCGGCCAGTTCGTAGCGGGAGAAATGGCCGCCGCCCGCCACCGACCACCATTCCGCCGCGCCCAAGTCCGGCGCGCGGCGGCTGAGGATGAAGCCCTGCCACGCCACCACGAACGCGGTCACGCGGGCCGGCGTGTGCTTGAACTCGGGTTCGCCGGACACCGGATCGACCACCGGATTCACCAGTGCCCCCACCCGGGCATCCGCGGCGTTGGTCGAATTCCAGTGAATGGGCACGAACACCATGCGCCGCGGCAGCTCGCCGCTGCACCGCAACCGTGCCACCAGGGAGCCCCACCGGGTCACCACCCGCACCAGCTCCCCGACTCGCACGCCGGCGAGAAGCGCATCCTGGGCATGCAGGTCGACATACGGTTCGGGGAGGTGCGTCATCAGACGCGGCGATTTTCCCGAACGCGACATGGTGTGCCACTGATCACGGATGCGGCCCGTGTTGAGCACGAGCGGATACTCCGCGTCGAGCACGCCCGCCGGCAGGCGGGGCACCGTGGAGACGAAGCGGGCACGCCGGTCGGGATGGAAGAAGAGTCCGTCGCTGAACGGCGCAGCCTGCGCAGGCGGGGCGGCCGAGGCGGCGGCCCGCGACGGCGCGCCTGGCGGCGGCGCGGCCGG
>CAZZYJ010000288.1:0-4411 GCA_964658215.1 uncultured Steroidobacteraceae bacterium | reverse complement strand
CCGCCACCCGCGCCGAGTACTCTGCGCGGAGTCGTTCGGCAACGAAGCTGCGGTGACCGCGGCGCTCCATCTCGAAGGCGGCCTTCGGGATCTGCGGCCGCGGCTCGCGGTCGATGCCCTGCGCGGCCAGACTGCGATGATCGACGCGCGCCTCGATGTGCGCCGCGCGCAACGCCTCGTTGGCCACGGTCGCCCAGCGCTCCCGCACGTGCAGCAGCTCGTAGATGCCGGGCTGCAGACCGGCCTCGCGGCGCCGGATATCGTGCATCTCCAGCGTGGTCTTCGCCGTCAGGCCGCGTTCGGTCACCTCGCGCGTGGTCGCGAGCAGATGCGCATGCACGTTGCGCGGATCGCTGCCCGGAAAATCTCGCGCGGCATGCACCGCCAGATCGACGGCGAAACCGTAGCGCTCGGTCAGTTCCCGCGAGAAGCCCCGCGCCAGCTCGACACGCCGGTCGGCTGACAGCTCGACGGGCAGTGCGACCAGGAATTCACGGGCGACCCGCGAGTTGCTGCGCAGCTCGGCGCTTTCCGCCGAATTCCACAGATTCTCGCGATCGAGCGCCCAGCTCATGTTCGCGTCGGAGAATTTCGAGGGCAGCACGATTTCCGTGTGCAGCACGCCCTGCCGCGCCGAGTGGTCGTAGGTTCTGCCGGTGCGCTCGTCGTGCAGCCGCTCGCCGGATCGATAGGCGGCTGCGCTCACCGCGCTGCTGCCGCCGGACCGGCCCAAGGACTTGACATTGAGAAAATAAATCGCCACGACGTCAGCGCGCGGCGAACGTGCCGCTCATTCGTGCAACGAGACGCGCAGCCAGGCGCGCGACGACGCGGTCTTGAGGTACCCGCGCAGATCCTGAAGCTGCTCGAGTTCCGACGCCATGACCGCCGCCTCGGTGACGTGCTGCTCGCTGACGTTGTGCGAGCGTCGCGCGCCGCGTGCCGTGAAGGCGCCCGCGCGGTCGCGGCCGTGCGAGGTCTGCCGCCGCACCACCTCGCGCTCGCCGATCAGCCGCGAGGCGAACTGCGCCGTGCCGCCGTTTTCGCTGGCGGAGCAGCGCAGGATGAGCGTGTTGCCGCAGTTCTCGACGAGGGTCTGCGCGTCGCCCGCCCCGTAGGTCGCGGACACCTGGCCGATGGATTGGAAGCCGAGCACGCACCGCCCGCCGAATTTGCGCAAACGGGCGAGCGCATCCTTGAGACCCTCGATGGCGCCGAGCGCATCGAGCTCGTCGATGACGAACCAGAGACGTTGATCGCGGTTCTCCGCGCCGTTCATGGCCTCGAAAAACGCGACGCGGATCCAGGTCGCGATCAAGGCGCGCAGCGCCGCGATCTGGCCCGCCTGGTAGGGCATGAACAACGAGCCGGGGGCGCTCGAACGCACCCAGGCGCGGATGCTGAACGGCGCCGCGCGCTGCGATTGCACGTGTTCGAAAGCGGCCATGGCGGCCACCGCCACCGCGCGGATGGAGCCGAACATGCGCGCGTTTCCCGGCTCGAGGAACGGCTGTGCCGGCGTGTTGCGGACCACGTACCGCAGTTCGTCCGCGGTCGCGCACGACAGCAGGCGCCACAGCTCGGCCGGATCTTCGCCGGCGGCGCGGCAGTAGCGGATCGATGCCGTCAGGAACACGCGCGCATAGGCGCGCCATTCGTTTGCCGACGCGTCCGCACCGGAGGCAATCAGCCCGGCCGCCAGCTGTTCGATGTCGTGAGAGCGCTCGATCTCCGCGAACAGATCCCAGCGTACGGAGCGCGGCGAGAAGGGATTCAAGACGACGTCGCCGCGGTGGCGCTGGAAGAAGCGCGCGAGATAGCCGCCGTCGGGATCGGCGAACACCGCACGATCGCCGCGCGCGAGGGCGCCGCCCAGCAGTTCGCGGATGGCGGTCGACTTGCCCGTGCCGGTCGTGCCGATGAGCTTGAAATGCTTCGTTTCGTCGCCGGGCGGGATGGCGATGCCCGCGACGGTCACGGCGTCGAGCCCGCCGTCGCCCGCGCGGCCGAAACGTCGGCGCCGTGCGCCGTCCCGCACCCGCACGCCGCGTTTGTGCACATCCCGCAGCGGCGGCCGCCAGGCTCTGGCGAGGGCCGCGACCGCGAGGATCACCACCGCGACCAGCACCACGGCGTTGGCGCCGGGCAGCCCGGCCGGCAGGGCGGCGCCGGTCATGGATTGCGCTCCTTCACCACACGGTAGTCGGCGTTCGGCCCGTAGACGGGCGCTGCGGCGTCCACCCGCACGCAGAGTTTCAGGTCGGCACCGCAGGAGCGCCACTCGACGCGGGCGCCGCGGCGCTCCAGCCGGGCGAGGTTGTCGGTGAGCGCGTCGCGCTGCGCCCGCAGCTGCGCGATCTGCGCCCGCGAGGGCAGCACCCAGCGCACGACGGCGGTGGGGATGGCCGTACACAGCACCGCCGCCAGCACGCTGCAGGAAATGCCGTGGAGGTGCGCCGACCGTCGCAGCGCCTGCAGCGCGCGTGCCGCGCGCTGGGTTTCCGTAGTCACCTCGCCCAGCTCCTCGATCAGCGTGCGGCGGATCTCCTCGCGCACCACCCCGTCGATGTCCCGGGTATGTGCCGTGAGCCGCTCCAGATGCGTGGCGGCGAGCGCCTGCTGCGCGCGGGCGCTCTCCATCATCAGACCGAGCTTCAACGCCTGGTCGTCGAGCGCGGGCAGCCGGTCGGGGGCGGCGTTCATGCCGATGCTCCGCGCGCCGCCGCCACCGCGTGTTTGCGGGCCGGGTCGTACCAGATCTCCTTGATGAAGCGTTCGTGGTCCTCGACGCCGAACTGGATCACCACGTCGACCAGCAGATACAGCAGGCTCTTGATGTCGGCACGCGCGAGATCACGGCCGCTCTGATTTTGTTTCACCAGCAGCACCAGCTGTTCGAAGGCGAGCTCCGCGCTCGCGGCATGCACGCTGGTGATCGAGCCGGGATGGCCCGAATTGACGTTGCGCAGATAATCGAAGGCCTCTTCGGCACGCAGTTCGGCGAGCAGGATGCGATCCGGCTTCATGCGCAGGCAGGATTCCAGGAGCTGCCGGGGCGTGACCCGCGCGACGCCCTTGTCGTCCTTCGAGTAGAACAGGCGCACGTGGTTGGGATGGCGGTCGAGCACCAGCTCCTGCGCATCCTCGATGGTGATGAGGCGCTCGCTGCTCGGAATCTCGCGAATCAGCGCCTTGGTCCAGGTGGTCTTGCCCGAGCCGGTGGGTCCCGACACCAGGATGTTCTTGCGGCCGAGCACGGCGCGGCGCATGAAAGCTTCGTACGCGCCGTCGCCCAAGAGCCGCAGCAGCTCGTGCTCCGTGGCGTCGAGCTCGCCGGCCGCCCGGCGCGCCTTGCGGAAGATGCCGCGCTGCGCCAGTTCCTCGATGCTCCAGACCGACTCCGCCGGCCGCCGGATGGAGATGGCCACACAGCCGGGCGCGGTCGCGGGCGGCAGCACGATCTGCACGCGTTCGCCCGACGGCAGCGCCGCCGACAGCAGGGGCGAGGCCGCGTCGATGCGCTGCTGCGCCGAGTTGGCCACCAGTTTGGCGAAGCGGCTGCACCAGTCGTAGTCGGCGAAAGGCAGCGCTTCGCGCCGCCAGCCGGTGCGCGTCTCGAGAAAGGCTTCATGCGGCCGGTTGATGCACAGCTCCATGACCTCGCCGTCCGCGAGCAGGGGCCGCAGGGCGCGCAGGGTGAGCGCGAGCGCCGACAGGCCGCTCGGCGGGCTAGCGTTCGACATGGACGGAACGCAGTTCGTACACAGAACGGAAATCCAGGTCGCGCGCCACCAGCACCTGGATGCGGTCGCCGTTGCGCTTGACGACGGTGGGAGGAACGTTGACGGTGTTCTTCAAGATCTCCGTGAGCACGTTCTGACTCGAGGAGGGGTTGATGACGATGGAGCCCGAGTCGCTGCGCGAGTTCTGACTCACGGCGTTGACGGCGCCGTCGATCACGGACACTAGCAGCGCGGCGCCGAAGCGCTGCCAGAAATGGCGATCGACGTCGCCCGGCAGGCCGGCCCGACCCAGTTCGTCGGCGCCGGGCGAGGCCAGCGGGACGATCACGCCCGCCGGGGTGCGGGCCTCGGACCAGAGCACGAACACGCGGGCGGCACCCTGCTGCACCTGGCCGCGGGTCTCGCCGACGAGCTTGGTGCCGCGCTCCATGAGCACCACCTTGCCGTCGACGCCGAAGGCGTCGGTGGCCATGATGCAGGTGGTCATGCCGGGCAGCGTCGAATCGATGGCGGTCTCCAGGGTGCAATCGATGAAGGCGCCCTTCGGCAGCAGCAGACGCTGCGCCGGCAGGAACTGCGCCCGCACCGCCGACGTCGTGGTAGGAGTCAGGCGCGCGGCCGGCTCGCCCGCCTCGGCGGGACCCGTCGGCGGGGCGCCGGGCGGCGCA
>CAZZYJ010000287.1:3490-4414 GCA_964658215.1 uncultured Steroidobacteraceae bacterium | reverse complement strand
GAGCGGTGTGGCGGCACCTGCGTCGGGCGCGGCGAGCGGTGTGGCGGCACCTGCGTCGTGCGGGACGTCGGGCGTGCTTCGTTCATCGGCCATCGCAGTCTCCTCCGCATCGCGTAGGCGGCGCCGCAGGGCCGCCTACTAGCCAGTTCCTTGCCTGTCCTGCGAGAATGGGCGGATGAAACGCTTCGAGCCCTACGTCTTCCTCCGCGCACTCACCTCGCGCTGGGACGTTCTGGCGTTCATCGTCGTCATCGGCCTCATCGCTTTTCTGGGCGAAACCGCGCGTGGCCTGTTCGCCCCTCTCAACCAGCTCAACGTCTCGCCGCTGTCGCTCGATCCGCATCATCTGCCCGAGTACGCGGCGCGCACCACGTTTCGGATGCTGGTGGCCCTGCTCTGCTCGCTGGTGTTCACCCTGACCTACGCCACCTGGGCGGCCAAGAGCGAACGGGCGGGCAAGCTGCTGGTTCCCATCCTCGACATTTTACAGTCTGTGCCGATTCTAGGTTTCATTTCCATTACGAGCGTATTTTTTCTTTCGCTGGCGCCCGGCCGCGTCCTCGGGGCGGAGTTCGCGGCCATCTTCGCCATCTTCACCAGCCAGGCCTGGAACATGGCGTTCAGCTTCTATCAGTCGCTGCGCACCGTGCCGACGGAGCTCAACGAGGCGGCCGAGTCGTTTCGCCTGTCGCCCTGGATGCGGTTCTGGCAGCTGGAGGTGCCGTTCGGCATGCCGGCCCTGGTGTGGAACATGATGCTGTCCATGTCGGGCGGCTGGTTCTTCGTGGTGGCCTCGGAATCCATCACCGTGGGGCATTCGTCGGTGGCGCTGCCCGGCGTGGGTTCGTACATCGCGCTTGCCATCGAGCAGAAAAATCTGCGTGCCATCGGCTGGGCCATCGTGACCATGCTGGTGGTGATCCT
>CAZZYJ010000287.1:0-3480 GCA_964658215.1 uncultured Steroidobacteraceae bacterium | reverse complement strand
CCTGCTGTACGATCAGCTGCTGTTCCGGCCCCTGGTCGCGTGGGTGGACCGCTTCCGCGTCGAGCAGGAACCGGGGGCGCGAACCCCGGATTCCTGGGCACTGACCATGATGCGCCGTTCGCGGCTCATCAATGCCCTGACGGTGGCCTTCCATGCCGCGGTGCTGTGGACCAGCCGCGCCGTGAAGCGCACCGATGTCGGGCCGGTGGCGGCGCCGCCGAAGGCGAAGCGCAGCTTCGATCTGGCGTGGGTGCTGGTGGTGGCGGCCGCGGTGGTGCTCGGCCTGTGGCATCTGGTGGCCGGGCTCATCACCAACACGCCGCTGCACGAGGCGTTGCTGGTGTGTGGTCTCGCGACCATCACCATGTTCCGGGTGTTCATCCTGATCACGCTCGCGAGCCTGGTGTGGGTGCCCATCGGCATCTGGGTGGGCATGCGGCCGCGCGCGGCGCAGATCGTGCAGCCCATCGCGCAATTCATGGCTGCCTTCCCCGCGAATCTGCTGTTCCCGATCGCGGTGTACGGCATCGTGGCGTGGAAGCTGAACCCGGACATCTTCCTGAGTCCGCTGATGATCCTCGGCACGCAGTGGTACATTCTCTTCAACGTGATCGCGGGCGCGTCGGCCATCCCGACCGAGATGCGTTACGTCACGGAGAACTTCCAGGTGCGGGGGTGGCTGTGGTGGCGCAAGGTCGCGCTGCCGGCGGTGCTGCCGTTCTACGTGACGGGCGCCATCACGGCATCGGGCGGCTCGTGGAATGCCGCGCAGGTGGCGGAACTCGCGACCTGGGGGACCTCCGAGGTGCGCGCGCGGGGCCTGGGCTCGTACATCGCGGATGCCGCGGCGGCGGGGAATTTCCATCAGATCGTGCTCGGCGTCGGGGTGATGAGCCTGTTCGTCGTCGTGATCAACCGGCTGTTCTGGCGTCCCCTGTACTACTACGCCGAACGCAAATATCGACTCACCTGACGGGCCGCGCATGAACGACTCTCCTTTGCTGCAGTGTACCGACGTCCGCAAGGCCTTCCCGAAGCCGGACGGCGCGGAGTTGCTGGTGCTCGAGGGCATGAACCTCGAGCTCTACGAGGGACAGATCGTGGGGCTGCTCGGCCGCTCGGGTTCGGGGAAGTCGACGCTGCTGCGGCTGATCGCCGGGCTGTCGGAGCCCACCTCGGGCGACGTCATGTACCTGGGTGCCCCCATCTCGGGACCGGCGGCGGGCATCGCGATGGTGTTCCAGAGCTTCGCACTGTTTCCGTGGTTGACGGTGTTCGAGAACGTGGCGCTCGGCCTCGAGGCGCAGCGCATGCCCCGTCCGGAGATCCGCAAGCGCTCCCTGGCCGCCATCGACCTCATCGGTCTGGACGGCTTCGAATCGGCGTATCCGCGCGAATTGTCCGGCGGCATGCGCCAGCGCGTGGGCTTCGCGCGGGCGCTCGTCGTGCACCCCAACATCCTGCTCATGGACGAGCCGTTCTCGGCGCTCGACGTGCTGACGGCGGAGACCTTGCGCACCGATTTCCTGGATCTGTGGGCGGAAGGGCGCATGCCCATCAAGGGCGTCATCCTGGTCACGCACAACATCGAGGAAGCGGTGCTGATGTGCGACCGCATCCTGGTGTTCGGCAGCAATCCGGGCAGAATCTTGAGTGAAATCAAGGTGGCACTGCCGCAGCCGCGCAACCGCCTGGACCCGAGCTTCCGCGAGCTCGTGGAGAGCATCTACGTGGAGATGACGGCGCGGCCGAAGACGGCCCCCGGCGGGGGACGGCACGAACGTTTTCCGGGGCTCGGCATCGGCAGCATATTGCCGCAGGTCTCGACCAATCTGCTGGCGGGGTTGATGGAGGCGGTCGCCGCGGCGCCCTTCAACGGCAATGCGGATCTGCCGAAGATCGCCTCGGACCTGCAGATGGAGATCGACGAGCTGTTTCCCGTGGCGGAGACGCTGCAGATGCTGCGCTTCGCCGAGGTGGAGGGGGGCGACCTCAAATTGATGGAGGAGGGCCTCGCGTTCGCGCATGCCGAGCTCGACGCCCGCAAGCACATTTTCTTACGTCATCTTCTGAGTTACGTCCCGCTGGCGGCGCACATCCGCCGGGTGCTCGACGAGCGGGCCTCGCATTCGGCCCGAAAGAGCCGATTCATCGACGAACTGGAGGATTTCATGAGCGAGGAGGCGGCCGATCAGACCCTGCGCGCCGTGGTGCGCTGGGCGCGCTATGCCGAGGCTTTTGCCTACGACGACGAGAATGCCATGTTCAGCCTCGAGAATCCGACTTAAAATGACGGGCATGAGCGATACGGCGTCAGCTTTCTTGAATCTCCACGTTCCGCCCGACGAGATGGTCAAGTACATCCAGGATCTCATGACGTTGCCGCATGGCGAGATTGCCGCGAGTTCGGCGCTGACCCTGGCGCAGCGGCAGTGGGGCGGCGACACCCCGCTGGCCCGTGCGGCGCTCCTGCGCTGGGGGGCGCTCAACCTCGCCTTCAAGGACAAGCGGCTGGAAACGTGGACGGTGACGCGGGAGCGCGACCGCATCCAGGTGCCGGCGGCGCTGGTGGCGGCGGCGGGAGTCGCGCGCCTCATCCTCGACAACGAGCGGGCGGTGTTCGACATCCCCGCGCTCCTCGACGCCACGCTCGAGTTTCAGCCGCCTGCAGGTCAGGCTTAAGTTTCCATGGTCAACGCCGACGCGCAGGCGCCTGAACGGCGCTTCGGGATGCTGCGTACCATCGCGCTTTACAAACTGCTGAAGGTGGTGCTCCTGCTGCTCGCGGCCTATGGCGAGATCCGGCTGCACGACGCGTCATTGTCGGCGCGGCTGCTGTCGTGGGCGGCGGCACGGCCGCAGGGCCTCGAGCACGAGGTGGTGACCAAGCTCCTGGAGTGGTTCAGCGGCCTGAGCGAGTCGCGGGTGCATGCGCTGCGTTTCGTGACGCTGTCGTACGCGGCGCTGTTCGCGGTCGAGGGCGTGGGTCTATGGCTGCAGAAGCGCTGGGCGGAGTGGCTCACCACCATCATCACCGCCTCGTTGATACCGCTCGAGGTATGGGAAATATTTCACCATCCCAATCTCGGCAAGGCGGCCGTGCTGATCGGCAACACCCTCATCGTCGTCTATCTGGTTTGGCACGTGCGTTCGCGGGGCAGCGTGCGAAGCGCGTAAGACCCGGCGATTTCCGCCGAGTTCGTGAAATGATCGTCATCTGGATGATAAGTTCCCGAACCGGGGTATTCTTTGTCCGCTCGTAAACCCCGATTTCTGGAGACGCTAATGAATAAGTTTGGAACGCTGATGACCGCTGCCTTGTTGACCCTTGGCGTCGCTGCCGGTGCGATGGCCGCCGATATGCCGAAGACCGCCGGTCCCGTGGCCGCGGACACCCCTTCGAGCACGAGCACCGACGCGCCGAAGACCACCAAGAAGCACAAGAAGGCCGCTGACGGGTCTTCGTCCAGCACCACCAGC
>CAZZYJ010000286.1:0-4488 GCA_964658215.1 uncultured Steroidobacteraceae bacterium | reverse complement strand
GGTGGCCCGCGGCATGATGGCCACCGGCAACCCAGAGCAGTTGCGCGGCCAGGGTCTGGACGTGCTGCCCTGGCTGCGCTCACGCCTGGCGCCGCTGCGCGTCTCGGAATTTCGCGACACCGGCATGCCCCGCGCCGACCAGCTGCAGGACGCCGCCTTGTGGTTTGGTCTCGGCGTGGGGTCCGTGCTGCTGATAGGTTATTTCATCGACGGCCGGCCGGCCGGGTTGCTCGGCATCGCGGGCGCCATGCCGCGCGACAACTGGGAGGTGCAGCTGCACCTCCTCATGAAACTCATGGGCTCGAGTCTCGCCACCGGGCTCGGTCGCATCGAGATCCAGGCCCAGCTGCGCGATCTGGAGGAACGCAACGAGCTCGCGCTCTACAGTGCGAACGACGGGTTGTGGGATTTCGACACGCTGAACAACCGCATGTATCTGTCGCCGCGCTGGAAGACCATGCTCGGTTACGACGACGTGGAGGCGGGGGAGACCCCCGACTGGCGCAGCCTCGTGCACAGCGACGACATGTCGCGCGTGCAGGCGGCCATCCGCGACCACGTGGCCGGCAAGACGCCCATCTTCGAGAGCATGCACCGCATGCGCCATGCGAGCGGCGAATGGCGCTGGGTCATCAGTCGCGCCAAGGCGAAGGTGGACGTGAACGGCCGTTTGTTGCGCCTGGTCGGCGTGGAACTCGACATCACCGAACGCAAATTGTACGAGGAGGCGCTGTTCCGCGAGAAGGAGAGCGCGCAGATCACGCTGCAGAGCATCGGCGACGGGGTGATCACCACCGATGCCAGGGGGGTGATCGATTACCTCAATCCGGTGGCCGAGGCGCTGACGGGCTGGCGGCTCGAGGACAGCCAGGGCCGTGCCATCGAGGAGATCTTCCGTGCCTTCCACGAAGAGACCTGCGAGCCGCTGGAAAATCCGCTGGCGGTGTCGATACGCAGGACGCGCTCCATCAAATCCGTGCGGCCCATGCTGCTGATCCGCCGCGACGGCAACGAGATCTACGTCGAGAGCACGGCATCCCCCATCCGTGACGGCAACGGCGCGGTGTCGGGCGGCGTCCTGGTGTTCCACGACGTGAGCGAAGCACGCGAATTGAACCGCCGCCTGAGCTATCACGCGAGCCACGACGTGCTCACCGGCCTCGTCAACCGCCGCGAGTTCGAGAGCCGGATGGAGCGCGCCCTGAAGAGCGCGAAGGCGCACGAGACTTCGTACGCCCTGTGCTGTCTCGACCTCGATCAGTTCAAGATCGTCAACGACACCTGTGGCCACAGTGCCGGCGACGCCCTGCTGGGCCAGGTGGGCGCGCTGCTCAAATCCAAGGTCCGCTGGCGCGACACGCTTGCCCGCCTCGGCGGCGACGAATTCGGGATTCTGCTGGAAAGCTGTTCGCTGGACGAGGCGATGCGTACGGCCGAGTCCCTGCGCGAGGCGGTGCGCAACTTCAAGTTCAGCTGGGAGGAGCGGACCTTCCGCCTGGGCGCGAGCATCGGCGTGGTGCCCATCTCGGTCGACAACGCCGACGTCGCCTCGGTGCTCTCGGCCGCCGACAGCGCCTGCCAGGCCGCGAAGGAGGCGGGACGCAACCGCGTGCACAGCTTCGAGGAGAACGACATCGATCTCATGCGCCGGCGGCGTGAGATGCAATGGGCGGCACGCATCAACTCGGCGTTGGAGGAAGGCCGTTTCGAACTGTTCCGGCAGACCATCCTGCCGCTGCAGGTGCCGGAGCACGGGGCGCATTACGAGCTGCTGCTGCGCATGCGCGACGAGGCCGGCAAGATCGTCTCGCCGGACAATTTCATGACGGCCGCGGAGCGCTACGGCATCACGCCCAGCATCGATCGCTGGGTGATCGAGAATGCATTCCGCTGGCTGGTGTCCGAGGCCGACGAGCGCCGCAAGCTCGCGATGTGCTCCATCAACCTGTCGGGGCAGAGCCTGGGCGACGACAAATTCCTGCCGTACGTCATCGAGCAGTTCCAACGCAGCGGCCTGGACGCGACCAAGATCTGCTTCGAGATCACCGAGACGGCGGCCATCGCGAGCTTCTCGCAGGCCAACCGTTTCATACAGGCGCTGAAGGAACTCGGCTGCAAATTCGCGCTCGACGATTTCGGCACGGGGCTGTCCTCGTTCGGCTACCTCAAGCACTTCCCGGTCGATTTCCTGAAGATCGACGGCAGTTTCGTCAAGGAAATCCTGCACGACCCGATCGACCGCGAGATGGTCCGCTCCATCAACGAGATCGGGCATCTGACCGGCAAGCAGACCATCGCCGAATTCGCCGAGAACGTGGAAATCATCAACATGCTGCGCGTCCTCGGCGTCGACTACGCCCAGGGCTACGGCGTCTCGCAGCCGCAGCGCGTGTTGAGGGCGGCCAACAGCGGTTAGGGAGGGCCCCGGCGCGGCGGCGTGGCGCGGCGGCCCGGGGGGCGTCGTCGGGCGGCGGGCATCAGGCCTCCCAGTCGAAACGCATGGAAAGATCCACGGCGCGCACGTGTTTCGTAAGCGCCCCCACCGATACGTAGTCGACGCCGGTCTCGGCGATCGCGCGCAGGGTGCCCGGATTGACGCCGCCCGACGCCTCGAGCTTGAGCGGCCTGGTGGCGGTCCGGTTGAGCGCCACGGCCTCGCGCAGGGCTGCCAACGTAAAATCGTCCAGCATGGCGATGTCGGCGCCGGCGGCGATGGCTTCGCGCAGCTCCGCCAGCGTTTCCGTCTCCACCTCCACGGGCACCGCGGCGCCCGAGGCGCGCGCCGCAGACACGGCTTGGGCGATGGAGCCCGCCGCCATGATGTGGTTCTCCTTGATGAGAATGCCGTCGAACAGGCCCATGCGATGGTTCCACGCCCCGCCCACCCGCACCGCGTATTTTTGCGCCGAGCGCAGCCCCGGGACCGTTTTGCGGGTGTCGAGCACGCGGCAGCCGGTGCCCTGCACCAATGCTGCATAATCCCGTGCCAAGGTGGCTGTGCCGGAAAGAAACTGTAGGAAATTCAGTGCGGTACGTTCTCCCGTGAGCAGGGCGCGAGCCGGTCCCTGCAGCGTAAACAGGCATTGATCCGCAACCACCGCCTCGCCCTCGGCAACCTGCCAGGCGATGCGCACCCGCGCGTCGAGGCGCGCGAAACACGCCTCCACGTACGGAACCCCGCAGAGGATCGCCGCCTCGCGGGTGATGACGCTGGCGCGGCCGGCACGCTCCGCCGGAATGAGCGCCGCGGTGAGGTCGCCCGCGCCGATGTCCTCGGCCAGCGCCGACTCCACCTGCTGCGCCAGATCGGCGGGTACGGGCACCGGAAGGTGCGTGGGCATCGAATTCATGGCCTGGAAGGATAGGCAGGCCGCCCCAATAGAGCAACGAGACAGCGCAGCGACGAGACATCCTCGGCGAAGGGTTGTCGTACAATGGTGGCCACCGCGCCGTCCACTTCATCCGGAGTTTTTATGAGTGCAATCGATAGAATCAAGGCCCAGCTCACCGAAGCGCCCGTCGTGCTGTACATGAAGGGCACACCCGACTTCCCGCAGTGCGGCTTCTCCGCCCAGACCGTTGGGGCGCTGCGCGCGTGCAAGGCCACCTTTGCGCATGTCAACATCTTCGAGGATCCCGAAGTGCGCGAGGCGCTGAAGACCTATTCCAACTGGCCCACGTTTCCGCAGTTGTATGTGAACGGCGAGCTCATCGGCGGCTGCGACATCGCCATCGAGATGTACCAGAGCGGCGAGCTCAAGCAGTTGCTGGCGGAAGCCGGAGCGGTTCCCGCCTGAAGCGGGTTCACGGGTCGCCCGGGGTGGCCGGCTCCATTTCCAAGGGTCCCATCGAGGCCAGACGTCGGCGGCTCGAGTCGAACACCCCCTGAAACTGATTGCACACGGTGCAGAAGAGGTCTGCGGTGCGTTCCGCATCGTAGGCCGCGGAGTGTGCCGAACCCGTATCCCATTCCAGTCCCGCGGCCAGGGTCGCCCGCATCAGCACGGTCTGGCCAAACGCGACGCCGCCGAGCGTGGCGGTGTCGAAGCTCGAAAACGGATGGAAGGGATTGCGTTTGATCTGGGTACGCGCCACCGCTGCGTTCAGAAAGTTCAGGTCGAAGAACGCATTGTGACCCACCAGCACGGCGCGGGTGCAATCTGCCAGGCGCACCGCGTTGCGCACCTCCTTGAAGATGCGTTGCAGGGCATCGTCCTCGGCAATGGCGGGACGCAGCGGATGGTACGGATCGATGCCGGTGATGGCGAGCGAGGCCGGCTCCATGTTGGCACCGGGGAATGGAACCACGTGGAAACGCGTCGTGGTGCCGCGTGCCAGCGAGCCGTCGCTGCGCATGTCGACGAATACCGCCGCGATTTCGAGCAGGGCGTCGGTGGCCGGGTTGAAGCCCCCGGTTTCTATGTCGATGACCACCGGCAGGAAACCGCGAAAGCGGGTGGCGAAGGTGATGGGCGGCAGCTGTGTCAT
>CAZZYJ010000285.1:0-4496 GCA_964658215.1 uncultured Steroidobacteraceae bacterium | reverse complement strand
GGGCTGGTGATGGGCAGCGCCACGCCGTTGGTGCCGATCAAGTTGGGGGAGTTGGTGAGGTCGCTGCTGTTCCAGGCGGCGTTCGCGAAAACGGTGAGCGCGTGCAAGGGGCGCGCGTTCGGGAAGCTGCCGATGCCACCCGAGCCCTACTCGCCCGGCATCGTGGTCGACAAGCCGCGCATGAAGATGGAGCCCTGGCCCGGACCGTTGCTCGCCGCCGAGACGTTGGGCAGGTACTTCACGTAGTCGTCGAAGGTGGCGACGTTCATCTGTTTGAGCGTCTCGCCGGTGAGGGCCTGAATCTGTATGGGTACATCCTGCATGTTCTCCGTGCGACGCTGTGCGGTGACCGTGATTGCCTCGATGGCATCGCCGTCCGCATCGGCCGGCGCGGCCCGCGCCGCATGACCCCTGGCGCAGGGGCCCGATATCGCGGCGATGGCGCAGGCCAGATTTTTGTTGGAGTCCATGAGATCCCTCTATCGTGGTGGTGGCGATGCCTCGATTTCGCGGCGCAGCGCGTCCTGCAGCGGACCGAGCCAGGGCTCGAAATGCCGCCACTGCTCGATGCCGTCGCGGTTGATGGGCCGTCTGACCTGCTCGGAGCTCGCGGTGTGGACGCGGCGGCTGGTGCGGTGAAAGTCCAGGCACGAGGGCTCGAACGGCAAATCGCAGAAGGCCAGCATGCGGCGCACTTCGCGCTCGGGGTCCGCCACGACGTCCTCGTGCCGTATGCGCAGGATCTTCCCCGGCAGCACCTCGTCCCAGTGCGCCATGAGCTGCAGGTACATGGCGTAGTAGCGCGACAGGTCGTCGATGTCGTAGGTGAACTGCTGTCCCGAGGCGAACAACTGCTTGTAGTTGCTGAAGCAGCAGGCGAGCGGGTCGCGCCGTGCGTCGATGATCTTCGCGTTGGGGAGGATGAGATGAATGAGGCCGAGATGGCGGAAATTGTTCGGCATCTTGTCGATGAAGAAGGGCGCGGGCCCGCCGACGCGGTAGACGCGCGTGTCGGCGAGATATTTCTCGCCCAGCCTCTGGAACTCCCCGGGACTCATGCCGGCGAGCACGCCCGGATACCGGGACACCGAGTCCTGGGTTTCACGGCCCTGCAGTTCCTGGACCAGGCGCGGTATGTCGGCCAGTTCCATGGTGCCTTCGACCTGGGAGTGGGAGGCGAGCATCTGTTCGAGCAGCGTGGAGCCCGAACGCGGCAGACCGACGATGAAAATGGGTGCGCCGCTTTGGCAGCCCACGCCGCGGCGGGCGGCGAAGAATTCCCGGGTGCAGACGGCCTTCTGCAGCCGCGCATTGCGTTCCAGCGGCTCCGGGCGGTAGCGGGACTCGCTCTTCTTCAAGGCGTTGCCGCGGGCGTAATACTCGAATGAGGCGGCGAACAGTCCCTGATCCTCGCAGGCCTTGCCGAGCGCGAAACACAGGTGGTAGCGGTCCTCGAGGCTGACCTGCGGGTCGGCTTCGTCAGCGCTCATGGCGGCGATTTCCGCTGCCGTGAAGCGATACGTCTTGAGGTTGGCCAGACTCCAGTACGCCTCGCCGTAGCGCGGCCGCGCCGCCGCCGCCGCCCGGTACGCGGTGACGGCCTCGCCGGTGCGGCCGAGGGTCTTCAAGGCATGGGCGATCGACAGGTGCAGTTCGGGATCGTGGGGTGTCTCGGCGAGAATTTCCCGGTACAGCGGCAGCGCCCGGTCGTAGTCGCCGAAGCCCGTGCAGATGGTGGCATGGGTGGTGCGGTAGGTCCGGTTGTTCGGGTCCTTGACGAGCAGCCTCTCGATTTGTGCGCGGGCCTGCACGTGCTTGTGCCGGCGCAGCAGCGCCACCGCATAGTCGTAGCGCGCGGCATCGTATTCGGGTGCCAGCCGCAACACGTTCTCGAGCAGGATCTCCGCATCGTCCGTGACGTCCATCTTCAGGCCGATCTGTGCCAGCAGCCGCATGCCCTCGACGTGATTGCCGTGCGTCAGGAGATATTGACGCAGCAGTTGCTCGGCCTCGTAGATCTCGTTGTCCGCGAACATGCTGAAGGCCGTCACGATCTGCGGCGGCAGTTTCGCGAGATTCTCCACCTGCGCGGCGGCGCTCGCGGCCTTGTCCGGCTGCGCCGTGATCCGGTACAGGGACTGCAGCGCCCGCCAGCTCGCTGGCAGCGAGGGATTCATCCGCACCGCCTGCTCGAAGGCCTCGATGGCGGGCCCGGCGGCCCGCCGCGTCACATGGCAGTGTCCGCGTTCCTGATAGAGGCGCGGATAGTCGGGATGCAGCTCCTGCAGCCGCGCCAGGGTAGCGAGCGCCGCCGGGATGCGGCCGGAAAAACGCTCGGCGACGGCAATCATGTAGAGCACGTCGCGGTTTTCCGGCACTTCGACAAGAAGCGCCCGGGCGGCCTCGAGCGCCCGGGCGAACTCGTCGTGTTCCAACAGCGCACGGATGCGCCTGACTTCGACCTCGACGCGCGAGGGGGCAGCGTCGGCTGGGACGGCGGGTGCCACTCGTTGCATCCGTAGCGTCGGCGGTCCGTCTAGAACTTGTAGCCGACCTTCACACCCGCAACCCGCGGCCGCAGCACCGTTTCCGTGGTGATGAACTGAAAGCTGCTGGTGTAGGTGCTCGCGAGCTTGTTGCCCAGATTCTGGACGAAGAACTGCACGTTCCAGGCGTCCTTCGAAACCCCGGCGGACGCATCGAACGTGGTGTAACCCGGCATGTAATAGTTGTCCACCGTGCCCACGCTCGAATACGAACTCCCGAAATACTGGGCGCCGACCTGACCGAACGCCTTGTACGTGCCGAGCGGAAATTCGTAGCGCGCGCGCATGTTGCCCTGGAACAGCGGCGACTCGCCGAGCGAACTGCCCTGCAGGCCGTACACGTTCGCGATCGAGGTGATGGCCTTGCCGAAATTGGGGCTCGCCGGGTTGTTGTTGATGAGGAACGGCGAGTTGCGCTGCGTGCTCTTGTTGTAGGAGGCCGAACCCTGCACGGTGAGCCCTTCGGTGAGCCGGCTCACCACCTGCAGTTCGCCGCCGCGCACCCGGTAGTTCGGACCGTTGGTCACGAAGGTGAGATTGCCGAAGCCCTGTTGAGGATCGAAGAATTCCACGATGGTGTTCTTCCAGTCTTCCTGGTAGAGGGCGCCGTTGATCTGCAGGTGATGGTTCAGGAATTCGGTCTTCCAGCCGAGTTCGTTGTTGATCAAGGTGTCGGGGTTGTACTGGGTCGGTGTGGAATATTGGTATTGTCCGGCCGCATCCTTCTGCGTGTATTTCACGCCGCGGTTGAAGCCACCGGGCCGAAAGCCCTGCGACCAGGTGTAGTACAGCAGGACGTCGTCGGTCACGTGCCAGCTCAGGTTGCCACGGCTCCTGAAGCCGTGATAGTTCGAGTTGTTGTAGCTCGCCGAGTTCAGATCGGTTCCGTAAGGTGCTTTCGGTCCGTTGGTGGCCGAGGTGCAGGGCCCGAAATACGTGGTGGCCGTGAAATTCTTGCAGTAGAAACTGCCGACGTCGCCGCCCAGTTCGCTCTCGTTGAACTTGTAGTAGCGGGTGCCGGCCGTGAAGATCAGCGTCTTCGGGATGATGTCGATGTCCACGGAGCCGAACGCCGCCTTCTGAATGATGGTGCGGGTGATGTCGTCGAAGAACGCGATGTTGTCGTTGCGTTCGTTGGGATTGTTCGCCGTGCTGCCGGCGAACGGCTGCACGTTGTTGAAGCAGCCCGACGTGACGGTGGCGGAACAGGTGGGCACCGTCTTGTAAGTCCAGTCGGTGTCGTCGTAGATCTTGTACTCTTCCCAATACACGCCGCCGATCGCGCGCACCCGCCAGTCGTCCGGCGTGCTCAGACGGAACTCGTGGCTCTGATGGGTGTTCTTCTCCTTCTCCTGCCATGTCGCGCTCGGCGAATAGCACTGCCCGGCGGCGGCGGAGGTCTTGGAATACCCCACGCATTGATAGTAGTAGCCGTAGACCCCGCGCGAGTAGTTCGTATAGTCCTGCTGCTGTTCGATGTTGCGCACCAGATAGCCGCCGGCGTACACGAGCTTGAGGTCGCCCACCTTGCCGTCGACGGTGAGCGACGTGTTCTCGAACTTGTCCTTGTCGTAGGACGGATTGAACAGGGCCACCGACAGGGATGGCAGGGCGCGCGCGCCCTGGGGTTCACCCTTGGCGTTGAAGGTGAGGCCTTCGGGTCCGTAGGGCATTTCGTAGAACACGCCCTGGGCGTTCATGTTCTGGTAGCTCTGCGTGAGCAGTGCGTCCCAGTCGTTGTTGATCTTGTACAGCGCGGAGAGGCGAAAGCCGGTGTAGCTCACGGGATTGATGGCGTTGCCGACCTGGTTGGCATTGCTGATGGACTGGCTGTTGGTGGGCACTACGCCGCCGTTGTACTTGGCAAAACCCTCGTCGGTGCTCTGCCGCGTGAACGTGGCGGGCACGTTGTTGATGTAGCCGCCGCGGTTGTCGCTGTAGATCACGCCG
>CAZZYJ010000284.1:0-4504 GCA_964658215.1 uncultured Steroidobacteraceae bacterium | reverse complement strand
CAACGCGCCGTGATCCAGCTCGTTCGGCGCGGCCGCCCATGCCGCGAGCGCGGCGGGCTCGAGCGCGATCACGGCGGGTTCACCGCGCAGGCTCATGTCCTCACGAAAGTCCGCACGCTCGCTCAGCTCGGTCACGCTCGCGTGACGTTCGCGAAGGCTCGCCACGTCGGCCGGTGCGAGCAGCCATTGCGTGAGCTTGAGCGCCCCCATCGGCGTGCGCGCGGCACACAGCAGGTCGAACACACTGCGGGGGCCGAACAAATCCAGTTCGGCGCCGTAGAGGTGCCCGCGCAGCGCGTCGGCGGCGGGCGGTCGCAGTGACGGCGAACCGGGTTCCTCCGTCGCCGCGGGCCAGCGGCCGGCGAGCCGCTCGAGGCCGGCGGCATGGTACCGCGCCGCGCGTCGCGCATGGGCGCTGCCGCGACGGGCGCGCCGGTGCACCCCGACGACGGCGAGGAACGCGGCGGCGGGCAGCACGAGCCAGAACGGCGCCAGGCCGAAACGGCCCACGCTCCAGGCGAGGAGGAGGAACCCCGCGGCCAGCGACAGCCGCACCACGCCGAGCACCTCCTGGCGGCGGTCGAGACGGGCGAGCAGCGCCTCGCAGGCGCGAAGACGCTGCGAGTACCAGTGCCCGGGCGCCGGCGCGGCCGGCTTCAGTGCGGCCCGCTCTTGCCCTGCGCGCCGTCCTGCGCCGCGAGGTCCGCAGCGACGTCCTCCGCGGGGTCCTCGTCCTGTGCAGGCTCGTCGTCCTGCGCGTGGTCGTCGCCGATGTCGTAGTCGTCGATATCGCTCATGAGTTCCGCGGTGCGGCGCTCTTCCATCACGCGTTCCAGGCGCCGCCACGCCGGCTCGCCGCCCTTCGGTGCGCGTCTGCGCTGCGACTCGACGTCGCGCATGATGTGGTCCACATCGACGTCGTCCCCGCCCGGCGCCACATCCTCGACGTCTTCCTCCTCGAACTCGTCCGATTCGGTTTTCTCGTTCATGCCGCGGCTTGGTTCTTCACCGGTGAACTGACACGCGCGGGTTATAAACGGAAAGACGTCATGCGCGCAATACCCTGGCGCACACTGTTACTTCACGAGGTCGTTGAGCTGGAAAATGGGCAGCAACAGCGCGATCACGATGAACATGACGACGCCGCCCATGAACACCACCATGAACGGTCCCAGCAGATTGGTCATCGTCGACAGCAGGCCGTCCATCTCGCGTTCCTGGTTCGACGCGGCGCGCTCGAGCATTTTCTCGAGCTCGCCGCTGCTCTCGCCGCTGCTGATCAGGTGGATCATCATCGGCGGAAACAATTTGCGCGCCGCCAACGACTTGCCGATGGGCGCGCCTTCGCGCACGCGCAGCGCGGCTTCCTCCACGGCGCGCTTCATCGGCATGTTGCTGACCACCTCGGCGGAGATGCGCAGCGCCTCGAGCACCGGCACGGCGCTCGCGGTGAGAATGCTGAACGTGCGCGCGAAGCGCGCGGTGTTCACGCCGCGCAGCAGCTTGCCCACCAGCGGCACCCGCAGCAGGAAACGGTCGAAACGCAGCCGTGCCTCCGGCGCCCGCAACCAGCGCAGGAAGCCCCAGCTCGCCGCGCCGAGCACGAGCAGACCGTAGAACCAGTAATGCCGCACGAAATCGCTCATGGCGATGAGGATGCGCGTGGCCACGGGCAGCTCCTGGTGACCGGATTCGAACACGGCGACCACCTGCGGCACGACGTACGCCAGCAGGAACGAGACGATGGCGAAGGACAGGACCATGAGCACGATGGGATAGACCAGCGCGTTCGACACCTGCTGGCCCATCACCTGGCGCGATTCGGTGTAGTCGGACAGCCGCTCGAGCACGGAATCCAGCTTCCCCGACTGTTCGCCGGCCGATACCGTCGCGCGATAGATTTCCGGGAACGCGTTCGGAAAATCCTTGAGCCCGTCGGCGAGCGGATGGCCCTCGACCACCTTGCCGCGCACGCCGAGGACGATCCGCTGCACGCGCGGCTTCTCGGTCTGTTCGGCCACCGCCTGCAGGGATTCCTCGAGCGGCAACCCTGAGCGCAGCAGGGTGGCCAGCTGGCGCGTGAGCAGCGCGAGATCCAGCGTCGACAGACCGCGCCGCGTGAGGCCGCGCCGGCGGCTCTTCTTGAGCTCGCGCTCCGCCGTCTCCTGAATCTCCATCGGCAGCAGCTGCTTGTCGCGCAGCAGCTGGCGCACGTGCTTCGGCGTGTCGCCCTCGATCAGCCCCTTGCGCTCGCGCCCCTGGGAATCGAGGGCGGTATATTCGAACGCCCCCATCAATCCTCGCGGGTGACGCGCAACACTTCTTCCAGGGTCGTCTCGCCTGCCATCACCTTGCGCCGGCCGTCGTCGCGGATGCCCGGGCTCGCGGTGCGCGCGTAGCGCTCCAGGTCTTGTTCCGAGGAGCCGTCGTGGATCATCGTGCGCATGTGATCGTCGACGGCGATGAGTTCGTAGATACCGGTGCGTCCCCGGTAGCCCATGCCCGGCTCCGCGCTCGGGCGGAACAGCGGCGACGGCGCGCCGTGCGGGTCGAGGTTCAAGAGCCGCCGTTCGTATTCGCCGGCCATGAACGGTTCGCGCGTCGCGGGGTTGAGCACCCGCACGAGCCGCTGCGCCAGCACGCCGATCAGGCTCGAGGACAGCAGAAAGGGCTCGATGCCCATGTCGCGCAGGCGCGTGACGGCGCCCACGGCCGTGTTGGTATGCAGCGTCGAGAGCACGAGATGGCCCGTCAAGCTCGCCTGCACGGCGATCTGCGCGGTTTCGAGGTCGCGGATCTCGCCGACCATCACCACGTCCGGATCCTGGCGCAGGATGGCGCGCAGGCCGCGCGCGAACGTCATCTCGACCTTGGTGTTGACCTGGGTCTGGCCGATGCCGTCGATGTAGTACTCGATCGGATCCTCGACGGTCATGACGTTGCGCGTGTTGTCGTTGATGCGTTCCAGCGCCGCGTACAGCGTGGTGGTCTTGCCGGAGCCGGTGGGGCCGGTGACCAGGATGATGCCGTGCGGCTTGTGGATGATCTCATCCATGGTGTCCTGGGTGCGCGGGTCCATGCCGAGCGAGGTCAGCTCGATGCGACCGGCCTGTTTGTCGAGCAGGCGCAGCACCACCCGCTCGCCGTGACCGGAGGGCAGCGTGGAGACGCGGACGTCGACCGCCCGGCCGGCGATGCGCAGCGAGATGCGTCCGTCCTGCGGCAGGCGGCGCTCGGCGATGTCGAGCTTGGACATGACCTTGATTCGCGACACCACGAGCGGGGCGACGGCGCGTTTGGTCTGCAGCACCTCGCGCAGCACGCCGTCCACACGGAACCGGATCACGAGCCGGTTCTCGTAGGGCTCGATGTGGATGTCGGACGCGTTCTCCTTCACCGCCTGGGTGAGCAGCGCGTTGATGAGACGGATGATGGGCGCTTCGTCGTCGCTCTCGAGCAGGTCGGAGGACTCCGGGATGTCCTCGGCCAGATGGGCGAGGTCGGTGTTGTCGTCCAGGCCCTCGAGCATCTGCATGGCGGCGCCCGAGCCCGCCTCGTAGGCGATGCGCAGCATCGAGTCGAATTTCTCCACCGACACCCGCTCGAGCTTCAGCGGCACGCCGACGAAGCGCCGCACCTCGGCCAGCGCCTGCGGCGTCACGCCGGGGCGGCACACCGTGTCGGCCAGGTCGACACCGACGCTGCGCACCAGGACGCCGTGGCGCTTGGCGAACGGAAACGACAACTTGCGCCCGGCCGGGGCTTGCAGCTCTGCGTTCATGGTGTCGTGGCACCCTGCGGCGACGAGGGCGAGGAGGGCGGCGGCAGCGCACCGGGCACGGCCGCCGGCCTTGCCTGACTCTGCGGCGCGGTGGTGCGCGGCTGCGGCGGCAGCGCCTGTTCCTGCTGCGGCTGCAGCGGCGGCTGCATGCGCGTCTGCTGGTCCGGATTGAGCGGCAACACCTGGGGCAGCGGCGCGCTTCCCGGCGCGAGCTCGGGGGTCGCGCCGCCCGGGTTGGTCAGGGCGGGAGGCGGCGCGGGCGGCAGCGACGCACCGGGAGGAATGCCGGGAACGACGGGCTCCTTCTCCCCGCGCAGCAGCGTGATGTGGCCGTGGTCCAAGCCTTTCTGCTGATGCCTGACGTCCTCGTACTGATCCTCGCTGATCGCCTCGGTCGCCGAGGCGTCGCGCAGGATCTCCGGGCGCAGGAACACCAACAGGTTCTTCTTCTGCCGCGAACCGGTGCGCGACTTGAAGAGGTTGCCGATGAGAGGGATCGAGCCCAGGGCCGGTATGCGATCTTCGCTTTCGCTCACCGTGTCCGACATCAAGCCGCCCAACACGATGATGCCGCCATCCTCGATGAGCACGGTGGTCTTGATCGACCGCTTGTTGGTCGAGATGTCGGCCGAGTCGGTGAGCTTGGCACCGGGCGAGGAATCTTCCTGTTCGATCTTGAGCTGCACCGAGTCGAGGGCAAAGAAGTCACCCACATCCATGGAC
>CAZZYJ010000283.1:0-4541 GCA_964658215.1 uncultured Steroidobacteraceae bacterium | reverse complement strand
GGGCGCGGGCGGCGCGGCCTCGTTGCCGGCGGTGCAGGCCCTCGTCGACGGCGCCTGCGCACAGGACGCGCTCGCGCAGGCGGGCATCGCGCCGACCGCGCTCGACCTGCAGATATTCGCCGACCTCGAACGCGCCAACGGCCTGCTCGGCGACGACAGCGAAATGAAAGGTCTGCTGCACGCGCTGGACGGCGGCTTCCTGCGCCCCGCCCCCGGCGGCGACGTGGTGCGCACGCCCGCCGTCCTGCCGACGGGCCGCAACATTCATGGCTTCGACCCCTTCCGCATCCCCAGCGCGTTCGCCCTCAGCGAAGGCGCACGGCAGGCGGAGGGACTGCTGGCACGGCATCTCGCCGGCGGCCACGACTTTCCGGAATCCATCGCCTTGGTGCTGTGGGGCTCCGACAACCTCAAGACCGAAGGGGGTCCCATAGGCCAGGCCCTGGCGTTGATGGGGGTGCGCCCCCGTTTCGATGCATACGGACGCATTGCGGGCGCCACGCTGATCGCGCTCGAGGACCTCGGGCGTCCCCGTGTCGACGTGATGGTCACCCTGTCCGGCATCTTTCGCGATCTGCTGCCGCTGCAGATAAAACTGCTGGCCGAGGCCTCGTTCCTCGCCGCATCGGCCGACGAACCGCCCGAGCGAAACTTCGTGCGCAAGCACGCGTTGCAGTACCAGATCGAACATGGCTGCGATCTGGAGACGGCGTCGCTGCGGGTGTACGGCAATGCCGAAAGCACCTACGGCGCGAACGTCAACCACCTCATCGAGAACAGCCGGTGGGACGGCCAGGACGAACTGGCGGAAACCTATACGCGTCGCAAGAGCTTCGCGTACGGCCGCTCGGGCGTGCCGGTCCCGCATGCCCGACTGCTCAACAGCGTGCTGGCCGACGTGGCGCTGACCTACCAGAACCTCGACTCGGTGGAGCTCGGCGTGACCACGGTGGACACGTACTTCGATACGCTGGGCGGCATCAGCAGCGCCGTGCGGCGCGCGAAGGGCGGCATCGCCACGCCGGTGTACATCGCCGACCAGACCGGCGGCAGCGCGACGGTGCGCACGCTGTCCGAGCAGGTGGCGCTCGAGACGCGTACCCGGACCTTGAATCCCAAATGGTACGAGGGAATGCTCGAACACGGCTACGAAGGCGTGCGCCAGATAGAAGTGCACGTGACGAACACCATGGGCTGGTCGGCGACCACGGGCGAAGTCCAGCCCTGGGTGTACCAGCAGATCACGCAGACCTTCATCCTCGATCCTGCCATGCGCGAGCGGCTCGCCAGGCTCAATCCCACCGCGTCGGCAAAGGTGGCCAACCGCCTGCTCGAGGCGTCCGAGAGAAAGTACTGGCAGCCGGATGCCAAGATGCTGGCGGCGCTGCGCGCCGCCGGCGAGGAACTCGAAGATCGAGTCGAAGGCATCTACGAAGGAGTAGCCGCATGACCACCGCCACCATCCCGGTATCAGCCCTGAAAAATCGCATCGATCCGCCGCCCCGCATACCGCTCGACGGCGACGGCAGCGTGCAGGTGCCGCTCGACCCGAACTTGAAGATCGGCAACGCCAAGGTCTTCGCCGTCTACGGCAAGGGCGGCATCGGCAAGAGCACGACCTCCTCCAACCTGTCCGTGGCCTTCTCCAAGCTCGGCAAGCGGGTGCTGCAGATAGGCTGCGATCCGAAGCACGATTCGACCTTCACGCTGACCAAGAAACTGATGCCCACCGTCATCGACGTGCTCGCATCGGTGAACTTCCATTCCGAGGAACTGCGCATCGAGGACTTCGTCTACGAGGGCTACAACGGCGTCATGTGCGTGGAAGCGGGCGGGCCGCCCGCCGGCACGGGCTGCGGCGGCTACGTGGTCGGGCAGACCGTCAAGCTCTTGAAGGAGCACCACCTGCTCGAGGACACCGACGTGGTGATCTTCGACGTGTTGGGCGACGTGGTGTGCGGCGGCTTCGCGGCGCCGCTCCAGCATGCCGACCGCGCGCTCATCGTCACCGCCAACGATTTCGATTCGATTTTCGCCATGAACCGCATCGTCGCCGCCATCCAGGCCAAGTCGAAGAACTACGCCGTGCGCCTCGGTGGCGTGATCGCGAACCGCAGCGCCGGCACGGATCAGATCGACAAATTCAACGCCCGCGTGGGGCTCAAGACCATGGCGCGTTTCCCCGATCTCGACGTGATCCGGCGCAGCCGGCTCAAGAAGGCGACGTTGTTCGAGATGGAGAGTTCGCCCGAACTCGACGCCGTGCAGGCGGAGTATCTGCGTCTCGCGCAGGCGTTGTGGGACGGCACCGATCCCTTGATCGCCGAGGCGATGAAGGACCGGGACATTTTCGACCTGCTGGGATTCGACTGATGCAAAACGGGACCTATCAGGAGCGTCGCGGACAGTTGGCGACGTACTTCGACCGGACGGCCGTGGAGGCCTGGGCACGGCTGACGTCGACGGCGCCGGTCAGCCGTGTGCGCGCGACGGTGCGCGCCGGACGCGACCGCATGCGCGCGACGCTGCTCTCCCTGCTGCCCGCCGACTTGGCCGGCCGGCGCGTGTTCGACGCCGGCTGCGGCACCGGCAGTTTGAGCGTCGAGGCCGCCCGGCGCGGCGCGCGCGTGCTGGCCGTCGATCTGTCGCCGACCCTGGTGCAACTCGCCGGGGAGCGGCTGCCGGCCGAGTTGCGCGACGGCAGCATCGACTTTCGGGTGGGCGACATGTTCGATCCCGCCCTCGGCCGCTTCGATCACGTGGTCGCGATGGACTCGCTGATTCACTACCGGGCCGCGGACGTGGTGCGGGTGCTGGCGGGATTCGCGGCGAGGACCGAGCATTCGATCGTCTTCACCTTCGCGCCGCAAACCCCTGCGCTCGCGTTGATGTGGACGGTGGGGCGGCTGTTCCCCCGTGGCGACCGGGCCCCGGCGCTCGAACCCGTCGCCGAGCGCACGCTGCGGCGCCTGCTGCGCGCGGAACCCGCGCTCGCCGGCTGGCGCATCGGCCGCAGCGCCCGGATCACGAGCGGCTTTTACAAATCCCACGCCATGGAACTGGTCAGAACATGAAAAGCATGGGCGACCGACTGGTACGACGCTGGATGAAGATCGGCACGGAATTCCTGCCGTTTGCGGATGCCACGAGCGTCGAACTGCCCTTGAGCCGGCTGCTGCGCCTCTCCTTGTTCCAGGTCTCCGTGGGCATGGCCATGGTGCTGCTGATCGGCACCTTGAACCGGGTGTTGATCGTCGAGCTGAGCGTGCCGGCCTGGTTGGTGTCGCTCATGGTGGGGCTGCCCCTGGTGTTCGCGCCGTTCCGCGCGTTCATCGGCTTCCGCTCGGACAACCACATCTCGGCGCTCGGCTGGAAGCGCGTGCCCTACATCTGGATGGGCACCCTCCTGCAGTTCGGCGGGCTCGCCATCATGCCCTTCGCCCTGCTCATTTTGTCGGGCGACACGCACGGCCCGCTGTGGATCGGCCAGTTCGCCTCGGCCTTCGCGTTCCTCCTGGTCGGGGCGGGGCTGCAGACCACGCAGACCGCGGGACTCGCCCTCGCCACCGATCTCGCCACCGAGGAGTCGCGTCCGAGCGTGGTGGCGATGATGTACGTCATGCTGCTGGTCGGCATGGTGGCGGCCGGTCTCGCCTTCGGCAGGTTGTTGGGGAATTTCTCCGAGATCCGTCTGATCCAGGTCATCCAGGGCGCTGCCGTCGTCACCATGGTGTTGAACCTCCTCGCGCTGTGGAAGCAGGAAGCCCGGCTCGGACAGCCGCGGTCCGCCGTGGCCCGGGTCGTGGTCCGCTCCACCGTCAAGTTTCGCGAGTCCTGGGCCGAGTTCACGCGGCACAGTCGAGCCATCCGCTTTCTGGTGACGGTGGGTCTCGGCACGGCGGCGTTCAACATGCAGGACATCGTGCTCGAGCCGTACGGCGGCGAAATCCTGCATCTGCCGGTGGCCGCGACCACCACGCTCACCGCCATGCTGGCCGGCGGCATGCTCGCCGCCTTTTGTCTCGCCGCCCGTTTCCTCGTGCACGGCGCCGACCCGTACCGTCTGGCAGCGTATGGCGCCGTGCTCGGTCTGTTCGCCTTCGCCGCGGTGATGTTCGCGGCGCCCATGGCGTCGCCGTTGCTGTTCCGGCTCGGCGTGCTCACCATCGGTTTCGGCGGCGGCTTCTTCTCCGTGGGCACCCTGGCGGGCGCCATGGCGCGCGAGCGCAACGGCGAAAGCGGTCTGGCGCTCGGCGCCTGGGGCGCCGTGCAGGCGACGAGTGCCGGCCTCGCCATCGCCTTCGGCGGCGCGATACGCGACGGCGTGGCGAGCCTCGCCACCCATGGCTCGCTCGGTCCCGTGCTGTCGGGTACCGCCACCGGCTATGCAGCCGTGTACCAGATAGAGATCGTTTTGTTGTTCGCGACTTTGGTGGCCATCGGGCCTCTGGTGCGCTCGGGCGCGGCGCCGACCGGGGCCGCCGCCGCCGAGTACGAATTGGCCGAATTTCCCAACTGAGCTTCTTCTTCAAGGGGACTGT
>CAZZYJ010000282.1:0-4575 GCA_964658215.1 uncultured Steroidobacteraceae bacterium | reverse complement strand
CGCTAGCGCTGGGCCGGGCCGAAGTCGGCGGTTTGACGCCGCGGGTGCAATCCGCACTCGCGCGAATCGGCGCGTTCCCACCACCAACGGCCGGCGCGTTCGTCAGCGCCGGGTTGCACCGCCCGCGTACAGGGGGCGCAGCCGATGCTCGGAAATCCGGAGTCGTGCAGGGTGTTGTAGGGAAGACGCTTCTTGCGGATGTACTCCCAGATCTCTTTTTCGGACCAGTCCAACAGGGGACTGACCTTGTGCAGACCGTACTCCGTATCCCACTCCACCGGCGCCGCCAGCGCACGGCTCGCCGACTGGCCGCGACGAATCCCGGTGACCCAGGCCGCCTTGCCCGCCAGGGCGCGGCGAAACGGCCCGACCTTGCGGATGGCGCAACAGCCACGACGCAGCTCCAGGCCATCGCGGAAAGCGTTGATGCCGTTCCGTCCCACCCACTCCTCGATGCTGGGGGCGTCGGGGTAGTACATCTTGAGGATGCGGCCATGACGCCGCTGCAGGCGGTCGATCAGATCGTAGGTCTCGGGATACAGGCGACCCGTGTCGATGCTGAAGATCTCGATTTCCGGGACGGCGCCCCAGATCAAATCGGTGAGCACCATGGATTCCGCGCCCAAGCTGTTGGCGTAGCACACGTTTTTGTACTCGGCGAGCGCATCGCGGAGTCGTCCGACGGTATCCCCGGCACGGTCGCGGAGGATTTTCGGGAGTTCTGTTGCCGGCGTACTCATCAGACAGCCGATTGTAGGACTGCCCGATGTGCCATGAAACGAACAAACGCTTATGAGCACATGCTTTTAAGTGCTGGGCAATGTAAGCCGACCTCTGACGCCGCCGGGCCTAAACTTATATCCTAGCGGGATGCTCAGCCACCCTCCACGACGCCGCCGTCCTCCCGGCCGGGCCCTCCCCCGCGCGCCCTCATGAAATTCCAGCAATTGCGCTATCTGGTCGCCGTGCACGAAAACGGGCTCAACATCACGGCGGCGGCGCGCCAGCTGCACACCTCGCAACCCGGCGTCAGCCGGCAGTTGAAGCTCCTCGAGGAGGAACTCGGCTTCCAGCTGTTCGAGCGGGAAGGCCGGGCGCTCACCCGTACCACCGCGGCGGGCGAGCAGATCATCTCGCGTGCCTCCAGCATCCTGCGTGAAATGCAGAACATCCGCCGCACCTCCGCGGAACTGCGCAAGGCGGACGGCGGAACCCTGTCGATCGCGACCACCCACACCCAGGCACGCTACGTGCTGCCGGAGGTCATCCGCGCCTTTCGAGTGAAGTACCCGAAGGTGCGGTTGCATCTGCACCAGGGAACCTCCGAACAGATCGCCGAAATGGTCGCCCGCGACCGGGTCGACTTCGCCATCGCGACGGGTTCGGAGGAGCTGTTCCCGCATCTGGTACGCCTGCCGGTCTACCGCTGGCATCGTGCGGTGGTCGTACCGCGCGGGCATCCGCTCGCGACCGGCGGCAAACTGACCCTGAAGAAACTGGCCGACTACCCCATCGTCACGTACGTGTTCAGTTTCGCGGGCCGCTCCTCGCTGCCTGCGCTGTTCGAGACCGCCGGCCTGTCGCTCGACGTCGCGCTGACGGCGCGTGATTCCGACGTCATCAAGACCTATGTTCGAATCGGACTGGGCGTGGGTATATTGGCGAGGCTCGCCATCGACCCCAAGGCCGATGCAGATCTGGTCGTCCTCGACGCGGCGCATCTGTTCGAGGGTCATACGACCTGGATCGGTTTTCGCCGCAGCGCGCTGCTGCGGGCGTACATGTATGAATTCATCGAGCTGCTGGCGCCGCATCTGCCGCGCAAGCTCGTGCGCGAGACCGAGAAGTTGGAGACGCAGGAGGACGTGGACAGCGTCCTCGAGGATCTGAAGATTCCAGTGAGGGACAAGGTATGAGCATCGAGAGTGTGATGAACCGGCCGTGCCGTCCGGCATGGGCCGCCGCGGCGTTGTGCGTTCTGCTGCTGGGCGCCTGTGCGGCGCGGGCGGCGACGGTGAGCCTGCTGAACGTCTCCTACGATCCGACGCGGGAGTTCTACGACGAGTACAACCGGGCGTTTGCGACCTACTGGAAGGGCAGGACCGGCGATACGGTCGTCGTCAATCAAAGCCATGGCGGTTCCGGCAAACAGGCCCGCTCGGTGATCGACGGGTTGCCGGCCGACGTCGTGACGCTCGCACTGGCCTACGACATCGATGCGCTGGCAGTACAGGGCGGTCTGGTGCCAGCCAACTGGCAGAGCCGTCTGCCCTCGAACAGCGCCCCCTACACCTCGACCATCGTGTTTCTGGTCCGCAAGGGCAACCCCAGGAACATCCACGACTGGGGCGATCTGGTCCGCCCGGGCATCCAGGTCATCACACCCAGTCCCAAGACTTCCGGAGGGGCCCGTTGGAATTACCTCGCGGCGTGGGCCTGGGCGCTCAAACAGCCGGGCGGCAACGACGCCACGGCGGAGGCCTACGTCAAGAAGCTGTACAAGAACGTGCCGGTGCTCGATTCCGGCGCCCGCGGCGCCACGGTGACCTTCGTCGAACGCGGCATCGGCGACGTGCTGCTGGCCTGGGAGAACGAGGCGTTCCTGGCCGTCAAGCAGCTCGGGCCCGACAAGTTCGACATCGTCGCGCCGAGCGTGAGCATCCTCGCGGAACCGCCGGTGAGCATCGTCGACAAGGTGGTCGACAAGCACGGCACGCGCAAGGTCGCGGAGGAGTACCTCAAGTATTTATATTCGAAGGAAGGCCAGGAAATGGCCGCGAGGCATTTCTACCGGCCGAGGGATCCCGAGGTGGCGGCGAAGTACGCCGGTCAGTTTCCCGTCATGTCGTTGGTGACCGTCGACGGCGTGTTCGGCGGGTGGGCGCGCGCGCAGGCGGCGCACTTCGCCGACGACGGCTCGTTCGACCGGATCTATGGTCAGTAGCGGCCTGCGCAAAACGGCAGTCCGCCGTCGCTCGGTGCTGCCCGGTTTCGGACTGACCCTCGGGTACACCATGCTGTACCTGTCGCTGCTGGTGCTGATTCCGCTGTCCGCGGCCTTCATCCGCAGCTTCGAATCGGGCTGGGGGCATTTCGCGGCGGTGGTCACGGCACCGAGGGTGGTCGCCTCGCTGCGCTTGAGCTTCGGCGCCGCCCTGTTCGCCGCGGCCGTCAATGCGCTCTTCGGTCTCATCATTTCCTGGGTGTTGGCCCGCTATACCTTTCCGTTCAAGCGCCTCATCGACGCCATGGTCGATCTGCCCTTCGCGCTGCCGACCGCGGTCGCGGGCATCGCGCTGACCGCCCTGTACGCGCCGAACGGCTGGCTGGGCCATGCGTTGCAGCCGCTGGGGATACGCGTCGCCTTCACCCCTCTGGGGGTGGTGGTGGCGATGGTCTTCATCGGCCTCCCCTTCGTGGTGAGAACGCTGCAACCGGTGCTGGAGGATCTCGACCGGGAGGTGGAACAGGCGGCGGCCACTCTGGGTGCGTCCGAATGGCAAACGTTCGTGCGCGTCATCCTGCCCGCGCTGTGGCCCGCGCTGTTGACCGGTTTCGCCCTGGCGTTCGCGCGGGCGGTGGGGGAGTACGGATCGGTCATCTTCATTGCCGGCAACATGCCGATGAAATCCGAGATCGCGCCGCTGCTCATCATCACCAAGCTCGAACAGTACGACTACGCCGGCGCCACCGCCATCGCGGTCGTGATGCTGGTGTTGTCCTTCGGCATGATGTTGGCGATCAATGCGTTGCAGGATTGGGCGTTGACGCGCAACGGCGGCCGTTGATGGAGGCGCCGACACTGTCCACGGACTACGAGGCCGCCGCCGCGGATCTGCGGCTGCGCGGGCCGCGCCGCGGTCTGCGCTGGGGCCGGTTCACGCTGATCGCGGTGGCGCTCGCGTTTCTGGTCGCGTTCCTGGTGCTGCCCCTGTTGGTCGTGTTCACGCAGGCGCTCGCCAAGGGCGCCCACCTCTATCTGGCGGCGATCACCGACGCCGTGGCGTGGGCGGCCATCAAGCTCACCCTGCTGGTCGCGGCGGTGGCCGTGCCGCTCAACCTGGTGTTCGGCGTGGTTGCGGCGTGGGCCGTCACCAAGTTCGATTTCCGCGGCAAGAGCACGCTGCTGACCCTGATCGACCTGCCCTTCGCCGTCTCGCCGGTGATCGCCGGGCTGATCTTCATCCTGATCTTCGGCGCGCATGGCTGGTTCGGCCATTTTCTGCAGGCGCACGACATCCACATCGTGTTCGCGGTTCCCGGCATCGTGCTCGCCACCGTCTTCGTGACGTTTCCGTTCGTCGCCCGCGAACTCATTCCCGTGATGCAGGCGCAGGGACGGGACGACGAGGAGACCGCCCTGTCGCTGGGCGCCAGCGGCTGGCAGACGTTCTGGCATGTCACGCTGCCGAACGTGCGCTGGGGACTTCTCTACGGCGTGCTGTTGAGCAACGCACGCGCCATGGGCGAGTTCGGCGCGGTATCCGTCGTCTCGGGGCACATACGCGGCCTGACCAACACCCTGCCGCTGCACGTCGAGATCCTCTACAACGAATACAACTACACGGCGGCGTT
>CAZZYJ010000281.1:0-4598 GCA_964658215.1 uncultured Steroidobacteraceae bacterium | reverse complement strand
ATAGGGACATCTCGGTCATAAATGATGACCGGGTGTCCGGCCCGGACCTTGTGCAAATAAGCACTCAAGTTGTTCTTCAGGCTTGAAATAGTGGCCTTATTCATGAAGCTATATAGCTGCGTCTGAGATAGGGCGGCAAACCCGACAATGGACCGGTGCTCAACGCCGCGGCTGTGCGTCCAACACCTTGCGCAACGATTTCTCGATCTGTCCCCCGCAGTAGGCGTCGCCGTACTCTTCCCGCGTCTTGGCGGCCAGCTGCGCGAGCGCCGGCAGCGCAGCGATCCGTCGTGTCAGGGCCGCCGTCCTGGGCGCGGCGTGTTTGAACAGGGCCTCGAGCGGGGGGAGGTGTTCGGTCATGGTCGACCACAGCGTGCCGGTGATGACGTCGGCCACTCCGGGTGTCTCGCCGCCGAGGATGAATCCGGCCTTGGCGGTGAGCCCATGACGACGACCGGTCTCCTCCCAAAACGACATCCATTTGGTCAGGCGGGGGATGAATTCCTGCCAGCGCTTGTCGGTCCACTGGTCGCGGCCGCCATCCCGGGTGAGCTCGTCGATCACGTCGTTGGCGTCGCAGACGATCTTCAGGGTCAGAGCCCGCAGGGCTGGGGTGGCGGGCATGAGATCCAAGGTTTCCGCCAGGTACAGGATGACGGCCGGCATCTCGGCGATCGCGAAATCCGCCTTCGTGTCGATCAACAGAGGCGGCCCCATGAAGGGAACCGGCATTTTTTTCACCGGTCCGTCCATCATCTCGGCGATCTCGGACGGGTCGCCCTCCGTCCAGGTCTTGCCGGCAAAGGCCAGCAGCGCGCGGACGAACTGGCCACGAAACGGCACGGGCCAGTAATAGAGTTCGTAGTCTGACATGCGGAAGGTTCTCCATCGATCTTCGTCAATGTGGTGGCGACATGCCATTCGACATGGTGCTAGGCGGTCGTTGTAAATCTCCGGTGAGGCCGACACCCGGCTTGGTATTCTAGGGTGAACTCGAGTAAGTGGATCATGAAATGCGACGAATCTTGCTCACGCCACGCTTGCTCGCCGCGAACGCCCGACGGCAGGGTTGCCTACCGTATGTCGATGTCGCCCCTCGTGAAGTGACTTAAACTGTACGCATGCCTGCAGACGTCGACGCATCCCCTGACGCCGCTGTGCTCACCCACTCGGACCCGCGCTTCGACGCCACGTTGCAGGTTGCCGCCCGGCGACTGATCGCGGGCGGCGGCGTGTCGGACGTGCGCGTTCTGCAGGAGGGGCGCGTGGTGACGGGGATCGCCGGCGATCGGCAGCGAGTCTACGTACAGTATCCACAGGCCGGCGCGGCGACCTTCGACGGCGAGTGCAGTTGCGGCGGGCCCACCCCGTGTGTGCACATCGCAGCGGTACTGCTGAGCGCCGCCCCGCGCTCGGGCGCACCGACGGGAGCGGGTCCTCGCCTCGCGGTGTCGCAACCCGCACGGTCGGCGTATGCCTTGGAGCCGGGGACGATTGCGGGTCAATCGCTTTGCTACCTCATCGAGCCCGGCGGCGAGGGCGGTGCATGGCTGTCCGTCTGGGTGAGGCAGTCACCGGAACACGGCCAAACGCTCTCCACGCTGCAACCCTTCGCGCCACGCGCTTCGGCCGCAAGCGGGACCCATCCGCGCTATGTCGACGCAGCGGATCGGGCCCTCCTCGATACGCTGAGGTCGTCGCAATTCCCGCTGCCGCGCGAACTGGCGGGCGCGGAGGGGTTCGAACTATTGCAACGAACACTCGCCACGGAGCGCGCGTACTGGCGAGCGCTGCCAGGCGCCGCTCCGGCGCAGCAGATCGCATTGCATGCCGCCGCCGCGCGGCAGGGCTGTTTCGCGTGGGAGGTGCTTGCCGATGGTGATCAGCGGCTGCGCTGCGACAGCTCGGAACCCCTCGATTTCCTGCTGAGCCTCGAACCGCCCGTGTATGTCGCACCCTCCGGCGCCTGCGGCCCGCTCGAACTGACCTATCCGAAGGAGTTGCTGCGCCGTTACTGGGCCGGCTCCCCCATCGATCCGACGGCGGTGCAGGCCGTCAATGCGAGCCTCGACGAAGGGCGGGCGAACCGGTTTCCGCGACTGCACACCCTCACGCTGCGGCGGCGGGCGTCGTCCACGGTACGCGGACAACTGCGCCTCGGCGCCGGCCCGCGGGCGTGTCTGCAATTTCTCTACGATGGCACGGCCGTCGACGGTCGTTCGCTTGCGGGCGCAGGTGCCGTGGTCCGTCGCTGGGACGGGACGGTGATTCAGGAGGTGACGCGCGATGTCGACGTCGAGCGCGAGCTGGCGGAGCAGCTGCGGCACCGTCTGCCGGTGACGCCGCGCGATGCAAGAACCTGGCTCCTCTTCATGATGCGGGGGGTGCCGGCGCTGCGCTCCTGCGGTTGGCAGGTTCTCGTGGATCGTGACTTCCCGTTTCACCTTGCGATGGGGGATGGTTGGTACGCGGACCTGCAAACGACCGCGGCGCGCCCGCGCGTTGGAAGTTCCTCGCGCGAGTGGTTCGATTTGCAATTGGGTGTGCGGGTGGACGGGCAGGCGGTCAACCTGCTGCCGGCGCTGGTGGATTATCTGCAGGGTGTTGCACGAGAAGCGGGCGGGCAGCACGACGCGCTCAGTGTGGTCGTCGACGAACACTTGTTGGTGCGCCTGGAGGATGGGCGTCATCTGCCGGTGCCTCTGGCACGCATCCGGCGCATCGCCGACACGCTGGTGGAATTGTATGGCCAGGAGGGTTTGAACGAGCACCAGGCGTTGAGTCTGCCGGTCGCGCAGGCGGGCCGGCTCGCGCAGCTCGGGTTCGGCGGGGAGGCGCCTGTCTGGCGATCGAACGTGCCGGCGTTGCTCGGTCTGATCGAGGCCGTCACGTCGTTTGCCGGCATCGAACCCTCGAGCGCCCCCGCACATTTTCCGGCCACGCTGCGCCCCTACCAGGAAGAGGGGCTGGGCTGGCTGCAATTCCTGCGCCGCCACGGGTTGGGCGGTATTCTGGCCGACGACATGGGGCTGGGGAAGACCGTGCAGACCCTCGCGCATCTGGTCATCGAGAAGCAGCAGGGACGTTTGCGCAAGCCCTCGCTGATCGTGGCGCCGGTCAGCGTGCTCGGCAACTGGCAACAAGAGCTCCGTCGCTTCGCGCCCGACCTTGCCGTCCTGGTTCTGCAGGGCCCCGGGCGCCGTGAGCGTTTCGCGTCGAGCACTGCGGACATCGTCCTCATCGGCTATCCGCTGCTGGTGATCGAGCGCGACCTGCTGCGGGAGCGCGAGTTCTGTTTCCTCATTCTCGACGAGGCGCAGACCATCAAGAACCCGCGCGCCAGGGTGTCGCAGGTGGCGCAGTCGTTGCGCGCCGAGCACCGCCTGTGTCTCACCGGCACGCCCATGGAGAATCATCTGGGCGAACTGTGGTCGCTGCTGGACTTCGTGCAGCCGGGGTTGCTCGGCGAGCGCGGAGAGTTTCAGCGGTTGTACCGTGCGCCGATCGAAAACGGCGGCGACGCCGGGCGTGCGGCGGCCTTGAGCCGGCGGGTGAAACCGTTCCTGTTGAGACGTACCAAGGATGCGGTGGCGCGGGATCTGCCGCCCAAGATGCACATCGTCGAGGCCATCGAGTTCGATGAGCGGCAACGCGACTTCTACGACGGCATCCGTCTCGGCCAGCACCGGCGTGTGCGCGAAGCCGTCGCGGAACAAGGCATCGCACGCAGCCATCTCACCGTGCTCAACGCCCTGCTCAAACTGCGTCAGGCATGCTGCGACCCGCGGCTGGTGGATGCCGATGCGTCAACCCGGCTGGTTCCCTCGGCCAAGCTCGACTGGCTGGCGGGCGCGCTGCCCGAATTGATCGGCGAGCGGCGGCGGATTTTGTTGTTCTCGCAGTTCACCTCGATGTTGACGCTGATCGAAGACAAGGTGCGCGCGCTGGCGATTCCCTACTGCCTGCTGACCGGCGAGACACGGCTTCGCGGCGGGGTCGTGGATCGCTTTCAGACGGGGGAGGTGCCGCTGTTCTTGATCAGCCTCAAGGCGGGCGGCACGGGATTGAACCTCACGGCGGCGGATACGATCATCCACTACGACCCGTGGTGGAATCCGGCGGTCGAGGCGCAGGCCACGGACCGCGCCCACCGCATCGGCCAGGACAGGCCGGTGTTCGTCTACAAGCTCATCGCGCAGGGTACGGTGGAGGAGAAAATTCTGCAGCTGCAGGCGGATAAGCATGCGCTGGCGAGCCGGCTCTACAGCGAGGGAAACGCCCTGCCCTCGCAGCTGACGGCAGCGGACCTGGAGTCGTTGTTCGCGCCATGAGCATCGATGCGGGGCTCCAGGCACAGGTCGATGCGCAAATCCTGGAGCAGGGCGCGTTCGTGCCGCTCGAGTTCCTGCTGCATTCGGGGCGCCTCGGTCGTGGCGACTACGAAGCCTGGCGTCGCCGAGAAATTCCTTCCCTCGACGAGGTGTTCATGGGCAGCCCGGGCAAGATCTGCGCGCAGCTCGAGGCCGCCGCCGGCTACGCGCGCCGCATCGGACTCATTGAAACTGCGCTGAGCTTCGACGCCTGGATGGCGCGCAGCG
>CAZZYJ010000280.1:0-4611 GCA_964658215.1 uncultured Steroidobacteraceae bacterium | reverse complement strand
CCGTCCGAATTGGCTAGTCTGGTGCCATGTCGCTCGATCCCGAAGCCTGTTTTCATGCGGTCCGCGCCCGCGATCGGCGCTTCGACGGGCGCTTCTTCGTGGCCGTGTCTAGCACCGGGATTTATTGCCGCCCGATCTGTCCGGTGCGGCCGGCGAGGCGGGAGAACATGCGGTTCTACTCCAGCGCGGCGGCGGCCGAGGGCGCCGGCTTCCGGCCCTGTCTGCGCTGCCGGCCGGAGCGCGCCCCCGGTATCGCAAGCGTCGATGCGGTGAGCCGGTTGGTGGGCGCCGCCATCGCGGGGATCGAAGCGCATGCGTCGACGAACGGCCCGGTGGGCGACCTGGCGCGCTCGCTCGGGGTCAGCGAACGGCATCTGCGCCGGGTCACCGAGGCCGAACTCGGGGTATCGCCGATCGCACTCGCCCAGACGCAGCGGCTGCTGCTGGCTAAACGTCTGCTGAGCGAGACGTCCATGGCGATCACGCAGATCGCGTTCGCCAGCGGCTTCGGCAGCGTCCGGCGGTTCAACGCGCTGTTCGTGTCGCGCTATGGCTCTAGTCCACGCGTGCTGCGCGGGCGGAGCGCGCCGGCGGCGCCCGGCCTGTGTTGCCAGCTCGACTTCCGGCCGCCGCTGGCATGGGACAGCCTGCTTTCCTATCTGCGCGTCCGCGCCATCCCCGGCGTCGAATGCGTGGATGCCACCCACTACCGGCGCACGGTCTCGATCGGACAGGTTCGCGGCTGGGTCGCCGTCTCCCTGGCGAGGAGCGGCACGGCGTTGCTCGTCGAGTCGTCGCCCTCCCTGGCGCCCGCGATCGGCGGCGTCATCGCACGGATCAAGCACCTCTTCGATCTGGGCGCGGTTCCGGACGCGGTGAGCGATCTGTTGTCACAGGACGCGCTGCTCGCGCGGGTCGTGCAGAGACTGCCCGGATTGCGCGTGCCCGGCGCCTTCGATGGTTTCGAAGTCGCGGTGCGCGCGGTGCTCGGCCAGCAGATCTCGGTGAAGGCGGCGACGACGATGGCGGGCCGTTGGGCGCAAAAGTTCGGCGCCGAGATCGCCACGCCCCATCCCGGTCTGAACAGGCTGGCTCCCACGGCGCCGCACATGGCCGGCATCGATCCCGACGAATTCGCGGCCACCGGTGTCATCCGCAGCCGGGCGCGGTGCATCATCGCGCTGGCCCGGGCGGTGGAGCAGGGCCGGGTGGTGCTGACCTACGCGGCGGACGTCGAGGCACAGATCGAGGGATTGATGCAGCTGCCCGGAATCGGCGCGTGGACCGCGCACTACATCGCGATGCGTGCGCTCAACTGGCCGGACGCCTTTCCCGGCGGCGACCTCATGTTGATGCGCGCGGCCGGTCTCGAGCGTCGTGAACTGCAGGCCCGCGCCGAGCGCTGGCGGCCGTGGCGCGCGTACGCCACGCATTATCTATGGCGGTCGTTGGGCGTCGTGCCCTGAACAGGAGAATCACATGACCATTTTTACCTATGCTGACAGCCCCGTGGGTCGACTCGCCCTGAGTTCCGACGGTGCGGCGCTCACCGGGGTGTACATGGACCTGCACCGACATGCACCCGGGATGAGCGGATGGACGCAGGTCGACGACGCCGCGCCGTTCGACACGGCGATCCGGCAGTTGAACGAATACTTCGCCGGCACGCGGCGAGTCTTCGATCTGCCGCTGCGTCCGCGGGGCACACCGTTTCAAACACGAGTGTGGACGGCGCTCGCCGACATTCCTTTCGGCGACACCATCAGTTACGGCGAACTCGCCAGGCGCGTGGGCAACCCGGCCGCGTCGCGCGCGGTGGGCCTCGCCAATGGTCGTAATCCGCTGTCCATCCTCGTCCCCTGCCACCGGGTGATCGGCGCGAACGGCACCCTGACCGGATACGGGGGCGGCTTGGAGCGCAAGCGGTGGTTGCTGACGCACGAGGGACTGCATTAGGCCAGCACGTCCGCGAAGTGGGGCTGCTATGCTTGGGCCATGCACGACGAAGCGGAAATCACGATCAACGGCACCAAACTCACGGACGCGGAGTCCATGACCCTGCGCGTTGCCGTGGACACCCTGGCAAACGTGCTGGCCGAGGGAGTCGAGTCCGAAACCGACGGTGTCGAGTTGACCGAGCGCTACATGGCGGCATTGATCAGAATTCAGGCACTGCTCGAAACCCGGGCGCCGCGTACCCAGTAGTCGTAAGGAAAGCTTCTTCCCGGAGTCACCGTTCCGTAACACGCATCCGCGATCTTGGCAGGTACGCCAAAGAGGATACGCGATATGGTGGAGCGAAACGCCAACGGCCCGTTGCGCCTGAGAACCGTCTTCATCTCCGACATCCATCTGGGGTTCAAGGGCTGTAGCGCGGATCTGCTGCTCGACTTTCTGCACAACGTCGAGATGGATTACCTATTCCTGGTCGGCGACATCATCGATGTCTGGAGCATGAAAAAAACCATGTTCTGGCCGCAGTCCCACAACAATGTGTTGCGCACGATACTGGGCAAGGCCAAGAAGGGCACCCAGGTGGTGTTCGTGCCGGGTAATCACGACGAGGTGTTCCGCGATTTCGACGGCGCGGTGTTCGGCAATCTGTCCATCCATCGCGAGTACGTACACGAGGGGGCGCACGGTCGGCGCATGCTGGTGCTGCACGGCGACGAGTTCGACAGCGTGGTGAAATGCAGCCCCTGGCTCGCCAAGCTCGGCAGCAATCTCTACGACGTGTTGCTGGCCGCCAATCCTCATATCAACCGGGTCCGGCGCTGGTTCGATCTGCCGCACTGGTCGCTGTCGGCGTATCTGAAGGGCAAGGCCAAAAAGGCCGTGCAGTACATCGGCAGCTTCGAGGATGCCGTCGCGCAGGCCGCGCGCAAGCGGGGCGTCGACACCGTGGTCTGTGGCCACATCCATCACGCCGAGATCCGTGACATCGACGGAATACTGTATTGCAACGACGGCGACTGGGTGGAGAGCTGCACCTCGCTGATCGAAGACATGAACGGTCATCTACGCCTGATCGACTGGCCGAAGGCGCGCACCGAGATGCAGGTGGGTCCGCTGGCCGCCGCGCTCGGGCACGCGGCAGCGTGAGCGCGCGATGAGCGATCCCCTTCACACCTGGAGCCTGCCCTGGCATGCCTTGCAACGCAGGCTCGCCGTCGAGTCGCGCCCCGGAACGGCGGCAGGTTCATGTTCATGGCTGGCGCGCGCGCGCGTCGAAACCCGGCCGCGATGGCGTGTGCCGGCCATGCAGCTCGCGATGGCGTCTCCCACCCGGAGTTACGGTCAATGAGTTCCAGCCCCGTCCAATGCGATCACGACACGATGCTGAACGAGCTCGAACTCGAGTGGCGCCGGCACTACGAGGCGGCCATGCTGGCGCGCGCCGACTTCCAATACCTGGCCGCGCGCAAGGCCGGCGCGGAGTCGCTGGACCTCGCGAAGGAACGCCTGGATCGCGCGGAAGCACACAAGGCCCGGGTGTTGGCGACCATCGATCGACTTTCGCGCGCGGAACGGCGCGGCCGCTGACGGACCGCTGCGGCACCTAGGTCGTTGGCGCACCGCGGGTTGGCCTGGTGGCGGGTCGGTCCCGCCGGGCGGGGCGGTTCTGGCAGTATTGACGGGACATCCTCCGTCGCGATGCCAATCGATGAAATGCAGCTACCATCCGGGATACCAGGTCGCCTTGCCGGCCAACCACCCGTTCCCCATCGCGAAGTTTCCACTGCTCAAGGACAGGCTGCTCGCGGAAGGCGTCTTGACGCCCGACGATCTGCTGACGCCCACGGCGTTGGACGTGGACACGCTGGCCTTGGTGCACACCCGGGAATACCTGCACAAGCTCGCGGCATCCGAGCTGTCCGCCGCCGAGCAGAGGCGCCTCGGCCTGCCGTGGTCGGAATCGCTCTGGCTGCGTTCGCGGCTGGCGGCCGGCGGAACCCTGCTGGCCGCGCGTACCGCGCTCGTCGAGGGTCTGGCCGGCAACCTAGCGGGAGGCACGCATCATGCGTTTGCCGACCACGGCGAAGGGTTTTGCGTATTGAACGACGTGGCCATCGCGATACTCAAGCTGCGTCGCGACCGCCTCGTCGGACGGTCGGTGGTCATCGATCTGGACGTCCACCAGGGTAACGGCACCGCGGCCCTGTTCGAGGCCGACGCCGACGTGTTTACCTTCTCGATGCACGGCGAACGCAATTATCCCGTGGAAAAAATGCGCTCGAGCGTCGATGTGCCGCTGCGGGACGGGATGGGGGACGATGACTATCTCGAGCAGCTCGAACGCCACCTGCCCGGCGTGCTGAGCGCGGCGGACGCCGGCCTCGCCTTCTATCTCGCCGGCGTGGACGTGGCGGCAGGCGACCGCTATGGAAAACTCGCGCTCACCGAGTCCGGCATCCGCCGCCGCGACCGAGTCGTCATCGAGGCCCTGCGCCGCCGCCGCATCCCGCTCGTCATCCTGCTGGCGGGAGGCTATGCCGCCACCCGCTCACGAACCGTCGAATTGCACGCCCATGTCTTTCGTGAAGCCGTGGCCTACGAGCGAAGCGCGACCAACCCCGCCGCAGCGCCAGAACACGCGGCGCCGGACCGCGC
>CAZZYJ010000279.1:0-4661 GCA_964658215.1 uncultured Steroidobacteraceae bacterium | reverse complement strand
CGCCATGAGCATCAATTGCAGCCGCAGCCGCCGCCCGCTCCGCCGGTGGCGCCGCGCGAGCCTTCGCGCACGTCGCGGCAATCAGCGGAGCCGTCGCCGCCTGCGCTGCTCAGTCGCCGCCTACGCCGCTCCGTCAGGCGCCGAGCATCCTTTCCAGTTCGGGCAGGATTTGGAACAAGTCCCCCACCAGTCCTACATCGGCGATCTCGAAGATGGGCGCCTCGCCGTCCTTGTTGATGGCGATGATGGTGCGCGCATCCTTGATGCCGGTGAGATGCTGGATCGCACCGGAAATGCCGATGGCGATGTACAGCTCCGGTGAAATGATCTTGCCGGTTTGACCCACCTGCATCTCGTTGGGTGCGTAGCCGGCATCCACCGCGGCACGCGAGGCGCCGACGGCGGCCCCCATCTTGTCGGCGAGACTGTAGAGCAGCTTGAAGTTCTCGGCGGAGCCGAGGGCGCGGCCGCCCGAAATCACGCGCGCCGCGGTCTGCAGGTCCGGACGGTCGGTGGAGCCGGACTGGGCACCCACGTACCGGGTGTGGGAGGGGAGCACGACGTCCAAGGATTTCGACTCCACGGCCGCACTGCCGCCCGCCGCGACGGACTCGAAGGACGCCACGCGCACCGTGGCCACCAGTTTCTGCGCCGGATCGGCCTCCACCGTGATGATGGCGTTACCAGCATAGATGGGGCGCTTGAACCGGTACGGTCCCTCGACCGACATCAGGTCGCTGACCTGCGGTGCCTTGAGCAGGGCAGCCACGCGCGGCATCAGATCCTTGCCGAAACTGGTCGACGGACCGAACACATGGGTGAAGTCCGTGGCCAGCGCCGCGATTTGCGGCGCGAAGATCGCCGCCAGGGCGTGCTCGTTCTCGGCGCGATCCACCCGCAGGACGGTTTTGACGCCGGCGAGGGCCGCCGCCTGCGCGGCCACCGCCGTGGTGTCCGTGCCGAGCACTGCGATGGTGATGTCGGCGTCGATGGCCTTCGCGCAGCTCACGCACTTGGCGATCGCCGCATTCAAATTCCTGCCGTCGTGCTCGCCGACGATGAGTATCCTCGCCATCAGATCAGCCCCTTCTTCTTGAGTACGTCCACCAGTTCCGCCACGTCCTTGACCATCACACCTTTCTGGCGCTGCGAGGGCGGTTCGGTCTTGACCACCTTGAGCGACTGGCCGACGCTCACGCCGAGCGCTTCGAGCGACGTCACGTCCAGCGGCTTCTTCTTCGCCTTCATGATGTCGGGCAGCTTCACGTAGCGGGTCTCGTTCAGCCGCAGATCGACCGTGATCACAGCGGGCAGATCGACCTCGATGGATTCGAGCCCGGCATCGACTTCACGCGTCACGACCGCCTTGTCGGCCGACACCTCGATCTTGGAGGCGTAGGTGGCCTGCGGCCGCTCCCAGAGCGCCGCCAGCATCTGGCCGGTCTGATTGGCGTCGTCGTCGATGGCCTGCTTGCCGAGGAAGACCAGGTCCGGATTTTCCTTCTTGATCAAGGCGAGAAAAGTCTGCGCGGCGGCGAGGGGCTCCACCGCCGCGTCGGTTTGCACGAGGATGGCGCGGTCGGCGCCCATGGCGAGCGCGGTGCGCAGCTGCTGCTGGGTTTCGCCGACGCCGATGCTGACGGCGAGAACCTCGATCTGGGTGCCGCGTTCCTTGATGCGCAGGGCCTCTTCGAGGGCGATCTCGTCGAAGGGATTCACGCTCATCTTGACGCCGTCCAGCATCACGCCGCTGCCGTCGGGTTTGACGCGAATGCGCACGTTGTAGTCCACCACGCGCTTGATGCACACCATGATCTTCTGCATTGACACTCCTCAGCCAGCGGTCGTGAGCCACCGCATGCTCGAATGATACAGGCCGCTTGGCGCCCGTGGTTTCACCCCGGCGGCGGGTGCGAGTGGCGGTTGCGTGGAAAGCCGCGCATTTTAAGTTCCCGGTCGGCGCTTGTCCACCTCACGGTCCGCCGCTAGACTCTCGGTCGATGTGGCGCTATTTCTTCAAGCGGTTGGGCAGCGCCGTCCCGACGCTGTTCCTGATCGTGACGGCGGCGTTCTTCTTGATTCGCGCCGCGCCCGGCGGTCCGTTCGATCAGGAACAGACGCTGCCTCCCGAAATCCTCGCCAACCTGCAAAGCGCGTACGGCCTGGATCTGCCGGTCTGGCGCCAGTACGGACGCTATCTCACGGCGCTCGCGCACGGAGATTTCGGCCCGTCCTTCAAGTACAAGGACTTCTCGGTCACGGAATTGATAGCCCAGGGCTTTCCCGTGACGCTCGAGCTGGGCACCCTGGCGCTGCTCCTCGCGCTCGGCCTCGGCATTCCGCTCGGCACCTTCGCGGCGCTCCACCAGCACTCGGCCGCGGACGTGGCGGCCATGACGACGGCCGCGCTCGGCATCGCCCTCCCCTCGTTCGTGGTGCTGCCCTTCCTCGGCCTGCTGTTCGGCGTGCATCTGCACTGGCTGCCGGTGGCGGGCTTCGAGCCCGGCTCGGTGCGTCATCTGCTGCTGCCCGTGGCCGCGTTGAGTCTGCCGCCGCTCGCCTATGTGGCGCGACTCACGCGCGGCAGCCTGCTCGACGTGCTGCGCAGCGATTTCATCCGTACGGCCACCGCCAAGGGTCTGCCGTTGCACACCGTGGTGGTGCGCCATGCGCTGCGGCCTGCTCTGCTGCCGGTGGCGAGCTACCTCGCGCCCGCGGTCGCCTCCATCATGACGGGCTCGCTGGTGGTCGAATCCATCGCCGGTCTGCCGGGCATCGGCCGCTACCTCGTGCAGGGCGCGCTCAATCGCGACTACACGCTGGTGATGGGCATGGTCATCATTTATTCGACGTTGCTCATCGGCATGGGACTGGTGGTGGATCTGCTGTACGGATGGCTCGATCCGCGCATCAGGCTCGGCCGTTGAGCGCCCTGCGACGGCTGCGGGCCAATCCCGCCGCCGTGGCCGCCGCGCTGGTCATCGCGGTCATCGCCACGCTCGCGCTGGTGGGTCCTTCGTTCAATCCCAACGATTTCCAATCACTCGACTGGGCGCATGTGGCGGAGGGACCGGCGCTGGTGCATGCCCATTGGTTCGGCACGGACCGGCTGGGCCGTGATCTGTACGCCCGCACGCTCGAGGGCATCCGCGCGTCGCTCGCGGTGGGTGTGGTGGCGAGTCTCATCAGCCTGAGCGTGGGCGTGGCGTACGGCGCGATCGCCGGCTACCGGGGCGGGCGCACCGATCACGCCATGATGCGTGCGGTCGAAATCCTGAGCGGTCTGCCGTTGATCTTCTTCGTCATATTCCTCACCGTCGTGTTCGGCCGCAGCGTGTGGCTGTTGTTCGTGTCCATCGGCGCCGTGGGCTGGCTCACCATGGCGCGCATCGTGCGCGGTCAGACCTTGAGCCTGCGCCGCCAGGAATTCATCGAGGCGGCGGTGGCGTCGGGGGCGGGCACCGCCCGCATCCTGCTCAAGCACGTGGTGCCGAACGTGATGGGGCCGGTGATCGTCTATGCGACGCTCACGGTGCCGCAGATCATCCTGTTCGAGAGTTTTTTGAGTTTCCTGGGCCTGGGCATCCAGGAGCCGCACTCGAGCCTGGGCACGCTGATCGCCGAGGGCGCCGGTGAGATGGAGGCGGCGCCGTGGATGCTGCTGATTCCGGGCGGCATTCTCGCGCTGCTGCTGTTGAGCCTGAACCTGCTCGGCGATGGCCTGCGCGATGCGCTCGATGTCCGGGAACGTTGACGTGCCGCCCACCTTGAGCGTCGAGGAGCTGTGCGTGAGCTTTCCGGGCGCCGTCGCGGCGGTGCGCGGCGTGTCGTTCGCCGTCGCGGCGGCGGAATGCATCGGCATCGTCGGCGAATCCGGGTCGGGCAAGACCCAGGTCTGCATGGCCGCCATGGGGCTGCTGGCCCCGGCGGCGCGCGCCACGGGCAGCGTGCGCTTCGAAGGCCGTGAAATGCTCGGCGCGGACGCCGCGTCGTTGAACCGGGTGCGCGGCTCGAAGCTCACCATGGTGTTCCAGGATCCGCTCACCTCGCTGACGCCGCACCTCACCCTCGGCGTGCAGATGGCGGAGACCCTGGTGGAGCACGCGCACCTGTCGTGGCGCGAGGCGCGGGCCGCCGCCGGACGGATGCTCGAACGGGTGGGCATCGCGGAGCCCGCGCGCCGTCTCGACGCCTATCCGCACGAACTGTCGGGTGGCATGCGCCAGCGCGTCATGATCGGCATGAGCCTGCTGTGCGGCCCCGCGCTGCTCATCGCGGACGAACCGACCACCGCGCTCGACGTCACCGTGCAGGCGCAGATCTTGGAGCTCCTGCGTCAGCTGCGTGCGGAGTCGAAGATGGCCGTCGTTCTCATCAGCCACGACCTGGGCGTCGTCGCGGGTCTCGCCGGGCGGATTCTGGTGATGTACGCGGGCCGCATCGTCGAAAGCGCCGCCGCGGGCGCGTTGCTGAGTCACGCGCGCCATCCCTACACGCACGCGCTGCTGCAATGCGCGCCCACGCTCGCGGGACCGCGACTCGAACGCATGCCGAGCCTCGCCGGGCTGGCTCCGAATCCCGCCGACGTCGAGGTGGGGTGTGCCTTCGCGCCGCGCTGTCCGGACGTGCGCGAACGCTGCCGGGCGGAGCGGCCGCTGCTG
>CAZZYJ010000278.1:0-4673 GCA_964658215.1 uncultured Steroidobacteraceae bacterium | reverse complement strand
GTCCCCGCATGGCGCCGCAGACCCCAGCGAGAGAACCATGTTGCACGACCCGTCGACCAAATACCGAGCCTTCACCCCCGTCACGCTTCCCGACCGAACCTGGCCGAGCCGGGTGATCACGGCACCTCCGCTGTGGTGCAGCGTCGATCTGCGCGACGGCAATCAGGCATTGATCGAGCCCATGGACGCGGCCCGCAAGCGGCGCATGTTCGATCTGTTGGTGAAGATCGGCTTCAAGGAAATCGAGGTGGGGTTTCCGGCCGCCTCGCAGACAGACTTTGATTTCGTGAGGGAAATCATCGAGCAGCGCCTCATACCTGACGACGTGACCATCCAGGTGCTGACACAGGCGCGGCCCGAGTTGATCGCCCGCACCTACGAGTCCCTGCGGGGCGCGCGACGCGCCATCGTCCATCTGTACAACTCCACGTCGGCCGCGCAGCGACGGGTGGTGTTCCGCCTGGACAAGGCCGGCATCGTCGACATCGCCGTGCGCGGCGCGGAGTCGGTGCGCGAGCACGCGGCGCGGGAGGGGGGCACCGAGTGGCACTTCGAGTACAGCCCGGAGAGTTTCACCGGTACCGAGCTCGACTTCGCGGTGGAGATCTGCGATGCCGTCAATGCGGTATGGGAGCCTACCGCCGCTCGCAAGACCATCTTGAACCTGCCGGCCACGGTGGAGATGGCGACGCCGAACGTCTACGCCGATCAGATCGAGTGGTTCCTACGGCACGTGGCGAAGCGTGAGGCCTGCGTGCTCAGCGTCCATCCGCACAACGACCGCGGCACGGCGGTGGCGGCCGCGGAGCTTGCCGTCATGGCGGGCGCGGACCGGGTAGAGGGCACCTTGTTCGGCAACGGCGAGCGGACCGGCAACGTCGACCTCGTTACGCTCGCTCTCAACTTGTATACCCAGGGCATTGATCCGAAACTGGATTTCTCGAACATCAATGAGGTGGCGCGCGGCGCCGAGGCATGCAACCAGCTGCCCATCCATCCGCGCCATCCCTACGTGGGCGACCTCGTCTTCACGGCTTTTTCGGGTTCCCACCAGGACGCGATCAAGAAGGGCCTGGCGGCGCGCACCGATGCGGAAATATGGGACGTGCCGTACCTGCCCATCGATCCGTCGGACCTCGGCCGCTCCTATGATTCCATCATCCGGGTCAACAGCCAGTCCGGCAAGGGCGGGGTGGCCTACCTGCTGGAGCGGGATTATCGGCTGACGCTGCCGCGGCGCCTGCAGATCGAGTTCAGCCGGGTCGTGCAGGCGGCCGCAGATATCACGGGTAAAGAACTGACTTCCAAGGAGATATTTGATCTATTCTCCAGCGAATACCTGACTGCGCGCGCGCCGTTCGTGTACCGTTCGCATCAGCTGGCGGCCTCCACGGACGGCGCGGACAGCGAGCGGCTGACCTTGCAGCTGGAGCGGGAGGGGCGTCTCGAGACCTGGACGGGGCAGGGGTCCGGACCCATCGATGCCATGGTCGACGCGGTGGGCCTGCCGTTCGACGTGCTTTCCTACGAGGAGCATTCGCGCGGCGAGGGCAGCGGTGCCAAGGCGGTTTCCTACATCGAGATCACCACGCGTTCGCGGCACACGCTGTTCGGCGCCGGCATGCACGGCAACATCGTCACGGCCTCGCTGCTCGCCATCCTCTCGGCGGTCAACCGGGCGGTGGCGCAGGGCGCCCTGCCGGCGCGCAGCGAAAACAGCCGCACGGGCACGTAAAGTGCGGCGCGCGGGCACGTAAAATGCAACAACTAGTTGAATGCGGGGCAGAATCGGCTATAGTGCGCAGCTTCATGTGCCGGGCTGATCGATCCTGTTGATTTCAAGGGCTTTTCTGGAAAAATGAGCGAACGCGAAGACGAACATTTCGATATCGACGATGAGTTTCTTGGCGAAGCCGAAGAATCCCATGACTTCGATCCTCTGCTGGAACGTGCGGAGCGACGGCCAAAAGCGGCCGCTGCCGGCAAGCGCGGCAAGGCGGCGTGGAGCCGCGTCGAGGACGTGCTCGCCGAACGCCAGTTGGAAAAAGAGCTGCGCGACATCTTCGAAGACGAATAGTCCGGAAGGCCCAGCAGTTCACCAGGGTGACGGTTCGTCCTCACGTGTCTGACATCAACAAACGCTGGGTGGTCCTCAAGTTCGGGGGCACCTCCGTCTCCTCCGCTGCCAACTGGCACAACATCGCCGGCGTCCTGCGCGAGCGCATGGCCGCGGGCCTGCGTCCGGCGGTGGTGCACTCGGCGCTGTCCGGGGTCACGGATCGTCTCGAAGCGCTGATCGCCGCGGCGGTGGCGGGCACCCATACGGCGGCTCTCGCGCATCTCGACCGGCGCCACCGTGAGCTCGCGGCGCAGCTGTCCATCGTGCTCGACGCGCGCTACGAGGCACTGATCGAGGATCTGCGTCGCATGGCCGATGCGCTCGGCGAGACGGGCGAGGTGAGTGATCGGCTGCGGGCGCGCGTGATGGCGACGGGCGAGCTGCTCGCGACGGTGTTGGGCGCGAGCTTCCTGAACTCGCAGGGCATCGCCACGGCGTGGGTGGACGCGCGCAGCGTGCTGCGCGCCGAGCACCGCGCGGGCGCCTCGGCGAAGGCCGCGCTGCTGTCGGCCACCTGCGATTTCGCGCCCGACGCGACGCTGCAGTCGGCGTGGGCCGCGCTCGATCGGGTGGTGATCACGCAGGGCTTCATCGCCGCCAACGCGGACGGCGACACCGTGCTGCTCGGTCGTGGCGGCTCCGATACCTCGGGCTCGTACTTCGCCGCGAAACTCGCCGCGGCACGGCTGGAAATCTGGACCGACGTGCCGGGGCTGTTCAGCGCCAACCCGCGGCTGGTGCCGACGGCGCGGCTGCTGCGTGCGCTGCATTACGACGAGGCCCAGGAAATCGCCAGCAACGGCGCGAAGATATTGCATCCGCGCTGCGTGCTGCCGGTGCGTCAGTACGGCATCCCGCTGCATGTCTACGCCACCCAGGCGCCGGGCCTCGAGGGCACGGTGGTGTCGGCGAACGTGGCCGACACCGCCGCGCAGGTCAAGGCCATCGCCATCAAGAAGGGCATCACGCTCGTCTCCATGGACAGCCCGGGCATGTGGCATCAGGTGGGTTTCCTCGCCGACGCCTTTCAGATCTTCAAGCAACAAGGTTTGTCGGTGGACCTGGTGTCGACCTCGGAGACCAACGTCACGGTGTCCTTGGACCCGGCGGCGAACACCCTGGACGAGGCAGCGCTCGCGCGCCTGAGCGCGGCGCTCGGCACGCTGTGCGGAGTGGAGATCCTCGGACCCTGTGCGTCGTTGAGCCTGCTCGGGCAGAACATCCGCGGCATCCTGCACGAACTCGGCGCCGCCTTCGAGCTGTTCCAGGACCAGAAGATCTATCTCGTGACGCAGGCGGCCAACGACCTGAACTTCACGTTCGTGATCGACGAGGCCCAGGGCGACCGGCTGGTGCATCAGCTGCACGAGCGGCTGATCCAGCGCATCGGCTCGGACAAGGTGATGGGCCCGACGTGGCAGGAGTTGTTCGCCGACACCGCGGGCACGCAGCGCGCGACGCAGTGGTGGGAGGTGCCGCACAAGCGTGCGCAGCTGTGCGCCCTCGCCACGCGCGAGTCGGCGGCCTATGTCTACGACCTCGACACCCTCGATGCCACCCTCGCGGCGTTGCGCGCCGTCGAGCCGGTGCGCCGCTGGGCCTATGCCATGAAGGCGAACGGCCATCCGCAGCTGTTGCGGCGCATCTACGCCGCGGGATTCATGCTCGAATGCGTGTCGCAGGGCGAACTCGCGCATGCCTTCGAGAGCGTGCCGCAGCTCGATCCCGACCGGGTGCTGTTCACGCCGAACTTCACGCCGCGCGGCGAGTACGAGTACGGCTTCGCGCGCGGCGTGCACGTCACGCTCGACAATCTGTATCCGCTCAAGGCGTGGCCGGAGCTGTTCGCCGGCCGCGAGCTCTTCGTGCGCATCGACCCGGGCGTGGGTCGTGGACATCACCAACACGTGCGCACCGCCGGCGTGCATTCGAAGTTCGGCGTGCCGTTGTCCGAGCTGCCCGAACTCGCACAGCTCGCCCGCGAGTCGACGGTACGGGTGACGGGCCTGCACGCGCATGCGGGCAGCGGTATCTTCAACGTCTCGAACTGGGCCGAGACGGGCGCCACGCTCGCCGCCGCCACGCAGTACTTCCCCGACGTGCGGGTGATCGATCTCGGCGGCGGCCTGGGCGTGCCGGAGCAGGCGGGGCAGCCCGGACTCGACCTGCGTGCGCTGGCGGCGGGCGTCGCGCGGCTCGCGCGTGATTTTCCGGCGCTCGAATTCTGGATGGAACCCGGCCGCTACGTCGTCGCGCAGGCCGGGGTGCTGGTGGCCACCGTGACGCAGCTCAAGGGCAAGGGCGACGTGCACTACGTCGGCATCGCGACGGGCATGAATTCGTTGCTCCGGCCGGCGCTGTACGGCGCGCACCACGACATCCGCAATCTCACCCGGCTGGAGGAGCCCATGAGCCAGAAGGTCACCATCGTCGGGCCGATCTGCGAGACGGCGGACCAACTCGGCGCCGATCGTTGGCTGCCGCCCACGCAGGAGGGCGACGTGCTGCTGATCGCCACCTGCGGTGCGTACGGCTATTCCATGGCGTCGCATTA
>CAZZYJ010000277.1:0-4675 GCA_964658215.1 uncultured Steroidobacteraceae bacterium | reverse complement strand
CACCATCGGGCGCGAGCGCGGCTGGCCAGCCGCGACGCGTGCCCAATTCGAGGCGCAGCGCGGCCCGCTGGGTGCGTTTCTGGTGGGCTCGGCGAGCGAGGTCGCCGCGAAGATCGTACGGCACAGCGAGGCGCTAGGCGGCATCTCGCGGGTCACCTTTCAAATGGACAGCGCGGCGCTGCCGCAGGAAAGCGTCCTGCGCTCGATCGAACTCATCGGCGCGGAGGTAAGACCGGCGCTTCGTGCGCCCACTGCATGAGGCCGCACATGACGGGGAGAACCGCCCTGCTCGTTGCCATCATCGTCGCAACGCTGCTCATCCATTATTTTCCCGGGGTCGCGCCCATCATCTGGGTCGTTGCGGCGGGCGGCGCAGCCGCGTGGCTGGTGAGAACCGGCCTCCTCTACTATCGTCATCATCGACGCCTCAAAGAACGCGCCGCGCAGGCACGCGCCGATGCGGCCGAGTATCACCTGTATGAACGCGAGCTCACGGCCTTGCGAACCGATTCGACGCTCACCGCGGACGCCTTCGAACAGCGGGCCGCCCTGCTTCAGGAACGGCACAAGGCCATGCTGGTGCGGCGCTTCGGCCCCCACTGACGCCCGGCATCGCCCCCGCCCCGGACACCAGCGCCCAAAGCGAACGCCACCGAAGCGGGCCGCGGCAACCACTCACCCCAAAATGAAACCGGCCCGACGCGGGGACTTCCCCCCACTCGGGCCGGTCGGTCTGGACCTTGTCCGTCCAGAGACTTTTACAGACTTACGAAGTCTTGACGCCCGAGTCCGCGGCGAGCGCCTTGACGGCCTTCATGTGCGCACGCAACGTGGGCAGCGTGGCCGTGGCAAACGCCTTGGCTTCCGGATCCTGGCCGTTGGTGGCCTCTTTCTGGAACAGCTTGATGGTGGCCTGATGCGCCGACACCTGATTCTTGATGTACGACTTGTCGAACGTATCGCCCGACAGCAGATCGAGCTTCGCCTTGCTCGCCATCTGACCGATGCTCGCGCTGGTCGGCAGGTCCACGCCCTTGGTGGAGGCCAGCGCCTTCAGCTTGTCGTTTGCAGCGGTGTGGTCTTTCACCATCATGCCGGCAAAATCTTTCACCTTGTCGTTCGTTCCCTTCTGCTGTGCGAGATTGCCCGCGTCGACTTCCGAGATCCCGGCTTCGGCGGCGTTCTTGAAGAATGACGAATCAGGATTGGAAGCTGCAACCGCAGCCAGGGGTGCGGTCAGCACGAGCATTGCCAGTAAACGTTTCATCACAGAACTCCTATCATTGATATTATTGCCCAGGACTGGAGAGTGCGGCTCATCCTGCCGGACGTGCAGAGGCGGTTCGCCGTCTTCGCCCGTAGGACTATACTGGGGAGGCGGAGTCCTACAGCGAGTGAGGCGCATCAACGACACGATTTGACGCATCCACGCCGCGCGATGCCTTACGCTACGACCCAGTGTCGCCGCGCCGGCGGGCGGACGGCGACGCCCACCGCTCGTAATCCGCCAGGAGCCTTCATGCGATCCGAACCTGTCTTCCACGCCCGCTCGTTGAGGTGTTCTTGAGCGAACAAGACGTCTACCTCTTCCGCGAGGGCACGCAGTCCAATCTTCATCGAATGCTCGGCTGTCATCTGCAGGACCAGGGCGGGGCACGCTTCGCGGTCTGGGCCCCCAATGCCTTCTCGGTGGCCGTGATCGGCGAATGGAACGGCTGGAATCCCGGTGCCGACGCCCTGCACCGGCGCGATGACGGCTCGGGGATTTGGGAAGGCTGGGTGCACGAGGTACGCCATGGCCAGACCTACAAATACCGTGTCACCTCGGCCGACGGCAGTCATGCCGTGGACAAGGCGGACCCGGTGGCCTTTTACGCCGAACTGCCCCCGGCGACGGCGTCGCGTGCCTGGACGCTCGATTACGAATGGCAGGACGCCGGCTGGATGTCCTCACGCGGCGCCTGCAACGGACTGGGTTCGGCGATGTCCATTTACGAACTGCACATCGGCTCCTGGCGGCGCAAGGAGGGTGGTTACCTGGACTACCGGGAGCTTGCGCACCAACTCGGCGACTATCTCGTCGAGCTCGGCTTCACGCACGTCGAACTCATGCCCATCACCGAACATCCCTTCTACGGATCGTGGGGTTACCAGACCACCGGGTACTTCGCGCCCACGGCGCGCTACGGCACGCCGCAGGATCTCATGTATTTCGTCGACCACCTGCACCAGCGGGGCGTCGGCGTCATTCTGGACTGGGTGCCCTCGCACTTTCCGAACGACGCGCACGGCTTGATCGATTTCGACGGCACGCATCTGTATGAACACGCCGATCCGCGCCAGGGCTTCCACCCCGAGTGGAACTCCGCCATCTTCAACTACGGCCGCAACGAGGTGCGCAGTTTCCTCATCTCGTCGGCCCTCTTCTGGTTCCAGAAATACCACATCGACGGCATCCGTGTGGATGCCGTCGCCTCGATGCTGTACCTCGACTATGCCCGCAAGGACGGCGAGTGGATCCCCAACCGCTACGGCGGACGCGAGAACCTGGAAGCCATCAATTTCCTGCGCACCCTGAACGAGGCGGTCTACCGCGACCACCCGGACGTGGCCATGATCGCCGAGGAGTCCACGGCCTGGCCGATGGTGTCGCGTCCGACCACCATGGGCGGCCTCGGCTTCGGCATGAAGTGGAACATGGGGTGGATGCACGACACGCTCGCCTACATGGAGAACGATCCCGTATTCCGCAAGTATCGCCACGGCCAGCTCACGTTCTCGCTGGTGTATGCGTTCAACGAGAACTTCGTGCTGCCCCTGTCGCACGATGAGGTCGTCTACGGCAAGGGCTCGCTGATCGGCAAGATGCCGGGCGACGCCTGGCAGCAGTTCGCGAACCTGCGCGCGATGTACGGCTACATGTGGGCCCACCCGGGCAAGAAACTGCTGTTCATGGGCGGCGAATTCGCCCAGCGGCGCGAGTGGACGCACGAGGGCGAACTCGAGTGGTGGGTGGCCGGCCTGCCCGAACACGCCGGCGTGCAGCGGATGATGCGCGAGCTCAACCGGGTCTACCGCGGCGAGCCGGCCCTGCACGAGATCGATTTTTCCGCCGAGGGCTTCGAATGGGTCGATCCCGGCAACGCGCAAGCCAGCGTCCTATCGTTCCTGCGCAAGGGGGTGGGCGATGCGCCGCCCGTGCTCGCCGTGAGCAATTTCACGCCCGTGCCGCGTCAGAACTTCATGGTCGGCGTCCCCCGGCTGGGCCGCTGGCAGGAGATCTTCAACAGCGATGCGCGCGAGTTCGGCGGCTCGGGATGGGGCAATTTGGGCGGGGTCGAGGCGGTGCCGGTGAGCTGTGACGGCCGCCTGCAAGCGGTCACCCTGAGCCTGCCGCCGTTGTCGACGATATTGTTACGGTGGGAAGCGAATGACGAGTGAAGCGATGACGGACGGCCGTGCCCGGGCCATGATCGATGCCGTGCTGCCGACGGTGGATGGCGGCCGTTTCGCGGCCAAATGCATCGCCGGCGAGGCGCTGCGCATCGAGGCGCATTGTTTCGCCGATGGCCACGACCGGTTGCGCACCGTGCTGCACTGGGGCGTCGTCGGCGGGGAGCGATTCGAGCTCGACATGACGGCGGGCTTCAACGACGTGTGGACCGCGGACATAACGCCCCCCGTTCCCGGCCGCTACCGCTACACCGTGCTGACCTGGGTGGATCATTTCCAATCCTGGCACCACGAGCTCGAGCGCCGCAACGACGCCGCCGACGTCAGGATCGCGTTGCAGGTGGGCGCCGGGCTCATAGAAAATGCGGCGAACCGGGCGACGGCCGGCGACAGCGAGACGCTGGCGGCTTGGGCAGCGCAATTGCGCGCCATTGCCTCGCAGGACGGCGACGTCGCGTCGATGAAGGCGGCGGCGCTCGATCCGGCGCGAACGTTCATCATGGACCGGCATGCGGACCGCAGCCTTGCGGTCACCGCCTCGCGGGAACTCATCGTCGACCGGCGGCGTGCCCAGTTCAGCACCTGGTATGAGCTGTTTCCGCGCTCGGCGAGCCCCGAACCGGGCCGCCACGGCACCTTCCGCGACGTCGAGGCGCGCCTGCCCTATGTCGCCCGGATGGGCTTCGACGTGCTGTATTTTCCGCCCATCCATCCCATCGGCCGCGTCGACCGGAAGGGCAAGAACAACACGCTCACACCGACGGCCGACGACGTGGGCAGTCCCTGGGCGATCGGTTCGAAGGAGGGCGGCCACAAGGACATCCTTCCCGAACTCGGCACGCTCGAGGACTTTCGGCGCCTGGCCGGCAAGGCCCGGGAACACGGCATCGAAATCGCCCTCGACATCGCCTTCCAGTGCGCGCCCGACCATCCCTACGTCGCGGCGCATCCCGCCTGGTTCAAGCACCGGCCCGACGGCAGCGTGCAATACGCGGAAAACCCGCCGAAGAAATATCAGGATATCTATCCCTTCGATTTCGAATCGCAGGACTGGCGGGCACTTTGGCAGGAACTCAAGGACGTCATGGAGTTCTGGGTGGGTCAGGGCGTCGCGATCTTCCGCGTCGACAATCCGCACACCAAGTCGTTCGCGTTCTGGGAATGGGCGATCGGCGAAATCAAGCGGGTCCACCCCGAGGTGCTGTTCCTGGCCGAGGCCTTC
>CAZZYJ010000276.1:0-4705 GCA_964658215.1 uncultured Steroidobacteraceae bacterium | reverse complement strand
CGCAGGCCCCCGCAACGACGCAGGCCCGCGCGACGGGGCGGCGCCCTGGGAGCTCGGCGCCGGCCTCGGCCGCTTGCGCTGGGTGGCGCAGCGCGGCGGGCTCGATGCCGCGCGTCTGCCCGACGCGCTCACGGTGCGCGGGCGCCGCGGTGGGGAGACGCTCAGGCCCGCCGCCGGCGCGCGCACGCGAAGTTTGCAGCATCTGTGTCAGGAACGCGGTGTGCTGCCGTGGATGCGCGATGCGCTGCCGTTGCTCTATGCGGACGCGGCGTTGATCGCGGTGGGCGACCTGTGGCTCGACGCGCGTTGGTGCGTGGCGGGCGATGCGCCGGGACTCGGCTGCGCATGGGACGACGCACCCCTCATCGCCTGAAGCCCCGGGTCCCGCCGGCGCGGATATTCGTCCGGGCGGATTGTCGCAACGGGCGCGTTCTGGTAACCTGAATTCCCGTCGAATTTCGCTTTTCCTTATGCGTTTCGTGGCAGTTTGCGCGGTGCTCCCGAGCTCCGTGCGGCCCAACTCTCTCAATCGGCGGTGACTCATCATGACACGTTTCGTTTTCGTCACCGGCGGCGTGGTTTCCTCGCTGGGCAAGGGCATCGCATCGGCCTCCCTGGGCGCCATTCTCGAGGCACGCGGGCTCAAGGTGAGCATGGTGAAGCTCGATCCCTACATCAACGTCGATCCGGGCACCATGAGTCCGTTCCAGCACGGCGAGGTGTTCGTCACCGCCGACGGCACGGAAACCGACCTGGATCTCGGCCACTACGAACGCTTCGTGCGCACCACCACCGGCCGCGACAGCAATTTCACCACGGGGCGCATCTACGAACGGGTGATCGCCAAGGAGCGGCGCGGCGATTATCTGGGTGCCACCGTTCAGGTGATCCCGCACATCACCGACGAGATCAAGTACCGCATACGGATGGGCGCGGGCACCTCCGACGTGTGCATGGTCGAGATCGGCGGCACGGTGGGCGACATCGAATCGCTGCCCTTCCTCGAGGCCATACGCCAGATGGGCGTCGAACTGGGCCGCCACCACGTGCTGTACATGCATCTGACGCTGGTGCCCATCGTCGGCGGTTCGGGCGAGATCAAGACGAAGCCGACGCAGCATTCCGTGAAGGAGCTGCGCGGCATCGGCATCCAGCCCGACATCCTGCTCTGCCGCTGTCTGCGCACCCTGCCGGACGAACAGCGGCGCAAGATCGCGCTGTTCACCAACGTCGAGGAGCGCGCCGTGATCTCCGCGCTCGACGCCGACGACATCTACAAGATTCCGCTGCTGCTGCACGAGGAGGGTCTGGACGACATCGTCGTCGACAAGCTGCGCCTCGACCTGCCGCCGGCGGATCTGTCGGACTGGCGCGCGGTGGTCGCCGCGAAGCAGAATCCGGAAGCCGTGGTCGACATCGGCATGGTCGGCAAATACGTGCAGGTGCGCGATTCGTACATTTCGCTCAACGAGTCGCTGATGCACGGCGGCATCGCGACGCGCACGCGCGTCAACATTCATTACTTCGAGTCCGAGGACATCGCGCGGTCCGGGCCCGATGCGCTGCAAAAGATGGATGCCATCCTGGTGCCGGGCGGCTTCGGCGACCGCGGCGTCGAGGGCAAGATCCAGGCCATCCGCTTCGCCCGCGAGAACCGGATTCCCTACCTCGGCATCTGCCTGGGGATGCAGCTCGCCATCATCGAATACGCGCGCAACGTACTCTCCCTCAAGAGCGCGAACAGCACCGAGTTCGACCGTGCCACGCATCATCCCATCGTCGCGCTCATCACCGAATGGCAGGATCTCGCGCGCGGTCAGCAGGTGCGTGACGAGAAGTCCGAACTCGGCGGCACCATGCGCCTGGGCGCGCAGGAATCGAAGCTGGTGGCCGGTTCACTGGTGCACTCCCTGTACGGCAAGGAGTCCATCTTCGAGCGGCACCGCCATCGCTACGAGTTCAACAATCACTATCTCGACGAACTGTCGGCGGCGGGGATGCGCTTCTCCGGCTTCTCCGGCGACGGCCTCGTCGAGTTCATCGAGCTGCCCGCCCATCCGTGGTTCGTGGCCAGCCAGTTCCATCCGGAATTCACCTCGACGCCGCGCGACGGGCACCCCCTGTTCACCGGCTTCATCCGCGCGGCCCGCGAGTATCGCGCGGCGCTGCAGCCCGGCCGCGCCACCGCGTGAAGTTGTGTTCGTTCGAGGTGGGGCCGGAGCGGCCGTTCTTCCTCATCGCGGGTCCCTGCGTGATCGAAAGCGAGGCGCTGGTGATCGAGGTGGCGGGCCGGCTGCGCGAGATGACCGCCGCGCTCGGCATTCCGTTCATCTTCAAGGCGTCCTTCGACAAGGCGAACCGTTCCTCGCGGGCCAGCTTCCGCGGTCCGGGCGTGGCGGCGGGTCTGCGCACCTTGAGCCGGGTGCGCGAGCAGATCGGCTGTCCGGTGCTCACCGACGTGCATGAAGACACCCCGCTCGCCGAGGTGGCCGACGTGGTGGACGTGCTGCAGACGCCCGCGTTCCTCTGCCGGCAGACGAATTTCATCGTCAACGTCTGCTCCGCGGGCAAACCCGTGAACGTCAAGAAGGGCCAGTTCCTCTCGCCGTGGGAGATGCAAAACGTGGTCGACAAGGCGCGCTCCACCGGCAATGCGCAGATCATGGTCTGCGAGCGCGGCTTCTCCTTCGGCTACAACAATCTGGTCGCCGACATGCGCTCGCTCGCGGTGATGCGCGCCACCGGCTGTCCCGTCGTCTTCGACGCGACCCACTCGGTGCAGTTGCCGGGCGGCCGCGGCGACGCCTCGGGCGGCCAGCGCGAGTTCGTGCCGGTGCTCGCACGTGCCGCCGTCGCCGCCGGCGTCGCCGGCCTTTTCATGGAAACCCATCCCGATCCCGCCCACGCGCTGTCCGACGGTCCGAACGCGTGGCCGCTCGACCGCATGGCGTCGCTGTTGTCGACGCTGATGGAACTGGACGTCGCCGTCAAACGAAAACCCTTCGAGGAATCCTTGCTATGAGTCGTATCGTCGAAATCCGCGGCCGTGAAATCATCGATTCGCGCGGCAACCCCACCGTCGAGGCCGACGTGGTGCTCGAGTCGGGCGTGGTCGGGCGCGCGGCCGTGCCCTCCGGCGCCTCCACCGGCTCGCGCGAAGCCGTCGAACTGCGCGACGGCGATGCGCAGCGCTATCTGGGCAAGGGCTGCATGCGGGCGGTGGCGAACGTGAACGGCGCGCTGCGTGCCGCGGTGTCCGGCCACGATGCCCAGGATCAGCGCGGCCTGGACGACAAGCTGATCGCCGCGGACGGCACCGACACGAAGTCGCGTCTGGGCGCGAACGCACTGCTGGCGGTGTCGCTGGCGTCTGCGCATGCGGCGGCGCGCGACCGCAAGCTGTCGCTGTACCAACACCTGGGCGGCGAGGGCGAGCTCGTCATGCCGGCGCCCATGATGAACATCATCAACGGCGGTGCGCACGCCGACAACAGCGTCGACATCCAGGAGTTCATGATCCTGCCGCTGGGCGCGCCGTCCTTCTCCGAGGCCCTGCGCTACGGCGCCGAGGTGTTCCACACGCTCAAGAAGGTGCTGCACGCCAAGGGGTTGAACACGGCGGTGGGCGACGAGGGCGGCTTCGCCCCCGACCTGCCGTCCAACGAGGCGGCGCTCACCACCATCCTCGAGGCCATCGACAAGGCGGGCTACCGGGCCGGCCGGGACATCTATCTCGGCCTCGACGTGGCGAGCACCGAGTTCTACAAGGACGGGGTGTACCACCTGGAATCCGAGGGCCGCCAGTTCAATGCGGCGGAGTTCGCCGACTATCTGGCGGGGCTGGTGGCGAAATATCCCATCGTCACCATCGAGGACGGCATGAGCGAGGGCGACTGGGACGGCTGGGCCGTGCTCACGCACCAGCTGGGCGGCCGGGTGCAGCTGGTGGGCGACGATCTGTTCGTGACCAACACGAAGATATTCGCCGAGGGCATCGAGAAGAAGATCGCCAATGCCATCCTCATCAAGCCCAATCAGATCGGCACCCTGACCGAGACCTTGAACGCCATCGACATGGCCGCGCAGGCGAAGTACGCCGCCGTGGTCTCGCATCGTTCGGGCGAGACCGAGGATGCGACGATCGCGGACATCGCGGTCGGCACCTCGGCGACGCAGATCAAGACGGGGTCGATGTCGCGTTCGGATCGCATCGCAAAGTACAACCAGCTGCTGCGCATCGAAGCCGAGCTCGGCGCGAGGGCCTCCTACGCCGGCCGCGGCGCGCTGTCGGTTCGGATTTCCTGAGAGGTCGTGCTAGGCTTGCGCGCCTATGAGGATTCTCGCCCTAGTGATGGCCGTCGTCGTCGTCGTGCTCCAGTACCGGGTCTGGGTGTCGGAGCAGGGCGTGCGCGAAGTCTCGCGGCTCACCGCCGCCGTCGCGGTGCAGACCGCGGCGAACGTCGAACAGCGTGAACGCAACCGCGAACTCGGCGCCGAGGTCAACGACCTCAAGGTGGGTCTGACGGCCCTCGAGGAGCGGGCGCGCAGCGAGCTGGGCATGGTCGGCAACAGCGAGACTTTTTATCAGGTGGTCACGGCCGCGACCCCGGCGGCGCCCGCGCCGGCCACCTCCGTCACCGCCCGCGCGCAGTGACCGGTCCGGCGCTCCCGCGCCGCCTCTGGGCGGTGGTTCCCGCGGCCGGCC
>CAZZYJ010000275.1:0-4719 GCA_964658215.1 uncultured Steroidobacteraceae bacterium | reverse complement strand
TGGGCCGCGTCAGCAGGCGCCGCAGGTTCCCCAGCAACACGTCGCGCGCGAGCGAGGACTTGCCCGACCCGGAAACACCGGTGATCACGCACAACCGCCCGAGTGGGACGCGCGCGTCCACCTTGCGTAGGTTGTGCAGGGTGGCGCCGTTCACCTCGATCATCGGCGTGTCGCGGTCGACGGGGCGGCGGCGGCTGCGCGAATGCTGCAGCGGATGCGCGAGACAGCGTCCGGTCGCCGAGTTGTTCAAACGCGCGAGTTCCGTCGCACTGCCTTCGGCCACCACCCGTCCACCGCGCGTTCCCGCCCCCGGCCCGAGGTCGATGACGTGGTCCGCGCGGCGGATCGTATCCTCGTCGTGCTCGACCACCACGAGCGTGTTGCCCTTGGCGCGCAGCCGCTCCAGGGTGTCCAGCAGGGCGACGTTGTCGCGCGGATGCAGACCGATGGTGGGTTCGTCGAGCACGTAGCAGACACCCTGAAGATTGGAGCCCAGCTGCGCCGCCAGGCGTATGCGCTGCGCCTCGCCGCCCGACAGGGTGGGCGCCGCGCGGTCGAGCTGCAGGTATCCCAGGCCCACGTCGCACAAGAAAGTCGTGCGCGAGGCGAGCTCCGCGAGCAGATCGCGCGCGATGTCGCGTTCGCGCCCCGTCGGTTTGATCTTGGCGAGCGACGCGGCGAAGTCGCGCACCGGCAGATGCGTGAGCGCCGCGATGGACGCGCCGCGGAACACCACGTGGCGTGCCACGGGGTTCAGGCGTTCCCCGGCGCAGTCCGGGCAGGCGCCCTGCACGACCGTCTCCTCGACGGCCGGCTGTGCGCTGTCGACGGCGGACGAGCTTTCCCGCCAGCGTGTTTCTTCGCCGCTCTGCTCGGCATCGAACTCCTCCATCTGCAGGCCCGTGCCGAAGCAGCTCTTGCACCAGCCATGGCGCGAATTGAACGAGAACAAGCGGGGATCGAGTTCGGGGAAGCCGGTGCCGCAGCGGGGACAGGCGCGTTTGGTGGAGAACACCGCCGGCGTGGCGCCCTCGACGTCGCCCCTGCCCTCGGCGACGTGCACGACGCCCTTGCCGTGACCGAGTGCGGCGCTCAACCCGTCGCGCAGCTCGCGTTCGTGGACGCCGCCGACCAGGAGGGTCGTCACCGGCAGCTCTATGCTGTGCTCGATGAAGCGGTCGAGGCGCGGCCATTTGGCGGTGGGCAGCAGGCGGCCGTCGACGCGCAGTTCAGCGAAACCCTTGCCGCGGGCCCATTTGGCGAGCGCGGTATACAGACCCTTGCGTGCCACGATCAGCGGCGCCAGCAAGGTGATGCGGCGGCCCCGGAAGTCCTTGAGCACGCGCGCGACGATGGCGTCGGCGGACTGCGGTTCGATGGCGCACTCGCACACCGGACAGTACTGCACGCCGAGCTTCACGTAGAGCAGCCGCAGGAAGTGATAGATCTCGGTGAGGGTGGCCACGGTGCTCTTGCGGCCGCCGCGGCTGGTGCGCTGCTCGATCGCCACCGTCGGCGGAATGCCGAATATCGCATCGACGTCCGGCCGCGATGCCGGTTGCACGAACTGTCGCGCATAGGCGTTCAGCGATTCGAGATAACGCCGTTGTCCCTCGGCGAACAAGATGTCGAAGGCCAGGCTGCTCTTGCCGCTGCCGGAAACGCCCGTGATGACGGTGAAGCGGTTGCGTCCGAGGTCGACGTCGACGTCCTTGAGATTGTGCTCCCGCGCGCCGCGTATCTCGATCGCGGCCGGTCCGCGCAGGCGCGGCTCGGCGGCGGCATCGTGCACCGCGTCGCCGAACGCGGCCGGGTTCTCCGCCTCCCGCAGCGCACGCCCGGTGTGCGAGGCGGCCACGCCCATGATCTGTTCCGGCGTGCCCACGGCGACCACCGCGCCGCCCGCATCGCCTCCCTCCGGACCGAGATCGATGAGCCAGTCGGCGGCGCGCACCACGTCCAGATTGTGCTCGACCACCAGCAACGAATGTCCCGCCTCGAGCAGGCGCCGGAACGCGCCGAGGAGCTTGGCCACGTCGTCGAAGTGCAGGCCGGTGGTGGGCTCGTCGAACAAGAACAGCGAGCCGCGTTCGGGCGCCTTCTTCACGGAGCGCTCCCGCACCGCATTGTCGGCCAGATGCCCGGCGAGCTTGAGCCGCTGCGCTTCGCCCCCGGACAGCGTGGGCACGGGCTGTCCCAGGCGCAGGTAGTCGAGGCCCACCTCGGCGAGCGGCCGCAGCCGCAGGCACACGTCGTTGTCCGCCGCGAAGAACGACAATGCCTCCGAGACGGTCAGCTCGAGTACGTCGGCGACGCTCTTGGAGGCGCCGCCGCGGCTCAGCATGACCTCGAGAACTTCCGCGCGAAAGCGCCGGCCATCGCAATCCGGACAGCGCAGGTACACATCGGAGAGGAACTGCATCTCGACATGTTCGAAGCCGTTGCCGCCGCAGCCGGGGCAGCGGCCGTTGCCGGCGTTGAAGCTGAAGGTGCCGGCGGTGTAGTTACGTTCGCTGGCCTCCGGCAGCTTCCCGAACAGGGTGCGTATCGAGTCGAAGGCGCCGACGTAGCTCGCCGGATTCGAGCGAGTGGTGCGGCCGATGCGGCTCTGGTCCACCATCACCACGTCGTCGATGAGTTCGGTGCCCTCGAGCGCGCGGTGCGCCCCGGGATTTTCCGTGGGTCTGCCCTTGGCACGCAGCAGCGCAGGGTGCAGCACGTCGTGCACCAGGGTGGACTTGCCCGAGCCGCTGACGCCGGTCACGCATACCAGGCATCCCAGCGGAAAATCGACGTCCACGTGCTTGAGGTTGTGTTCGGCCGCCCCGCGCAGCCGCAGCGCGCCGGCGGCACCGGGGCTGCGCGTGCCGGGGGAGACGCCGCGCGGCAGCTCGACGCGCCGGCGACGGAACAGATAGTCGGCGGTGAGCGAACCCTTCGCCCGCGCGAGCTCGCCGACGGGTCCGTAAAAAACCATTTCGCCGCCGTGCTCGCCGGGACCCGGTCCGATGTCGAGAATGCGGTCCGCCGCCTGCATCACCTTCGGATCGTGCTCGACGACGAGCAGCGTGTTGCCGGCGTCGCGCAGGCGCTGCATCACCCCGACGATACGCCCCACGTCGCGGGCGTGCAGTCCGATCGAGGGTTCGTCGAGCACGAACAAGGTGTTGACCAGCGAGGTGCCGAGTGCCGTGGTCAGGTTGATCCGCTGCACCTCCCCACCGGACAGGGTGCGCGATTGCCGGTCGAGATCGAGATAGCCCAAACCCACGTCGGCCAGATATTTGAGCCGGGCGCGAACCTCCCGGAGCAGCAATTCGGTGGCATCGTCGAGCGGCGGCGGCAGTTCGAGGGTGGCGAAGAAATGCCGGGACTTGTCGATGGACAACAGCATGAGCTCGCGGATGTTGAGGCCGGGCCTGCCCACGCGCCACAACAGCGCGTCGGGCTTCAAGCGGGCGCCGCTACATGCCGTGCACTCGGTGTACGAGCGATAACGCGAGAGCAGCACGCGTATGTGCATCTTGTACGCCTTGGTCTCGAGCCACGCGAAGAAACGCTTCACGCCGTACCAGACGTTCTTGGTCCATTCCCCCTCGCCCTCGATCACCCAGGAACGTTCCGCCTCGTCGAGCTCGCGCCAGGGCGTGTCCAGCCGTATCCCGCGTTTGCGCGCGAACTTAAGCAGGTCCGCCTGGCATTCTTCGTACGCATCGGTCTGCCAGGGCTTGATGACGCCCTCGCGCAGCGACAACGCGGCGTTCGGTATCACCAGGCCGTAGTCGACGCCGATGCTGCGGCCGAAGCCGCGGCAGGTCTCGCAGGCCCCGAGCGGAGAATTGAAGCTGAACTGACTGGGCGAGGGGTCCTTGTAGCTCAAGTCGCAGTCGGCGCAGTGCAGATCGGTGGAAAAGCGCCATGGCGTTGGCGTCGTGGGCTGCGCCGACGGGGTGCTCTGCGCGGTCTGGGGATAGACGTCGAGCCTGCCCTGCCCCACGTTGAGCGCCGCCTCGATGGCATCGCCGGCACGGGCAGGATCCACCGCCGACCAGCGGAAGCGGTCTTGAACCACCTGCAGCGTGTTGCCGTGTTGTTGATGAATGCGGGTGTATCCCTGCCGCTCGAGCAGGGACTTGATCTCGGGCTCGGTGAAATTGTCCGGCACGGTCACTGGAAAAGTGAGCACCAGCCGCGGATCGCCCTGCTCGCGGGCACGCTCCTCCAACGCGGCGCGGATGGTCTCCGGCGTGTCGCGCCGCACCGGTCTGCCGCAGCCGCGGCAGTGCAGGACAGCCGCGCGCGCGAACAGCAGTTTCAAATGGTCGTTCAGTTCCGTCATGGTGCCGACGGTCGAGCGCGACGTGCGCACAGGGTTGGTCTGGTCGATGGCGATGGAGGGCGGAATGCCGTCGATACGGTCCACCTGCGGCTTGTCCATGCGGTCGAGGAACTGCCGTGCGTAGGGCGAGAACGTTTCGACGTAGCGTCGCTGCCCTTCGGCGTAGACGGTGTCGAACACCAGCGAGGACTTCCCTGATCCGCTGACGCCCGTCACCACGATCAATTCGTTGAGCGGCAGATCGAGGTCGAGATTCTTGAGATTGTTCTGGCGTGCGCCGCGGATGCTGATGGCGTCCGGGCGGGGCGGATCTGAGGATTGCATCGCTGCAATTTTACTTAAAATCAGAGGGGCCTGCCCGGCGCCGACGCGACGGGTCC
>CAZZYJ010000274.1:0-4749 GCA_964658215.1 uncultured Steroidobacteraceae bacterium | reverse complement strand
GGCTGGGCGTCATGCGCGACACGAACGACGGCTTCGTCGTCGCACGCCGCGATCTCGAGCTGCGCGGGCCGGGTGAACTGCTGGGCACCCGGCAGACCGGGCTCGCGCAGATGCGCGTGGCCGATCTGCTGCGAGACGCCGACCTGCTGCCGACGGTGCAGAGTGCGGCGGAGACGATGTTGCGCGAGTGGCCGCTCAACGTGCCGCGCCTGATCGAGCGGTGGGTCGGACATGCAGAGCAATACGGCCGGGTCGGGTAGACTTGCGCGCATGACACTTCGCACAGTACGGCTGCTCGACAAAGCCCGGCCCTTCGACAGGCTCCGCGCGCTCGACCACGTCCGCCCGGGCGCCGCGCCCCACGGCTCCGACACGCGCCGGCCCGACGCGGCGGGGCGTGCGCATGCGCCGCGGCCGCCGGGTTCCATCCAATGGGTCCCCGCCGAACGGTTGGGACAGCTTTCGGTCGAGGCACCGCTGCGCGCGTGGCTGATCGGCAAGGGCCTGCTGACGCAGCGATTGCGCGCGCGACACGGCGATCGCTACACGCATCAGGTGCTGGAGCAATGGAGCGGCCAGCTCGAGCAGGGGCACAGGTCGACCCTTTCTGTGACGGACGACACCGGATTGTTCAGGGACGTGAGCATGTGCTGCGGCGACCAGGCCTGGGTCTTCGAGCGGACCATCACGCCGGACTCCACGTTGTGCGCACATCCCTGGCTCGCGGAACTCGGCGACAGCGCGCTTGGGGAAACGATGAGCGATCTGGCTGCGGTGGACCGCGGCGCGTACGAGTACGCATGGCTGCCGGCGGAGGGACCGCTGCCCACGAGCGCCCTGCGCGATGCAGGACTTGCGCCCGTCGGTTTGTGGGGCCGGCGCACGCGGGTCAAATTACGCGGTGCACCGCTGCTCGTGCACGAGGTGTTCCTGCCGGCCATGGGCCGCGCCTGAGGCGGGGCCGTGCCGTTGCCGCGCTCGGGGCTGGAGCTGGCGGAGCGCATCGCCGAGCGCTGGCGCTGGTTCTCGTATCGCGTCCGCTTTCATCCGTGGACCACGAACGAGCTGCCCCGTCTGGCGAGTTCGTTGGACGATTACGTGCAGCTCACGCGCTTGAACCGGCCGGCCGGCATCTGGCTGCTGTTGTGGCCCACGCTCTGGGCGCTGTGGATCGCAGGTCGCGGCAAACCCGACCCGCATTTGTTCATCATCTTCGTGGCGGGCACGGTGCTGATGCGCTCCGCGGGATGTGCGGTGAACGACTATGCGGACCGCAGTTTCGACCCCCACGTCGAACGCACCCGGCTGCGCCCTCTGGCCGCCGGGCGCATCTCCACCCTCGAGGCGCTGCTGCTGTTCGCCCTGTTGTCCGTGGCGTCGCTGCTGCTGGCGCTGCAGTTGAACAAGATGACGCTGCTGCTCGCGGTGGTGGGCGGCTTCCTCGCCGTCACCTATCCCTTCATAAAGCGGTTCCTCTCCGTACCCCAGCTTTATCTGGGCTTGAGTTTCGGCTGGGGAATACCCATGGCCTATGCGGCGCAACTCGAACGCGTGCCGCGCGTCGCGTGGCTCCTGTATCTCGCCAATCTGCTGTGGGTCACGGTCTACGACACCATGTACGCCATGGTCGACCGGGACGATGACCGCCGCATCGGCGTGCGCTCCACCGCGATATTGTTCGGGGATTCGGACCGCCACATCATCGCGGTGCTGCAGGCCATGACGCTGTTCTCGCTCTATCTGGTCGGCGGCATCCTGCACATGAATGGTTGGTACTACGCGGGACTCACCGCCGGCGGCCTGTTCTTCGTCCATGAATTGTGGTTGATCAGGGCGCGCCAGCGGGACGCGTGCCTGCGCGCGTTCCTGAACAGCCACTACTTCGGCCTGTCGGTACTCCTCGGCATCGCCTTCGATTATCAATTCGCTCGTTAGATCAGCCGCAGATCGGTCGGGCGGGTCTGGCCGAAGATGCGTGATGCCTGCTCCGGGGAAAGGCCCCACAGCGAACGAAACAGGCCGCCGAGCACGGCCCGGTAATCGTTGAGCACGCGGAAGTCGCGGTCCTGAAACAACGTGTCGTGGGCGACGCGTTCCTGTTCCCCGGCGATCACGCCGCCCTTGAGGGAGCCGCCCAGGAACCAGTAGACGGTGCCGTGGCCATGGTCGGTCCCCCGGTTGCCGTTTTCGCGGAAGGTCCGGCCGAACTCCGACAGCACGACCACGACGGTGTTGTTCCACTCGGCACCGAGGCATTGCGCGAAGGTCTGCAGACCCCGCCCGAGGCTGCCGAGATGGGTGGCGAGAGTGCCCTCTGCGGCGCCTTCTCCCACGTGCGTGTCCCAGCCGCCGACGTCGATGAAGCCGATGCGATATTTGTCGGACATCAAGCGGGCCATGCGCTCCGCTTCGCGTTCGAAGCCGTTGGTGTTGATGGCGTTGCGGTTGGCTGCGTTCATTTCATCGACGATGTCCTGCGCCACCTCGTAGCGCAGCTGCAAACCTTCGCCCACCGCCGCCTGCAGGGGATGCCCGGCATACATGTCGGTGAGTATTTTGGCCTGCCGAGCGTCGAAAGCCGGTTTGCCGACATTCTTCAAGGAAAGATTGGGAACGGCGACGGTGCCCTGAAAGGCCAGAGGCAGCGCGTCGGTGAACGCTATGGATGCATTGGCACCGGCCCGACCCACCAACGTGTTCGACAGCCGCGCGAGAAAGCCCGAGCGATAGTCGCGCGTCCCCTGCGCAGGCTGGCCCAGTTCGATGCTGTCCTGGGTTTCGAAGTGGCTTCGGGAAATATCGTCCGTGCCCGCGAACGGCACGAAGGCCGCCTGACCCTGCAGGTACAGGGAGCCGATGGAGTCGCGCACGGCCGGCGCCAGCGCCCAATCCGCGTTCAACGCGAGCGCACCGCCGTCGGAGCCCGGCTCCGGCCGCGCGATGGCGATGTTCGGTCGAGCCTCGTAGTAATAGGAACTCGAATACGGAATCAGCAGATTGGTCGAATCGTAGCCGCCGCGCAGAAACACCACCAGCAAGCGCGGCCCGCTGCGGGGCGCCGCATACAGACGTCGGCTGAGCCCTGCCGCGGCCAGTGCCGCACCGCACGATTTGAGCAATTGACGTCTTTTCATGAGGTTTCCACAGCGGGCCGGCGATGCCGCAATGCTTCATTCATAGCTGAACTCCGGCGAGGACAGCAGAAACGTGTTCCATTCCTGCTGTGAATTGGCACTGTCCAGGGCTCGTTTGGTGTTCACGGCCAGAAGAGGTTCGATCGCTTCGAAGTACAAGCGGTTCGACAGGCGGGGAAAGCCCGTGGCGCCGCCGCCCACGCCGTCTTCCGCGTCGAACAGTCCGGCGTTGCCGGCGCCGATGGCGCGTGCAATCTCGAAACGCTGACTCAGCTGCCCGGAACTCGCCCAGTTCAGCTCGGTCAAGGGATAGCCGTCCGGCGTCGGTCGTCCATAGGGAAGTTCGCCGAGACCGCGCAACCAGTTCACCAGGGGCCGCGCATTGGAGATCGGCCGTCCGTCGTAGGCGAGCCGCACCGCAGACACCACGAAACGCATCGGGTCCTTGAATTTGGAGCCCAACGCGGCGTTCAACTCACGCGCGAGGAACAAGGTGCGCAGCACCGCCGCGATGTCGCCGTCCGTGCGCATGAAGACGTCGGCCATGCGCGCCACCAGCGCCGGCGGCGGGTCGTCCGCCACGAAATAGATCGCGATCTGGCGCGAGATGAAGCGTGCGCACGCAGGCTGAGCGACGATCAAGTCTATCGCGCTCTTGATCTCCACGAAGCCCCTGCCCTCGACGGCGTGCCCGAGCAGGGTCTTCGCTCCGAAGTCGTGCCGCGCCGGATTGAATTCGAATCCGCCCTGCCGCCAGTACAGCGGCTGCAAGTCAGCCTTCAGCTTCGGCGGGTCGGCCGCGGCCACGCCAGCGCCCGTCAGCACGCGGGCAAGATTCTGCACGTCCTCCTGGGTGTAGCCCGCACCGACCCCGAGCGTATGCAGCTCCATCAGCTCGCGCGCATAGTTTTCGTTCAGATGTCGCGCCGCGTTCTTGTCGTTGTCCAGGTATTCGAGCATGGCGGGGTGCTCGAGCGTGGCCAGCACCAGGTCTTTGAAATGGCCGAGTGCATGAGGTCTGATCGCATGCTCCTCATAATCGCCGATCAGCCACCGCACCCGCTCTTTCTGTTGGTGCACGCTGAAGTGGTTTTCCCAGAACCACACCATCTGTTCCTGGAGCTGGGCGGGAGAGTAGACCGCGCGCAACAGATCGCGGCGAAGCGTTTCGTAGGCATATTTGTTGCCCTGTTCGTCCAGCGCCTTGCGCGCGGCGGTCTTGTCGGGCCCGTCCGGCATTGCCTGGATGAGCTTGTATCGGGCATTGACGGCGGCAAGCACCGCCGCGGGATCGTATCGGCTGATCTCGAGGGCGGCGACCTGCGCCTCGATGCGCGGCGGCAAAGGCAGGGTCTGCGGGTGTAATTGTCGAGCGAGGAAGCGGGTGCGCCCCAGCCGACGGTAGTCGTCCATCACCGCGGTATCGAGCCCGAAGGTCGCCCGCTCCAACCACAATGCGTCCGCGCGACCCAACGTACGGAGCGGCGCAGCGGATGAAAACTGGGCGTCCGCCGGACGCCGGGCGGACCCCGCCGAGCATCCGCCCAGCCACAAAAGCGTCGTCAACCCCGCGACCGCGGCACCGGAATGCATCCGCCCTCCTTTCAACCGCGTG
>CAZZYJ010000273.1:0-4753 GCA_964658215.1 uncultured Steroidobacteraceae bacterium | reverse complement strand
ACCGGCGAGACGTTGACCTACACCGTCACCTTCGACAAGCCGGTGACCGTGACGACGGCGGGAGGCACCCCCACCATCGGCGTCAACCTGGACAGCGGCGGCACGCACAATGCCACCTACGTGGGCGGCAGCGGCACCAACACCCTGACCTTCCAATACACCGTCGGCGCCGCCGATCAAAGCGCCAGCGGCGTGACCGTCGCCGGCAACATCGCCCTGAACGGCGGCCAGATCACGGATGCCGCCGGCAATACCAGCGGTCTCGCGCTGGCCAATGTCCCCTCGGGCGCGGGCGTCAAGGTGAACGAGACGCCGCCCAGCGTGTTGCAACTCACACCGGAGACGGGCACCCCCGCGACGGACACGCCGGCGACAAACGCGCCTGCGCCCGTGACGCCGACGGCGGACGCGCCTGCACCCGCGGCGCCCGGTGCGGTCACCGGTCCGGCGCTGGTCGCCGGTCTGGTCGGCCGCCTGCGTGATCAACTGAACGCCGACCAGACGCCGACCACGGGCCTTTCTCTGCCCACCGACACGCTGATCCCCATCGACTCGATCATCGTCGGACAGACCACGTCCTCGGCCGACGCGGTCAGCATCGAGGAAATCATCCTGCCCTCGGGCACGCGGGTTCCGGCGCTGGTCGAACCGGTGGAAAGCGTGTTCTCGTTCACGCTCCCCGTCAGTGCGTTTCAGTTCGAAGCGGGCGCCGCGGTGGTGGTCCAGGCGACCTTGAGCGACGGCAGGGCCCTGCCCACGTGGATGACCTTCGATCCCGGGACCGGCAAGTTCGAAGGCATGGCACCGCTCGGCTGGCGCGCGCCGCTCAGCATTCTCATCAAGGCGCGCGATCAGAACGGCCACGAAACCATGCTCGAGGTGCAGGTGAACTTTTCCGAGACGGCGGCACAGACCCAGGCGGTCGGCCTTCGCGACGGCGCGCCGTCTGCCAGGCCCGCCGCCGGCAAGGCCTCGCTCGCCGCACAGTTCTCCCGCCACGGCCATCCCGCCCGGCAACGCGAAATCAACGCCTTGACCCGTCACGGTTGAGGTCCAAGCAATGAAGCTTATCCAAGGAACAGCAGAGTATGCGAAGCGAACATAGAAACGGCTGGCGCCGACTGCGAACCGTCTGCCTGGCCGCCCTCGGCGTGAACGTCCTCACCGCATGCGTGGTCCAGCCCCGCCCGATGAGCGCCGACGCGCAGGCCCGTCAGCTGCATCAGGATCGCGACGTGATGTTCCGCGATCAGGAACCCATCACCAAACCCGTCACGGTGGCCGAGGCGATGGCGCGGGCCATCCGCTACAACCTCGACCAGCGTCAGAAGCTCATGGAACAGGTGCTCAGCCAGCGTCAGCTGGCGTTGGACAACTGGTCCTTGCTGCCCGCGTTGACGGCCTCGGCGGGCTACACCACGCACGACACCGACATGGCCGCCTCGTCGCGGTCGGTGGCCACCGGCCAGCAGTCCCTGGTGCCGTCGACGTCCGAAGACCGCACGCGGCGCACCGCCGACCTCGGCGTGCAATGGAACGTGCTCGATTTCGGGGTGAGCTACTACCAGGCGCAGCAGCAGGGCGATCGTACCCTGATCGCGCAGGAGCGCCGCCGCAAAGTGATCCAGAATCTGATGCAGCAGGTGCGCGAAGCGTACTGGTTCGCGCTCGGTGCGCAGCTGCTCGAGGGCAAGATCGAGCCGTTGATGCAGCAGGTGGAGCAGGCCCTCGCGGACTCGCGCGAGATCGAGCACGAGAAGCTCAGCCCGCCGGTGGAGACGCTCAACTACCGCCGCCAGCTGCTCATCAATCTGCGCCAGCTCGAGGGGGTGCGCGACGAACTGGCGCGCGGCAAACCGCGCCTGGCGGCGCTCATCAACATCGAGCCGGGGACGCCCTTCACGCTGGTCGCGCCCGAGTCGATGCACGAGCCGGAAATAAAGACGGCGTTCGAGGCCATGGAAGAGATGGCGCTCCTGCGCCGTCCCGAACTGGTCGAGGCCCGCTACGCCGAACACATCAGCGTGCTCGACACCAAGATCGCGCTGGCGCGGGTGCTGCCGGGGGTCGAGTTCGACCTGGGCTCCCATTACGACAGCAACAGCTTCCTGGTGAAGAGCGCCTGGAACGAAGCGGGCCTGCGGGTCACCTGGAACCTCATGAATGCGCTGACCTACCGGCAGAGCAAGGCCAACGCGCAGGCGTCCGTCGACGTCGCGCACGCCGAACGCCTCGCGCTCAACATGGCGGTGCTCGCACAGGTGCACGTGGCCTACCGCGACTACGAGGGACGCAAACGCCAGTTCGAGCTCACGCAAAGTCTCGCGCAGGTCGACCATGCCCTGTTCGAACATGCACAGAACGCCGCGCAAAACGATGCGCAGGGCCGCCTCGCCTCCATCAATTCGGCGGTGCAGTCGCTGTTCTCCGATTTCCGCTCCTACCAGGACTACGGCGCCCTGCAGAATGCCTACGGACTCATGCTGGCGACACTCGGCGCGGACCCGCTGCCGGACCGCATGAAAGCCGTCGACGTCGACAGTCTCGCCCAGGCCCTCGAGGAATCCGAAGAGCGCGGGTTGTCGCTGTGAAGCCGTCGCGGATGCCCCGGCGCGCGGCGTGGCACGCGGGGGTTGGGTCGACGCTCCTCCTGGCCGCGGCGGTGCATGCCGACAGCAAGCGGCCGGAGACGGACCAGGGCGTGCGCGTGCAGTTCAGCGCGCTGCACGAGACGGTGCTGTCGAGCGAACTGTCGGCGAAGATCTCCGAGCTGCCGTTCCGCGAGGGCGACACGTTCAATCTCGGCCAGTCGCTGGTGACCTTCGATTGCAGTCTGTACCGCGCGCAGCTCGCCAAGGCGGAGGCCGCGGCGCAGGCCGCGCGCGAGACGCTGGTGGTCAGCCAGCGCCTCGACAAGCTCAATTCCATCGGCGCGCTCGAGGTGCAACAGGCTTCGGGCAAGTCCAAGGAGGCGGAGGCAGAGGCGGGTGCCATGCGCGCCACCGTGGCCAAGTGCAGCCTGGCTGCGCCGTTTGCCGGGCGCGTGGCCAAGGTGTCGGCGAAGCAGTATCAATACGTCGCGCCGGGACAGGCTCTGCTCGAAATCCTGAACACGCAGCAGCTGGAGCTGCAGATGATCGTGCCCTCCAAATGGCTGGCGTGGCTCAAGGTGGGCAGCAAGTTCAGCGTGCACGTCGAGGAACTGGATCGTACCTTCACCGGCCGCATCGAGCGGCTGGGCGCCCGTATCGACCCCGTCAGCCAGTCGATCTCGCTCGCCGGCCGGGTGGAAGGTACGCATGCGCAGCTGCTGCCGGGCATGAGCGGCTGGGCCTCCTTCGACAAGCTCGATGAACGCGTCGCAGCCGCGGCGCATTGACGGCGCGCCGGGCGCGTCGGGCGCACCGGCGGGCAACCCTTCCGACCCGGTACGCGATCTGGCGGCGCTGCTGCAGCTGGGACGACGCGCCCGCGACGCGGGCAGCATCGAAGCGCTCGGTTTCGTGATGGTGAACGAGACGCGCCAGTTGTTCGGGTTCCGGCAGGCGGCGCTCGGCCGCGCGAACCTGCTCGGCCACGGCCTGCCGGCGCAGGTGCTGAGCGTGTCGGGACTGCCGCAGCCGGACGCCCAGGCCCCCTACGTACAGTGGCTCGCCCAGGTGTTTCGCCAGCTCGTCGCGCGGGGTGAACCCGGGGTGGCCCCGTTCGAGGCGCCGGGGTTGCCGGATCTGCTGGCCCGCGACTGGGAAGCCTGGCTGCCGGGCCGGGGCCTGGCGCTGCCGCTGCCCGGGCCCGGCGGCGAGATACTGGGTTTCCTGCTGCTGGCGCGCGAGGTGCTGTGGAGCGAGCGGGACGTGGCGCTCGCCGGCGAACTGGCGTCGATATACGGCTTCGCCCTGGCCCGCTTCACCCGAACCGGGTCGTGGCGCGACCGTTCGCGGGTGGCGGGCTGGTCGGCCCGGCACCGCTGGAAGCTCGCGGCCGGCGTAGTTGCCATCGGCCTGCTACCCGTGCACTTGAGCGTGCTGGCGCCGGCCGAAGTCGTGCCCTCCGAGCCCTTCCTGGTGCGCGCCCCGCTCGAAGGGGTGATCGACCACTTCAACGTCCGCCCCAATCAGGCGGTGGCGCAGGGCGATCCATTGTTCGATCTGGACACCACCACGTTGACCGCGCATTCGCGGGTGGCGCGCAAGGCCTACGACGTCGCCACCGAGGAGTACCGCCAGGCGGCGCAACGCGCCGTGACGGACGAGAAGAGCAAGTTCGAGATGGTCCAGCGCCGCGGCGAGCGCGACGAGAAGGCGCTCGAAATGGAATACTCGCAACAGCTGCTGGACCGGGTGCTGGTCAAGGCGCCGCGGGCGGGCGTGGCGGTCTTTGCCGACGCCAACGACTGGCAGGGCCGGGCTGTGTCGATCGGCGAACGGGTGCTCACCCTGGCGGACCCGTCCAAGGTGGAACTCAACGTGTACCTGCCGGTCCGCGACGCCATCGATCTCAAAGCGGGCTCCGAGGTCACGTTGTATCCGAACGGTTCGGCCTTCGCCGCCTTTTCCGCCACCCTGAAAGTCATCGCCTACCGTGCCGAGCCGGCGCACGACGGTCTGCTCGCCTATCGACTCAAGGCCCGCTTCGACCCCGCGGCGGTGGCGCCGCGCATCGGCCTGCAGGGCATGGCCAAGGTGCGCGCCGGCCTCGAGCCGCTGGGATACGTATTGCTGCGCCGGCCGATCGCGACGGTGCGGCAATGGCT
>CAZZYJ010000272.1:0-4777 GCA_964658215.1 uncultured Steroidobacteraceae bacterium | reverse complement strand
CTGGACAAGTTCGTCCTGGCCCGCTACGACGAATCGAATCGCGAGCTGTATTGGGACCTCGTGCTCCCGCTCCTGGATCCCGCGCCGCCCGAGCTGCACAACACCGACGGTGATCCGCTGTCCCTGCAGCGCCTGATCTTTGCCATCGACTCGCCCGCCGGTGCGTTCGCGGCCCTCAAGGAACTCGCCGCCGGTGATACGGAGGAGGAGTTGTTGCAGGATGCCGTGTACGCCGCGGACGGCGCACTGCGCCGGGTCGCGTTCACCTGGTCCCGGCGCGGTAACGCCACGCACGCGGGTGGGGACACTACGGTGCTGGGCCAAATCGAGATCGAGGGCACGCAGCTCGCGGTCGAGGTCAATTCGGCAGCGCGCGCCGCTGACTTCAAACGCCTGATCGGCGAGCGCCTGGGCGGCAGCGCTCGCTACCGCGTCACCGAGATCCAATCGATGGAGCGGCTGATGGCCGAAGCACGCGACAAGCGCGGACCCGCCACTCAGGCGGACCTCGACCAGGCTGCGCTGATGGCACGCCCCGAGGTACAGGCGCAGGTGCGGGAGATGATGGTCCGCCACTACGCAGCCTGGGTGGACGAGCCCATTCCGGCCCTGCAGGGCAAGACCCCGCGCGACGCCGTGCGGTCGCCCGCCGGGCGGGAGAAGGTCGACGCCTTGCTCAAGGACATCGAACGGCTGGGGGTGGGTATGGCCGGCTACGATGCCTCGATCACCGCGACGTTGCGGTCCACCCTGGGGTTCTGACCGGCGTCGAGTGTCCGCGGCCCGCGCGAAGGCGCCTGCCGGACTCCGTTGTCATGCACCCGCCGTCATCGGTGGGCGGGTGTGCCCGTCGAACCATGTTGCCGAAGAAAAGACAGCAACGCCCCGGGCTCGTTCGTCATGATCATGTTCGCCCCGGCATCGATTTGCGCGCCCCAGACGGATTGGGGGTCGGCCAGGGCGTCGCCGTCGAAGCGGCCGGCCACGTCGTCCGCAAACATGGTGGCGATCCATACCCGCTCGTTTCGCGACTTGATCTGGGCGGCAGCGGCTTCCAGGAAGCCGGCTGTGGTCCATTTCGTATGAATCAGTCCGGCCGGATGGGAGGCGCACTGCGCCATCGACGTTGCAAGCGCACCGTCTTTTTCGAAAGCGATGGGGAACACCACCACCTGGTTCCAAAACGGCCGAATCTTGTTCAGCAGCGCCGTGTCGCGGCATTCGTAGAAAAATATGGCCTGATGCGCCACGCCGACGGCCCGGGCCTCGTCAAAAGTCTTCTCCTGCGTCCAGTCCTTCACATCGAAGACCAGTAACAATCGGCCCCGGGCGGCGCGAAGGAAGCGACGCAGCGTCGGCACGTGTTCGTCCGTCGGCGCCGCGCTCGCTCCGCCGGCGCCGGCGCGTAGGTGCAGACGCTCCAGCTGCCGGTAGGTCAACGCGGACACGGCCCCTTTCCCCTCCGTGGTGCGATCCACCGTCTCATCGTGCATGACGACGGCCACGCCGTCCTGGGTGTGGCGCACATCGAATTCGATCCCATCGACGCCCATGGCGATGCACCGTCGGACCCCCGCCAGCGAGTTCTCCGCCGTGTCCTTCCAGCAAGATCGATGCGCGATCGTAATCACGTCGCCCGGGGTCGGATGGACGAGGCGTTCCCGGATCTCATCGACCGGCGCTGCGGCCGATACGGATGCGATCAGCAGCGAGCCCGTCGCGGCGCACAGCGCCAAGAAGAAAGCCCGCTTTCCCGCGGCGGCGGGTGACACTCCGGTCACCAGCTGAAGGTGACCGACGCAGTAAATGCACGCCCGAATAGCGGACGTCCCACGGTGGCATCGGCGACGGGCAGCACGTTGGCGGTGGGACCGCGTGCATTGCCTTCGGTGAGCCCGGTCGAGTTGCTCAAGTTGCTGCCCACCGCTTGGAACACCACGCTGGGCGCCAGCTGCAAGGTGAGGCCCAGATCAACGGTGGTGTACGGCGACAAGATGCTGGTGTTGGCGTAATCCTGGTAACGTTTGCCCACGGTGTACAGGCTGGTATAGAGCCTTGCGTCGCGGCCGCGTACGCGGAACAGGTAGGCCGGTTCCAGGGTCGCGGTATATTTGGGCGTCCGCGTGATTTCCTTACCCGACAGGTCGGCCGCCGAGATGGCGTTGAACGTATTGGCACTGTCGACGACGGGATCCTGCAACGTGAACGAGCCCTTGATCTCGATGGCCCGCCGCGGCCGCCACGCCCCTTCGAACTCGAGGCCCTTGGTGGTGGTGTTGATGAGCAGCGACTGGTTCGACAACACGCCCGCCGCATCGGCGACGTACGTGGACGCATTGAGCCCGTCGAAGTGACTCCAGAACGCGATGCCGAACAGCTCCACGTCCGGCAGCGCGAGCTTGATGCCGAGCTCGGCCTGTTTGATGGGTACGATGGGCACCGGCTGGCCGTTGGGAAGCGTGCCGGCGACGCCGTTGTTGATGTTGTTCCATTGATCGCTCAGGCGCGGAAAACTGAAGGTGCTCGTGTAACGGGCGAAGCCGTTGGTCTGCGGCGTGAATTGATAGGACGATCCCACGGTCCATGAGGTGCCCGCCAGGCTCTTGGTATAGGGCACATACCCGGTAAGACCGGTAACGTTGCGTGCGGCGAGGGGTCCGCTCACGGCCACGGTCTGTGTGGCGATGACGCCGCGGTTGCCGCGGTCGGATTGTACTTCGTGACGCACGCCGGCATCGGCCTGCCAACGCTCGCTGATGCGCCAGTTTTCGGCGGCGTAACCGGCAATGGCATGGCCACGGACGTTGCCGATCAGATCGCCGGACCCATAGGCGGTGAAGCCGTTCTGCGTCACCAATCCGGCGACGTTGCCGGCCGCGTCGAGTGCCTGGATGTCGAGCGCGTCGGGATTGTTTTTGACGTCCGTCAACAGCGTGTTGCCGAGCTGTTCCTGTTCCATGACGAAGAAGCTTTGACTGCTGCCGAGGGTGAGTTCGTGGGTGCCGAAGGATCCGAGGTCGATGGTTTTGCTGATCCGCAGGTCGTTGAGGGTATCTTTATAGCGTGTCTGGGTGTCTTCCCAGGTATTCGTCGTGGTCAGGCCCCCCGTGCTCGCGGGATCGAAGACGTTGTTGGTCCCTGCGTACACGTAGCGCAGCGAGGTCGTTGCGGGGAACGCCCTTTGCGCCGCAGTCAGGTAGCCGTTGAGATTCGTGGCCGCGTTCGCGGGCGAGCCGTTCAAAATGGCATTGAACTGCACCGTGCCGTCCACATAACGCGCCTTGTCGGTGATTTTCCAGCCGCCGCCCAGCTCGTCCTCGAAGCCGGCGGTGAGCGTTTTGGTGTTGGGATGGATGCCGTCGGACAAGTCCGCCGCGCGGGTAACGACGCCACCGGAACCGTTCAGGGCCAGGAACTGCACGTTGCGAAAGCTGTTCGAATCCAACGTGCCGTAGCTCGGATCGAGCAAATTACCGAGCGAGCCGCCCGTGACGGGGCTGCTCAACGGGATGTCGCTGTAGAAAATGCTGCGGTCATTGAGGTATTTGAAGTCGGCCCAGAGTTTTCCGCCGCTGAACAGGTAGGTACCGCCAAGCTTCAACTGGCCGCCTTTGTCGGCGCCCGTAAAGCCCGGATCACGCAGGCCGTTGTCCTCCCGATAAAATCCGCTGACGCTGTACAGCAGGTTGTCGGCGAGGGGCCCGGAGGATTGCACGTCGAGCCGGCGCTGATCCCCTGTACCGGTGGTGAGCCGGACGCTGCCTTCGGCCACGTCGGTGCCATGATTCGTGATGAGGTTCAGCACGCCGCCCGACGCGTTGTTGCTGTAAATGGGTGCGGTGCCGCCCCGTTCCAATTCGACGCGGCGGGTGCCAAGATCGATCCTGAAGAGTTCGTCGATTTGCAGTTCCCGTTCGTAGTTCGATTCGAACAGTGGGAGACCGTCCTCCAAGACGTCCAGCAACCTGAACCCGGACCAGGGCAGACCGCGGATGACCACGTTCTCCCCACCGCCTTCGCCGCCCGAGTTCTCGACGCTGATGCCGGGCACCGCCTTCAGGGCATCGACCAGACTACGCGGCGATTTCTCGCGCAAGTCCTCGTCGCTGATGGTGGAGATGGCGTAAGGCGCTGTCAGCTTGGAGGTGGGCCGGTCCGTTCCCGTGACGACGATCTCCTGAAGTTCCAAGCCATGTGCACCGAGACCTGCGTCGGAAGACGTACCCGATGAAGGTGCTCGAGGCAGCGCGCCCGACGCGGTTGCGGCGGGGCTTTGCGCAAAGGCATGACTGCCGGTGAGCGCGCAGAAGCCGAGCACGGCCCCATGAATGCTCCAAAGGTAGCGTCTCGACATTGCACATCCCTGGTTGTTACCATCGATCGTATTGCCACAATGGTAAGTGCAATCGATTGCAGAATAGTGACACCAGGCGAAGCGACAAAAATTTCGGAAAGTGGCGCAGGAGCACGGTTACGTCGTCAATGCGACCGCACGCAATTTGAGGCTAGCGCACGCAGACATGGGGTGTCGTCATTCGAACTCATTGCGGCAAGCCCCCTGCCCGAAGCTCGTGCGGCGTTCGCGAAGTTCGTTGTCGCGGAAATCCATCCCTTCCGATACGGCAACGGCCGCACTTCGCGTTTACTCCTCGCGGTCCTGCGATAACCCTGTTGAAAAATCTCAGGTAGATTCCCACCTGCGCGTCGATCGTGCCGTGTCCGGGGTCACAACCGCTATCATTGAAAAATCCGCCCACCCGAGGTCTGCATGCTTGCC
>CAZZYJ010000271.1:0-4793 GCA_964658215.1 uncultured Steroidobacteraceae bacterium | reverse complement strand
GGTGGTCTGCGACGAGCCCACGTCGGCGCTCGACGTGTCGGTGCAGTCGGCGATCCTGAACCTCCTGGTCGAACTGCAGGCCGAGCGACAGGTAAGCTATCTCTTCATTTCGCACGATCTGAACGTGGTGCACTACCTGTCCGACCGCATCGCCGTGCTGTATCTCGGCCGGCTGCTTGAAATAGGTCCGGCCGAGCAGGTCTTCGCGGGCCCCCAACATCCGTACACGGAGGCCCTGCTGTCCGTCGACGCCGGCCATCGTCGCGCCGGCGCGCGCATCAAGCTCGTCGGCGAGTTGCCGAGCGCGCTCGAACTGCCGGGCGGATGCGTGTTCCATACCCGCTGTCCACGCAAGCTCGGAGAGCTGTGCGAGACCACGGAACCTGCGCTGCTCGAGGCGGGCGACGCGCATGCCATTCGCTGCCACATTCCGGCCGCGGAACTTGCCCGCCTGCAGCTCAACGCCGCGTCACCTGCTCCAGGAACAGATGGCCCATCGCCGTCGGCCGCACGCCCTTGACGCCCTTCGCCGTCACCGACAACCAATCGTAGAAGTACGCGACGATCACCGGCGTCTCCTCGAGCAGCAGGCGCTGGATGGCACCCGCCTTGGCCCGCTGCGTCGCCGGATCGAGCGCGGCGATGTAGTCGGCGACCAGCGCGTCGTACGCAGCGTTCTTGAAACGGGCCGCATTGAACGTGCCGCGGCTGCCGAGTGCCGCCGTGAGGAAGGTGTTGGGCACGCCGCGGTGGCCGTAATCTTCGATGCCGATCGGCGAGTCGAGCCAGTCGGACTGCCCGAATGCGACGCGCCCGTAATACGCCGACTGGTCCTCGATGTTGAGCGCAAGGTCGACGCCGATCTTGCGCACCGCATTTTGGATCACCACCGCATAGTCCGGAACCTCCTGATAGCGTTCGGTGGTGAGCACGGCCTTGAAGCCATTCGCCACCCCTGCCGCCGCCAACAGCTCCCGGGCCTGCGCCAGATCCTGCCCGCGCTGCGGCACCGTGGGATCGGTCGAGGCGAACACGGGGGCGAAGGGCGCATCGTTGCCGAGCGCGGCTTCACCGCGAAACAAGCCGCTCACCAGGTTGGCGCGGTTCAGGCACAGGGCGATCGCACGCCGCACGCGCCGGTCGGCGAACGGACCTGCATCGGTGCGCATGTGCACCTGGTTGTGGGCGCTCGATTTCAAGGCCAGGATGTCCACGCGCGGATCGGCTAGCAGCGCCTGGCTGCCCTGCACCGGCACGTGCAGCAGCAGGTCCAGCTGACCGCCCTGCATCGCCAGCACCTGCGCCTGGATGCTGTCGTAGAATTTGAACACGGTGCGCGCCGGCAGCGCCCGGGCACCCCAGTAATCCTCGTTGCGCAGGAACGATGCGCCCGTTTTCGGGGTGTACTTCTCCAGCCGGAACGGGCCGGTGCCCGGAAAGTGCCGCTCGAAACCACCGGCGTAGTCCGCCGGCAGGATCACGGCATTGAAGTTGTCGGACGACACGAGGTACGGAAAGCTGCCGTTCGGCGCATCCAGCTGAAACTCTACGGTCGCCGCATCGAGCGCCCGCGTGCCGCCCGTGGACAAGGCGCCGGCGAACGCCGAGAGTGCGACGGAGCCGTTGCGCGGATCCGCGAGCCGGTTCATGGTGGCGGCCACGTCGGCGGCGGTGAGCGGGCGGCCGTCGTGGAAACGAACGCCGCTGCGCAGCCGGAAGGTCCACACGCTGCCGTCGGCGTTCGGGCGCCAGCCGAGCGCGAGCGCGGGACGCAGCTGTAGATTCGCATCCGACACCGCGAGGTATTCCCCGCTCTGCGACACCATGCAGATGCCGCCGGTGTCCGACACGGTCAGCGGATCGATCTGCCCGGCCGGCACCGGCAGTCCCACCGTGATCACGGCGTCCTCCCCCGCCGACGTACCCGCCCCCGCCTGCGCGCGTGGCGCCAGCGCCGGCAGGCCGAGGCCCAGCACCGCAGCGGCGCGCAGGAACGCCCGCCGATCCAGGCGGCCCGCGCGGCACTCCTCGCCGAGCGCCGCCGCGAGTTCCAGGCAACGCGATGCCACCGGGCGATGTCGATTCATACGCCATCGTAGGGCGTATCGCCCGGGACGCAAAGGGCGGGCCGCGAACCGACAGACAGAAAGCGCCCGGGAATATAGTATTGCCATCCCCAGTCGAGGACACACCATGCCCAAGCCGGTCGCGTTCGGTTCCCTCAGCGTCGATGGCGAGCTCGCCGCGTTCGTGGCGCAGGACGTGCTGCCGGGTACGGGCATCGACGAACACGCGTTCTGGACCGGGTTCGCGCGGCTCGTCGCCGATTTGGGACCGCGCAATGCCGCGCTGCTCGAACGCCGCGACGCGCTGCAGGCGCAGATCGATGCCTGGCACACGGCGCACCCGGGCGCGGCCTTCGATCCCGCGAGCTACCGGGACTACCTGCGCGAGATCGGCTACCTCGTGCCGGCGGGGGACGCCTTCACGGTCGGCACGGCGGACGTCGACGACGAGATCGCGCGCATCGCCGGCCCTCAGCTGGTCGTGCCCGTCAACAATGCGCGCTACGCGTTGAACGCCGCCAATGCGCGCTGGGGGAGCTTGTACGACGCGTTGTACGGCACCGACGCCATCGCCGACACCGACGGCGCCGGGCGCGGCGCAGGCTACAACCCCGCGCGCGGCGCCCGGGTGATCGCCTTCGCGCGCGGCTTTCTGGACGAGCACTTCGCGCTGCGCGGTGGCTCGCACGCCGAGGCCGCCGGCTATGCGGTGACGGCCGGCGGACTCGCCGTCACGCAGAAGTCGGGCGCCGTCGCGACGCTCGCCGAGCCGCGGGCCTACCGAGGATACCAGGGCGAGAGCGCCGCACCGACGGCGATCCTGCTGCGCCATCACGGCCTGCACGTCGAACTGCAGATCGATCGCGGGCATTTCATCGGCCGCACCGACGCCGCCGGCGTGAGCGACGTCGTCCTCGAATCCGCCCTCACCACCATCCAGGACTGCGAGGACTCGGTGGCCGCCGTCAGCGCGGCCGACAAGGTTCTGGTGTACCGAAACTGGCTGGGCCTCATGAACGGCACGCTGCAGGCCACGCTCGTCAAGGGCGGCCGCGAGACGCTCAGACGCCTGCACCCCGATCGGCGCTATCGCACGGCGACGGCCGACCTCGTGCTGCCGGGACGCAGCGTCATGCTGGTCCGTAACGTGGGTCATCACATGCTCACCGGAGCGGTGACCCACGGCGGCGCGCCCGTGCCGGAGACGTTTCTCGACGCCGCCGTCACCGCGCTCATCGCGCTCCACGATTTGCGGGGGAGCGCCGCGCGCGCCAATTCGCGCACGGGCTCCGTGTACATCGTCAAACCCAAACTGCACGGTCCCGACGAGGTCGCCCTGGCGGCGGATTTGTTCGGCGCGGTCGAGGGGATGTTGAAGCTGTCCCCGAACACCTTGAAGATCGGCATCATGGACGAAGAACGCCGCACCACGGTGAACCTCGCCGAATGTATCCGCGTCGTGCGTGATCGCGTGGTGTTCATCAACACAGGTTTCCTGGACCGCACCGGGGACGAGATCCATACCTCGATGGTGGCCGCCGCCGTGCCGCGCAAGGGCGAGCTGAAAAAAGCGCGCTGGCTGGACGCGTACGAGCGACGCAACGTCGACGTCGGCCTGGCCTGCGGGCTGCGCGGCCATGCGCAGATCGGCAAGGGCATGTGGGCCATGCCGGATCTGATGGCGGACATGCTGAAGACGAAGATCGCGCATCCGCTCGCGGGCGCCAACACGGCGTGGGTGCCCTCGCCCACCGCGGCGACGTTGCATGCCCTGCACTATCACAGCGTGGACGTGGCGGCGGTGCAGACGGAACTCGCCGGGCGTGCCATGGCTTCCCTCGACGACATCCTGACGCCGCCGCTCGCGGCCGACCCGTCGTGGAGCGCCGCCGAGATCGAGGAGGAATTGAACAACAACGCCCAGAGCATCCTGGGCTACGTGGTGCGCTGGATCGATGCCGGCATCGGTTGTTCGAAGGTGCCCGACTACTACGACGTCGCGCTGATGGAGGACCGTGCGACGCTGCGCATCTCCAGCCAGCACGTCGCCAACTGGCTGCAGCACGGGGTGTGCACGCGCGCGCAGGTCATGAATGCGCTCGAGCGCATGGCGCGGGTCGTCGATGCGCAGAACGCGAGCGAGCCCGGCTACGTCGCCATGAGCGACGGCCTGGCGGACAACGTCGCGTTTCGCGCCGCCTGCGATCTCATATTCCTCGGTCGCGCACAGCCGAACGGCTATACCGAAGCCACCCTCACCCGCTACCGCAAGGAACGCCTCGCAGCGCCCTGACCCTCCGGAGAAGTCGATGAATCAACTCACCCTCGCCCAGGCCAACCAAATCGTCGAGGTCGCGCTGGGCACGGCGCGCGCGCAACGCCACCGGCCGATGGCCGTGGTGGTGCTCGACGAATCCGGTCACGTGCGCGCGGTGCAGCGCGAGGACGGTGCCAGCATGTTCCGCGTCGACGTCGCCACGGGGAAGGCCTGGGCGGCGGTGGGCATGGGCGCCGCCAGCCGCGTGTTGAGCGAGCGTGCCAGGGACACTCCGAATTTCTATCTGTCGCTGGCCGCCACGGCACAGGGGCGATTCCTGCCGCAGCCCGGCGCGGTGGTGATCAAGAACGCGGCGGGGGAGATCATCGGCGCGGTGGGCGCGAGCGGCGGCACCGGCGATGAGGACGAGGCCATCTGCCTGGCCGGCGTGGCGGCCGCCGGCCTGCAGG
>CAZZYJ010000270.1:3623-4807 GCA_964658215.1 uncultured Steroidobacteraceae bacterium | reverse complement strand
TCGGCGAATTCGGCCAGTTGAGCTACACGCTGAACTCGGCGTTGAAGGCGACGCTGGGCGTGCGCGAAGATCACGAGACCCGGGAACTGCGCGATCTGAGCACCGGCTTCATCGTCCCGGTGGTGCCGTTCACCAGCGGCTTGAACCGTTCGCTCACCTCGAACCTGCCCTCCGGCAAGATCGAGTTCGACTTCACGCCGCAGGAGGGCACGCTGGTGTACGAGAGCATCAGCCGCGGCGTAAAGTCCGGCGGGTTCACCGCGCACAACACCACCAACGGCGGGCAGACGGACCCGTTCGCGCCGGAGAAGCTCACCGCCTACGAGGTCGGCATCAAATCCGACGTGACGCGCACGCTGCGCATCGACGCATCAGCCTTCTACTACCGGTATACGGACCAGCAGATTCTCGGCAAGGTGCTCGATCCGGTTTCCAACAGCTTCATCGGCCGGTTCGTCAACGCGAACTCGCGACTCGCGGGCGGCGAGCTCGAGGTCGAATGGCACCCGCTGGCCGGTCTGTCGATAGCGCAGTATGCGGGCTTCGTCGAGGGCTACTACACCAGCAAATTGCTCGACAGCAACAACGTCGATTACAACGGCAGACCCTTGAGCGTGCCGAAGTGGACCTACGGCGGCGACTTAAGCTACGGCTTCGAGGTCGGCAACTTCAAAGTGACGGCCGAATCGAACTACAGCTTCCACGACACCTACAGCCAGTTCTATCTGCTCGGCAGCAACGATTTCACGATCCCCAAGTACTGGCTCGCCAATGCCAATCTGTCCTTGTCGCCGGCCTCCGGAGCGCCGTGGACGGTCACGCTGTGGGGTCGTAACATCTTCGACCGCAACTACGACGTGACGCGGAACTTCTTCCTGCAATCGGCCGAGGTCGCGCAGGCGGGCGAGCCGGCGACCTTCGGCATCCGCGTCAGTTACAAGTATTGAGAGGCCCCATGAAAATACTCGGCGTCATCGTCGGAATCATCGCGGTGCTGCTCGCCGCGGCGTGGCTCAAGCTGCGTGGCCCGGACGTGCCGTATGCCACGCTGGAGGCCAAGTACGGCGGCGCCGATTCGCGTTTCGTGGATTTGCCCGGAGGATTTCACGTGCACTACCAGGAGGCCGGTGATCCGGCGCTGCCGCTGCTGGTGCTGCTGCATGGCTTCGGCGACTCCTACACCA
>CAZZYJ010000270.1:272-3613 GCA_964658215.1 uncultured Steroidobacteraceae bacterium | reverse complement strand
GGAGGGCTGGGTGCAGACGCTCCAGGGAAAGTTTCACATCATCAGTCCTGATTTTCCCGGCCACGGGCTGACGCGGGTGCCGGAGGGGTATGCGCTGAGCGGCGCGGGCCTCGCGGATCTGATCGATGCGTTCGCGGCGCAGCTCGAGCTGCCGAAGTTCGCGCTGGCCGGCAACTCCATGGGCGGCGGCGTTGCCTGGATATTCGCTGTGCGCCATCAGGAGCGGCTCAATGCGTTGATCCTGGTGGATGCCGCGGGATTTGCGAACGAGGCACCGCCACCCGCCACTCCCCTGGCATTTCGTATCCTGCAGTACCCGATCGGACGGTTCGTGCTGCGTAACATCGACAACCGCCCCCTGATCGACGAGGGTTTGAAAACCGATGTGTACGATCAGAGCGTGATCACGCCGGCGCTGGTGGACCGCTGGGCCGAGTTCCAGCGGGCGCCGGGGCATCGCGCCATCCTCATGTCGCTGACGCCGAGCGCCACCGGTTTCGGCGAGGCATCCGCCCAGGTGCTGCACGACATCAGGGTGCCCACGCTGGTGCTCAACGGTGAGAACGACCCGTTGATCGAACCGGCCAGCGCACGCAAGTTCGCCGCCGCGATTCCCGGTGCCAAATTGATCCTGTATCCCCATGTCGGGCACCTGCCGCAGATCGAGATCCCGCAGCGCTCCGCCACGGACGTCGCGGAGTTTCTGCAAGCCGCGCGCCAGGCGCCCCCACCCTAGCCGCGGCGCGGCGGAGCGGTGGGCGGCGGAGCGTTGTTCATGCAACCGCCAACCCGGTCCGTGTCCGGTATCATCGGCCCATGCAGTCAGACTCGTTGGGCAATCCGGTCAGTGCGATGCGCGGGGAGACGCTGCAGGCGGTCGATGACTTCGTCGGCGGCATGCTGGCATACGAGGCGCGGGCCGAGCGCATCGTCGCCGCGGCGCAGGCGGCGCCCGACTGCTGCCTCGCCAACGTGTACGCCGGACTGCTGTGGATGTTTCTCGAGGCACCGGACGCCGCGCTGCGCGCGGCCCCGTATCTCGCGGCGGCCGAGCGCAAAGCCGCGGCGGCGACGCTACGAGAGCAGCTGAACCTCGCGTTGCTGCGCGCCTGGATGGCGGACGACATGCCCGGGGCGCTGGGTGTGTGCGAGCAAATTTCCGACGAGTTCCCGCGCGATCTGCTGGTCGTCAAGGTGCACCAGTATTTCGACTTCAACCGCGGCGATTCGCCGGCCATGCTGCGAGTGATCTTGAAGGTGGCCGAACGCAACGCCGACGTGCCGTATCTGCACGGCATGCTGGCCTTCGCCTACGAGCAGTGTCACCTGCTGGACGAGGGCGCGGCCGCGGCGCGCACCGCGCTCGAGCTCGAGCGCAAGGAACCGTGGGCGCAGCACGCGCTGGCGCACGTCATGCTCACCCGCGGCCAGATCGATGCGGGCGCCGCGTTCCTCGAGAGCGTGCAGGATACCTGGACCGGACTCAACTCGTTCATGGTCACGCATCTGTGGTGGCATCTGGCGTTGTTCTATCTCAGCCAGGGCAGGGCGTCGCGGGTGCTCGCCCTCTACGACCGCCATTGCTGGGCCTTTGCGAAGCAGTATTCCCAGGACCAGGTGGGTGCCATCTCGCTGCTCGCGCGCATGGAGCTTGCGGGCATCGACGTGGGTGAGCGTTGGCAGGAACTCGCGGGGTATCTGCTGGTGCGGGCGCACGATACCGTGCAGCCGTTCCTGACCCTGCAGTACCTCTACGGCCTGGCGCGCGTCGGGCGGCCCGAGGCGGACGCGCTGCTCGCGGCGGTGCGGCGTCGCGCGGCGCAGGCGCCCGCCCATACGCTTGGCGTGTGGCGCGACGTCGCGTTGCCGGCCTGCGAGGGACTGCTGGCGTACGCGCGCGGCGACTTCGACGCGGCCTGGCGCCATCTCGGCGCGGCAATGCCGCGCATGGTCGAGGCCGGCGGAAGCCACGCCCAGCGTGACCTGTTCGATCAGCTCCTGCTCGATGCCGCCCTCCGGAGCGGGCGTACGGTACTGGCGCAGCAGTTGCTGGAGCAGCGGCGCGGTCACGACGTCGAGGGCGTGCCGGTGAATGCGGCGCTTGCCGCCGTGTACCAGGATCTGGGGCTGCCGGTGCTCGCGCAGCAGGCCCGCCTGCGCGTGCAGCTCACCCGCGCCCGCCATCCAGATTGAAAGACCGCATGCCCGACGACCTCGCCATGCCCCTCGACCTTGCGGATACCCTGTTCAAGGCCATCGAGGCGCGCCGCGACGAGCTCGTGGACCTGACGCAGCAGTTGATCCGCTTTCCCACCATCAACCCGCCGGGCGACGCCTACCGGCCCTGCGCCGAGTTCATCGGGCAGCGCCTGCAGGCGCGCGGCTTCCACGTGGATTACGTGCGTGCCGAGGGCACGCCCGGGGACACCGACCGTCATCCGCGCATCAACGTGATCGCGCGTCGCGAGGGTCGCGCCGCCGGGCCCTGTGTGCACTTCAACAGTCACCTCGACGTCGTGCAGCGCGGCGCAGGCTGGACCGTGGATCCCTTCGCCGGGGTGGTGCGGGACGGCAAGGTGTTCGGCCGGGGTGCCTGCGACATGAAGGGCGGACTCGCCGCGTCGATCATCGCGGTGGAGGCGTTGATCGACACGGACGCCGGCCTGCCGGGCGTGCTGGAGATTTCAGGCACGGTGGACGAGGAGTCGGGCGGCTTCGGCGGCGTGCACTACCTCGCCGAGCGCGGCTGGTTTTCGGCGCCCAAGGTGAATCACGTCATCATTCCCGAACCGCTCAACGTGGACCGGGTGTGCATCGGCCATCGCGGCGTGTGGTGGGCGCAGATCGAGACCCATGGCCGCATCGCGCATGGGTCGATGCCGTTTCTGGGCGATTGCGCGGTACGGCACATGGCCGCGGTGCTCGAGCGTTTCGAGCGGGATCTGTACCCGAAGCTGGCCGCGCGTCGCACCCACATGCCGGTGGTGCCGTCGGCCGCGCGCAGTTCGACCTTGAACATCAACTCGATCCACGGCGGTCAGGCCGAACAGCAGGGCGGCTATCCGGCGCCGTGCGTGCCGGATTCCTGCCGCATGGTGATCGACCGGCGGCTGTTGATCGAGGAATCCCTGGCCGGCGTGAAGGCCGAGGTGGTCGAACTTCTCGAGGGGCTGGTCGCGGAACGCGCGGGGTTCCGCTACGACCTCCGCGATATTTTCGAGGTCATCCCCACCATGGCGGACCGCCACGGACCGGTGGCGCGGAGCACGGCGGCGGCGATACGCCGCGTGCTCGGCCGTGAGCCTGAGTTCATTTGTTCGCCGGGCACCTACGATCAAAAG
>CAZZYJ010000270.1:0-262 GCA_964658215.1 uncultured Steroidobacteraceae bacterium | reverse complement strand
GCACATCGACCGGGTCGGCAACTTGAAGGACTGCATCGCGTACGGTCCGGGCATCCTCGATCTTGCGCACAAACCGGACGAGTACGTGGCGATCGACGACATGGTGACCGCGGCGAAAGTGATGGCGCTTTCCGCCTGGTCGCTGCTGCACGCCGGCGCATGAGACGGCGCGCGCGGCGCAGCGTCGCGTGGCTTGCGGCGCTGCTGCTCGCGGCGGGCGCCTCGCAGCCTGCGGGCGCGGGTGTGACGGGCGTGGGCGTCG
>CAZZYJ010000269.1:0-4835 GCA_964658215.1 uncultured Steroidobacteraceae bacterium | reverse complement strand
CGTCCTGCTTTGCGGAACGCGTCCGTTTCACCGTGGGCGGACGGATCGTTCTCCTGCACGCGACGGTTGTGGCCGCGGCCGAGCAGGCGACCCTCCCCGTCGAACAGGGCGGCGCCGATGGGGATGCCCCCCTCGCGCATCCCGAGTTGCGCCTCTTCGAGCGCCACGGCCAGCAGGGCTCGGTGATCGTGTTCGGTCTTCATGGTTTTCCTGGCTGTTCGACTTGTCAAAAGGAATATCGCGCAGGCTCAAGGCAGCGCGAACGCACCCGCGGCTCCGGGAAACACCACCGGACTCTCGTAACCCGACGCCGACACCGCCGCGACACCGAACGCAAAGTCGTCCACGGCGACGTTCTCGAGTTTGAAATTGCCGCGGTGCCCCGCGTCCCGCGAGAACATCCAGGCCGGCGCCGTCGTCTCGCGCCAATACACGCGGTACGTCACGTCAGGCGCCGCGGACATCGTCCAGGTGAGGTCGGTGTCAGCGGCGACCGCACCGGCCACCTTCACCTGGTCCGGCGGCGCCGGCGCCGAGGCCATGGCGGCAGCGGCCACCGCGTTGGTCGCGGCGACCCTCGCCACGTAACCGAAATCGACGTGCGCCACGGTGTCGCCGAACTCGACGCCCGCCTGCGTGCGCAGATCCTGGTGCTGATGCCGGTAGTCCTCGGCATTCTCCGTGAAGCGCACGGCCGGGAACCCCAGCGCGTTGAACGCCGCATGATCCCCGCCGCGACCGAAGCGGTCGAGCCGGTACACCAGCGCCACGGTCCAATTGGGAATGTAGGCTTCGGCGACGCCTTTCACGTAGCGCGCCACGTTGCGCGACGCCGAATCGTTTTCGCCGCCCTCGGCGCGACGCTGCTTCGCCTCGTCGGGAGTCTCGGTGTCGCGCGTGCCTTCCGAGAAGATCCGCACGCGGGTGTTGTTCAGTACGCCGTTCTGGCCCTGCGTGCCGCCGACGATGTCGTTGTTCAAGTCCGCTTCCACGCGCCACCCCTGGGCCTTCGCGTAGTCGGCCAGCACCTTCCCGCCATACAGACCCTGTTCCTCGCCGGAGAGCACGCCGTACACCAGCGTCGCCCCGAATCGGTGACGGCTGAGCACCCGGGCCGCCTCCAGCACCACCGCGACGCCGGACGCATCGTCGTCGGCACCGGGCGCCGTCGCCGTCGCATTCATGACGTCGCTGACCCGCGAATCGATATGCGCGGTCAGCACGATCACGCGCCCGGGGTCGCCGACGCCTTTTTGTATGGCCACCACATCGACGATTTGCGCCGGGTTCAGGATGCGCTGCCCCGACACGGTCTGCGTCGGCGTGACGAGCGTCAGGCAGCCTCCGCACTCCCGGCCGATCTGCTCGAACTGCGCCTGCGTCCAGCGGCGCGCCGCACCGATGCCCCGCTTCGGCGACGCCGTATCGGAGAGCGTGTGCCGGGTGCCGAAGGCGACCAACGCCTGGACGGTGTCCTGTAGACGCCGCGGATCGGGGGCCGCGGCAATCTCGCGCAACAACGGCTGTTCGGCCGCAGGCACCCGCGCCGGCAGCGCACAGGTCACCGCGAGTGCGAGGACGGCGTAAATCAACCGCAGGTAGGTCTGGTTCATGGCCCGTATCACACCATGATTTCGCGCCCTCGGCCATCCGATCCGCGGTCCAACCGGCGTCCGCAATGGTCTATGCTAGTGCCATGAGCGAGTTTCGAACCGAAACGGACAGCATGGGCCCCGTGCAGGTCCCCGCGGACAAGCTGTGGGGCGCGCAGACCCAGCGCTCGCTCGAATACTTCAGCATCGGCAGCGACCTGATGCCGCGCGAAATGATCGCCGCCTACGCGTTCGTGAAAAAGGCCTCCGCCGCCGTCAATCACGCCTTCGGCCGCCTCGGCGAGCGCGAACATCAGCTGATCGGCCGGGTCTGCGATGAACTACTGGAAGGCGCTCATTCCGGCATGTTTCCGCTGCATGTATGGATGACGGGCAGCGGCACCCAGTTCAACATGAACGTCAACGAGGTGATCTCGAACCGGTGCTGCCAGCTCGCCGGCACGCCGCTCGGCAGCAAGTCGCCCGTGCATCCGAACGATCACGTCAACATGTCCCAGTCCAGCAACGATTCGTTTCCGACGGCGATGTACGTCGCGGCGGCGACCCACGTGGTGCGGGGACTGCTGCCGTCCCTCACCGCGTTGCGCGATGCCATCGCGGCCAAGAGCGAGGCGTGGCGCGACATCGTCAAGATCGGCCGCACGCACATGCAGGACGCGACCCCGCTCACGCTCGGACAGGAATGGTCCGGGTATGCCGCGATGCTCACCGACAATCTGGTGCGCATCGGCGACTCGCTGCGTGACGTCTATTGTCTCGCGCTCGGCGGCACCGCGGTGGGCACGGGCATCAACGCACCGCCCGGCTTCGCCGCCGCGGCCGCCGCGCAGCTCGCCGCGCTCACCGGTCTGCCCTTCGTCACCGCCGCCAACAAGTTCGCCGCGCAGGGAGCGCACGACGCGCTGGTGCACCTGTCCGCCACCCTGCGCACGCTCGCCGTGTCCTTGTACAAGATCGGCAACGACGTGCGTTTGATGGCCTGCGGGCCGCGCGCCGGTTTTGCCGAACTCATGCTGCCCGAAAACGAGCCCGGCTCGTCCATCATGCCGGGCAAGGTCAATCCCACCCAGGCCGAAGCGCTCACCATGGCCGCGGTGCAGGTGATGGCCAACGACGTCGCCATCGGCTTCGGCGGTGCCGGCGGCTATCTGGAGATGAACGTCTACAAGCCGCTGATCATTTCGAACCTGATGCAATCGATCACGCTGCTCACGGACTCCTCGACCAACTTCCGCCGTTTCCTGGTCGAGGGCACACAGCCGAACCTGAAGAAGATCCGCGAGGACGTCACACGCTCGCTGATGCTGGTCACCGCGCTTGCGCCGGTGATCGGCTACGAGAAGGCAGCGCAGATCGCACACCACGCCCTGCAGCACGACCTGACGCTGAAAGCCGCGGCGCTCGCACTCGGCTTCGTCGACGAGAACGATTTCGACCGCATCGTCGATCCGGCCAGGATGGTTGCGCCGGGCGTCGCCGGCTGAACGATACGAGACTCAACGAGGAGGATTCATGGCTGACACGAACGAACGCGCGATACTCGCCGGCGGCTGCTTCTGGGGGGTGCAGGATCTGCTGCGCCGCCAGCCGGGCATCGTCTCAACCCGGGTGGGCTACTCCGGCGGCGAGGTGCGCAACGCCACCTACCGCAATCACGGCTCGCACGCCGAAGCGGTGGAGATCATTTTCGACCCGCAGCGCACCAGCTACCGTAAGATCCTGGAATTCTTCTTCCAGATCCACGATCCCACCACGAAGAACCGCCAGGGCAACGATCGCGGCCCGAGCTACCGCTCCGCCATTTTCTACACGAGCGAAGCCCAGCGCGACGTGGCCGAGGACACCATCGCCGACGTCGAAGCCTCCGGGCTGTGGCCCGGCAAGGTGGTGACCGAGGTGGTCCCGGCGGGCGACTTCTGGCAGGCCGAGCCCGAGCATCAGGATTATCTGGAACACAATCCCGGCGGTTATACCTGCCACTTCGTCCGCCCGGGTTGGCAGCTGCCCGTGCGAAGCACCCCCGCCGCCCGCGCGGGATGACGTACCGCCTGCGGATCGTCGATGAAGCCCGCGTCGAGGAGACCGAGCGCGATGTCCGTCGCGAGCTCATCGATGCACGTCGTCACGCTGATGCCACGATTCGACACGAGCTCCGTCAACATCACGGTCACACCGCCTTCGGTCCGATAAATGTCGACACCGCATACGCACGACGCCCCACGCCGCGAGCGAAAGCTGTGTTTTAGCATGCCTCGAGTGTGCCCAAGCGCTGCGCAGTCGTCCAGACCCGGCTGAGTCTCGAAACCGGAAGCGGAAGCTATTTCGAACCCGCTTTGTCGTTATACAGACGCAGAGGATTCGTCGACGGCGCGGAGTTTGCGGACTACGAGCGCAGTGCGTTCAATCAATTTTGCACCTGACGCTGTGACGAGCCGGCACGGCCGCCGACTTCGGTTCGATGTATACCGACACCGTATGCCCGGCAAACAAGCCGTCCCGGCTCACGCCCCCTGCGGATCCCACTCCCGCCACGCCCGCATCAGCGGAAAATACAACCCCACGCGCACCGGCTCGGGTCCCAGGAGTTGGGCGAACTGCGCGTAGCGCTGCAATTGCGGCCGGTAGCGTTCGACTTCACGGTCCAGGAATTCATCGAGGTTGCCGCCGCCGTGCCGGCTGGTCTTGTAATCGACGACCCAGCGCACGCCGCCGTCGATGAAGCTGCGGTCGAAGACCACCCGCGTCACCTCGCCGTGCCACAGCCCGGACAGTGCATGCTCGCGTAGTTCGTCCCGATAGCCCTTCTTCAGGATCCAACGGCCGCGTGGGTCGCGGTACACGGCGATCAAGGCGGCGATGACGCGCGCGCCGGCCTCTTCGAGACGGTCCGCGGGCACCCCGTGCAGCGCCAGCCAGCGCCGGAAGTGCGCACCCCGGGCGCGCAGCCCGGCTTCGGTCACAGTGTCCAGATCGAAGAATTGCAGTTCGGCATGCACCAGGCTGCCCACCCGCCGTGCCGTCTCCCCCGCCCAGTCGAACACCGGCGTCTCCTCACGGGCGGGTGCAGACGCCGCGAGCTCAAGGCCGCTCATGGCGGCGTCGACGACGGGGGGCGACCAACCCGCCGGCACACGGCGCAACGGGCCACCGCGCAGGCCACCGGCCGCAGCCGCGCCGCTCGTCCCCGCAGCCCCCGTCCCCGCGCCCGCCGCCGCACCGTCC
>CAZZYJ010000268.1:0-4926 GCA_964658215.1 uncultured Steroidobacteraceae bacterium | reverse complement strand
CGGACCTGGCCACCGCCGCCGCGTTGCGCCACCAGCTCGGTCTGGACGCCGCGCCGCTGCATCGATATTTCATCTGGGCCTGCGGACTGCTGCACGGTGATTTCGGCCTGAGCTATACCTATCGCGTCCCGGTCGGCGGCCTGATCGGGGAACGTCTGCAGGTCTCGCTGCCGCTGGCCGTCTATGCGTTGCTGCTGTCGACGGCCGTCGCCGTTCCGCTCGGCCTGCTGGCCGTCGCGCGCCGCGGTCGCGCCGGCGACTGGCTGCTCACCGGCGTGACGCAGTTCGGCCTCGCGATTCCCAATTTCTGGCTGGGCATGTTGCTGGCGCTGTGGTTCGCGGTGCATCTGCACTGGGTGTCTGCCGGCGGCTTTCCCGGTTGGGGCGCCGGGTTCGGGCCGGCGTTGCGGGCCCTGACTCTGCCGGCCATCGCGCTCGCCCTGCCGCAGGCGGCCATCCTCACGCGCGTGCTGCGCGGTGCGCTGCTCGAGACCTTGCACGAGGATTACGTCAGGACCGCGCGCGCGAAGGGTGCCGGCGAGTGGCGGGTGCTGTGGCGGCATGCGCTGCCCAACGCGCTCGTGCCGGTGCTCACCATCTTAGGCATGCAGTTCTCCTTCCTGCTGGCAGGGGGCGTCATCATCGAGGAGGTCTTTTTCCTTCCCGGCCTGGGCAGGCTGGTATTCCAGGCCATCGTGCAGCGCGATCTCATCGTCGTGCAGAGCGTGGTCGTGGTGCTGGTGTTCGCGGTGGTGGTCGTGACCTTCGTCGTCGATCTGGGCCACGCCCTCGTCAACCCGCGTCTGCGCGGCGCGCAGGGCATGCGATGACGGCCAGGCGTCGCGCCGACGCGGCCTTCGTCGCGGGAGCGCTCGTCACCGCGTCGTTCGTCGTCATCGCGGTGCTGGCGCAGTTCTGGACGCCCTACGATCCGCAGCTTCTCGCGATCGGCGACAAGCTGCGCGCGCCAGGCTGGCAGCATTGGTTCGGCACGGATCAGCTCGGTCGCGACGTGCTCTCCCTCATCATGGCGGGGGCCCGAAACTCGGTGGGGGTGGCGTCGGCGTCCGTGCTGATCGGTTTGGGCGTCGGCGTGCCGGCGGGTCTCATCGCCGCCGCGCGCGGTGGTACGCTCGACGAGGTCATCATGCGCGGCAACGACCTGATCTTCGCCTTTCCGTCGCTGTTGCTCGCCGTGCTCATCACGGCGGTGGCCGGGCCGGGCGCCGTGAACGCCATCTTGGCCATCGGCATTTTCAACATTCCCGTCTTTGCCCGCGTCGTTCGCGGCGGCGCCCGCGATCTGGGCACCCGCGATTTCGTGCTGGCGGCCCGCGTGGCCGGCAAACGGCCGCTGCGCATCGCGTTCGAGCATCTGCTGCCCAATCTCGAAGGCGTGCTGCTGGTGCAGGGGACCCTCCAGTTCTCCCTCGGGATCATCGCGGAGGCGGGGCTGTCGTACGTCGGACTCGGGGCGCAGCCCCCGGTCACCAGCTGGGGCAGGATGTTGAACGACGCGCAGACGTTGACCGCGCTGGCCCCCTCGTTGGCTCTGTTTCCGGGGGCGGCCGTGGTGCTGTTCGTGCTGGGGCTGAATCTGCTGGGTGATGGTCTGCGCCGGCGCTGGATGCGATGAACGCCGCCGCGAAGCTGCCGCCGCTGCTGGCCATCGAGTCCTTGAGCCTGTCCGTCGACGCGATGCCCCTCATCGACAACCTGTCGCTCGCGGTCGAGAGCGGCGAGATCCTGGGGCTGGTGGGTGCGTCGGGGTCCGGAAAATCCATGACCGCGCTCGCCATCCTGCAGCTGCTGCCGCCGCGGGCAAGTCTGCGCGGCGCCGTGCGCCTGCAGGGGAGGAACCTCGTCGGCCGCAGCGCGCGTGAATTGCAGGGCATCCGCGGGCGGCGCATCGGCATGGTGTTCCAGGAACCGATGAGTGCGCTGAATCCGTCCATGCGCATCGGCGCGCAGGTGGCCGAGACGGTCCGGCTGCACGGCGCGGCGACGCCGGCCCGGGCGCGCGTCATGGCGCGCGAAGCGCTCGATGCCGTCGGCTTGACGGGTGAACAGGGCGCACTCGAGCGGTATCCCCACGAGTTGTCCGGGGGACAGCGGCAACGGGTGGCGATCGCCATTGCCATCGTACTGGGTCCGGCCCTGCTCATCGCCGACGAGCCGACCACGGCCTTGGACGTCGGCACGCAGGCCCAGGTGCTGGCACTGCTCGGCGATCTCACGCGCCGCCTGCGCATGGGACTGATCCTGGTGAGTCACGATCTCGCCGTGATCGCGCAGCTGACCGACCGGGTCGCGGTGATGCAGGCCGGCCGGATCGTCGAGCAGGGTGCCACCGCGGCGTTGCGGGAGCTGCAACATCCTTATTCGAAGGCACTGCTGGCGGCCGCCGTGCTCGGGCCGAAGCCTGCTGCGCGGTCCGGCCTCATGCCGCGTGGCGCCGCGCCGCGCGCTCGCGGCGCCGGGGTGCCCGACGCCGGCGTGCCCGTGTTGAACGTGCGCGGCATCGTGCGCGACTATCCGCTGCGGCGGCGCTCGCCGTGGCGGGCGGCCGGCGTTTTCCGTGCGGTAGACCACGCCTCGCTGGTGGTCCATCCGGGCGAGACCGTGGCCCTGGTGGGAGAATCCGGTTCGGGCAAATCCAGTCTGCTGCGCGCCGTGCTCGGCTTGGACCCGATCCAGGCCGGTGAGGTGGAGGTGTGCGGCGAATCCCTGCTGCAGGCGGGCGACAACGCGCGGCGGGTGCGGCGCCGTATCCAGGCCGTGTTCCAGGACCCCTTCGGCAGCTTCGACCCCCGCTGGTCGGTGGAACGCCTGGTGGCCGAGCCGTTTCATCTTCTCGACGTGCCGCTGTCGCGCATCGAGCGCCACCGCAAAGTGGCGTCGGCGCTGGAACGGGTCGGCTTGTCTGCCGCGGACGCCGAGCGCGTTCCGCACGAATTTTCCGGCGGTCAACGGCAGCGGATCGCGATTGCGCGGGCGCTCATCATCGAGCCTGCGGTGGTCGTGTTCGACGAGGCCGTGTCCGCGCTCGACGTCTTGGTGCGCGCGCAGATACTCGCTCTGCTCACCGAACTGTCGGAGCGGTTGCAGCTCGCGTATCTGTTCGTCACGCATGATCTGAGCGTGGTCCGCGCGATTGCCGACCGGGTGTATGTGCTGCAGCAGGGACGCATCGTCGAGGACGGGCCGACCGAGCGGGTGTTCACGGCGCCGGAACATGCGTACACGAAGGGGCTGCTCGCGGCCACGCCGCGACTGACCGCGCCGGCCGCACCCATTGCGCTTCACGCGCCGGGGTCATTGCCGTGACCGCACCGGTCATCGGTGTCGATTTCGGCACCACCAACACCGTCGTGGCGATCGGCGATGGCAGCGATCATGCCCGGCTGGTTTCCTTCGCAACGCCGTCCGCGCCCACCGCCACGTTCCGCTCGGCCTTGAGCTTCAACCATGACTCGACCGACGCAACGGGGCGGGCGGTGAGCGCGGGGCCGTGGGCGATCAAGGCCTATCTGGACGATCCGGGTGAGACCCGCTTCATCCAGTCGTTCAAGAGTTATGCGGCCAGCTCCCTGTTCAAAGAAACCCAGGTGCTGGGCCGCCGCTATACCTTCGAGGATATGCTGTCGGACTTCCTGCGGCGGCTGCGCGACAAGAGCGGGGGGGCGCTGGACGCTGCCGGCGGGCGCGTCATCGTCGGACGGCCGGTTCGCTTCGTCGGCGCGAGCACTGACGATGCGCTGGCGCTGCGGCGTTACCAGACCGCGTTCGAGCGCGTGGGCTTTACCGATATCCTGTATGCTTATGAGCCGGTTGCTGCGGCGTTCTTCTTTGCTCGACGCCTGGAGCGGGACGCCACGGTCCTGGTGGCCGACTTCGGTGGCGGCACCAGTGACTTCTCCGTCATCCGCTTCGAGCGCAAGGGCGGCAAGCTCGCCGGCCGCGCCCTCGGCCAATCCGGCGTCGGTATCGCGGGAGACGCCTTCGACTACCGCCTCATCGACAACCTAGTCTCGCCGTCGCTGGGCAAGGGATCGAGCTATCGCGAGCTCAACAAGATCTTGCTGGCGCCCAACCGCTTCTACACCAGCTTCGCCCGCTGGGAGCAGCTGGCGCTGATGCGCACCTCGCGCGACATGCGCGACATCCGCACCCTGGCACGCAAATCGCTGGAGCCGGAAAAACTCGCCAGGCTGGTCGAGCTGCTCGATGGCAACCATGGGTACACCCTTTATCAGGCAGTCTCCAAGCTCAAGGAGACGCTGTCGGTCGAGACCCGTGCCCGGTTCGAATTCGACGCCGGCGGGATCCACTTGGAGGCGTCGGTGGAGCGGACCGAATTCACCGGCTGGATCAGCCGCGAGCTGACCGCGATCGAAGCCGCCGTCGATGAAGCTCTGGCCGACGCCAAGCTCACCTCTCGCCAGATCGACAGCGTATTCCTGACCGGCGGCTCGTCGTTCGTCCCGGCCGTGCGAGCCCTCTTCGATGCGCGCTTCGATGCAGACAAGATAGCCACGGGCGCGGAACTTCAATCGATCGCATCGGGGTTGGCGCTGATGGGTGGAGAAGCGGATGTGGAGCGGTGGTGCGAGAGGGTGGGGTGAGGCAGCGCGGGTGTTTCCAATCGGGAAAAACCATGTGAGATCTCCTGCGAGACGCAGATTCATGCATAGTAATGGAGCGCGTCTTGCGTTTGTCGGGGCAGTTCCCGGTGGCGCTGATCATCGCAGGCAATGCAATTCGTACTGTTGGTCACTGATTTCACGCAGCCGACCGCGATAGAAATTTCCTTCGGGATTAGAATAACGATGTCGCATCCGCTCATTTATCGCATCGACTGCTTCCCTCAGGCTTTGGCATTCGGAGCTATTCATAGTTGCGTCGGTGCTGGGTGCGTCGTTGCTG
>CAZZYJ010000267.1:0-4927 GCA_964658215.1 uncultured Steroidobacteraceae bacterium | reverse complement strand
CTCGGGCGATCTGACGTCTTGAGAGGCGGCCGTCGGCACGGCCGCGCGAATGTCGGGGGTGCACTTTGGATGGTGCACCGACAGGTTGAGAGTAGTCGACGCACCGGGCGTCGCACCTGGGACGCGACGGCGTCGAATAAAACAGATGGAACAATGGGGAGTAATAACGATGCGTCAATCGAAGACCGTGCGTGTGCTGTGCACGCTCGTCGGACTGGGTGGCTCGATCGCCGCCGTGTGTGCCGACGCTCAATCCACCGCGGCGACCGCCGTCGACGCCCCCGCCGCGGCGGCAGGCGGCACCGACGCGTTGTCTGAAATCATCGTCACCGGCACGAAACGCGCCGAGAGCGTGCAAAACGTGCCGTTGTCGATTTCGGTGGTGTCGCAGGCACAGCTGCAGTCACAGAGTCTCGTCGACACCTCCGATCTGACCAGACTGGTGCCGAGCGTCACCTTCAACCAGTCCTTTCTCTCCGCCGCGAACAACTTCAGCGTGCGTGGGGTCGGGACCGCGGCGGGCGGCGTGGGCGTCGATCAGTCGGTCGGCGTCGCCTTCGACGGCGTCCCGTTGGGTTCGGCCGCGGGCTCCGTCGCCGATCTCGTCGACATCCAGCACGTCGAGGTCTTGAAGGGTCCACAGGGCATGCTGTTCGGCAAGAACGCCTCGTCGGGTCTCATCAACCTGGTGAGCAACGTCCCCGAAATGAACAAGGTGGAGGCCATCGGTCGCGTGTCCTACGGCACCTTGAACGATGAACAGTACACCGGCACCGTGAATCTGCCGATCGGCGACACCGTCGCGGTTCGCGTCTCCGGATGGAGATTCAAGCGCGACGGAACGGTGCTCGAGGCCAACACCGGCCAGGAAATGAACGACCTGAACAATGGCGGCGCGCGCTTTCGGTTGCGCTGGCTGCCGGTTGAAAACCTCGATCTCAATTTCACGGGCGAATGGCAGAACCACGTGCAGAACGGTGCCGCTTACACTATTCGTCAATACGAACCCGCCAATTTCACGTTGATCAATGCGGGCGCGGCGGTGTACGGCTACGACGTCGGCGTCAATGGCCGCAACCCCAGCACGACCAACCGGACCGCCTACGACCTCGGCACGGTGCCGTATTTCGATCATGGTAATTCGGCGGCCTACACCTTGCAGGGCGATTACACGACGCCCTGGAGCGGCGTGTTCACCTCGGTGTTCTCCTATCGGGCGAACAACGTCAACCAATCCACCGCCGCGTATCCGAGCTCCAACCCCTACAGCAACCAGCCTGAAAACATCGACGTGGGTCATTACCGGCAGTTCACGGGCGAACTGCGCTATGCATCGCCCGTCACCGACCGGCTGCACTACGTCGCCGGGTTGTTCTATTTCCACGAGAAGCTGAACGACGATTTCACCCTCGGCGTGATTGCCGTGCCGCTGCCGACGGTGGACGATTTCGCCCAGCAGGCGCAGACCAACGAGAGCTATGCAGGGTTCGGCGAAGCCACCTTCGACATCACTCCCCGGTTGCATTTCATCCTGGGGGCCCGCGAGTCGCATGACGACGACCGTGGCTCGATCAACCGGGTGCTCTTGAATGCGGGCCAGGTGGCCATCGTTCCCGGCTGGAACGACCCGGGCTCGAATTTCGGCGTGCTGAACGCCACGGCGCACATCGACGACAACTTCACGTCCTGGCGCACCGGCCTGCAGTTCCAGATGACGCCCGACGTGATGCTGTATGGCACGGTGTCACGGGGTTACAAGGGTCCCGGCATCATCTACAACGTGGGCACCGCGCAGGTGGATATCGGCGCGACCAACGGTGGCGTGGTGAAACCGGAGGTGGCCGTGGCGTACGAGCTCGGCGCGAAGACACAGTGGTTGGACCGGCGCGTGACGGCCAACGTCGCGTTGTTCGACGAGTCGTTCACCAATTTCCAGACCACGCTGCATTCGCCCACTTCGCCGCTGTCGGTGATCGTCGCCAACGCCCCGCGCTTGAAGAGCGACGGCGTCGATTTCGACGCGGCTTTCGCGGTCACCAACGAGTTCAGCATCTCCGCCGCAGTGACCTATGCGAACGCGCGTTTCACGAATTTCCCCGACGGCCAGTGCTACAGCACGACGCAGACCGTGGCGCAGGGCTGCGTGAACGGGTATCAGAATCTGGCGGGCAAACCGCTCTTCAACTCGCCCAAGGTCTCCACCAACGTGGATGCCCGCTATGAGATACCGGTGAGCGACGGGCTGCGCTTTTTCTTCGATGCCAACGACAGCTACAAGACCAAGCAATATTTCGAGGCCAAGGCGGATCCCAACGAATTCCAGCCGGGCTACAACCTGGTCAACGTGGCGACGGGGATACGCGCCGCGAGCGGCCACTGGGGCGTGACTCTGTCCGGGAATAACGTGACCAATACGCATTTCGTCGATACTATGTTGCAGCAGCAGGGTGTGTTCATCGGGCAGATCGTGGGCTACGACACGCTGCGTACCTATCACGTCGCCCTCGACGCCCGTTTTTGACGTCTGGGGCGCACCAAGGAGCCGGTTCGATGCAGATGGAGAATTCCCGTACGAGCTACGGCGCGTTCGCTCGCACGCTGCATTGGCTCATCGCCACGCTCATCGTGGTGCAGTTCCTGCTCGCGCCCATCCCTGAAAATCTTCCGCCGGGCATTCACGTGGACCCGCCGTTCGGCCTCGACAAGCTCGGTCTGCTGATGCGTCACAAGAGCTTCGGCATGACGGTGCTCATGCTGATGCTGCTGCGGGTGATCTGGCGGTGGCGCAGTCCGCCGCCGGCGCTGCCGCCGCAGATGAAGACCGCCGAGCGCGGGCTCGCGCGGGTCTCGCACATCGCGTTCTACGTGATCCTGCTCGCCATGCCGGTGTCGGGACTGCTGATGTCGTCGGCCAAGGGGTTCTCGACCACCTGGTTCAACGTCTGGACCTGGCCGAACCTGATCGGCAGGAACGAGCAGGCTTTCGACGTGCTGCGCACCACCCACGACACGCTGAGCCGCGTGCTGTTCTTCCTCGCGCTGCTGCACATCCTCGCCGCGCTGAAACACCATTTTTGGAACAAGGACAGCGTGCTCGTGCGCATGCTGCCGTTCAGCAAGATCACCAAATAAGGAAGCTTATGACCCTCGAAAAGATCGATCGCCCCGCGGACGGCCTCACGCCCGTCGGCGAGGCCCGCCGCGATTTCGTGGCCCGCTCCGCAGCGGCAGGATGCGCCGCCGCCGCCGCCGCCGCCGCGGGCTCGGTGTCCGGCGTCGCGATGGCCGCGGATGCCGCCGTGGTCGAAACCGACGTGAGCATCAAGATGCCCGGCGGGGACTGCGATGCTGCGTTTTTCCACCCGGCCAAGGGCACCCATCCGGGCGTGTTGATCTGGACCGACGTGTTCGGCCTGCGCCCGGCCTACCGCGCCTTCGGCCGCCGGCTGGCGGCGGAGGGGTTTGCGGTATTGGTGCCGAACCCTTTCTACCGGGCCGCCAAGTCCCCCGTGTTCGAGGACGCGTCGTCCTTCGACTTTGCCAACCAGGAAAACCGCGCCAAGCTGGCCTCGCTGGCCGGCCCGCTGAATGCGCCGGGCGCGGCCGAGACGGACGGCAAGGCCTACATCGCCTGGCTCGATTCGCAGTCGTCGGTGAACAAGGGCAAAAAGATCGGTGTGCAGGGTTACTGCATGGGCGGTCCCCTGATGTTGCGGACGGCGGCCACGCTGCCCGATCGCGTCGGCGCCGGCGCCTCTTTTCACGGCGGCGGTCTGGTCACCGACATGCCGGACAGCCCGCACCTCCTCGCGCCCAAGATCAAGGCCAGGCTGTACATCGCCATCGCCGCCAGCGACGACACACGCCAGCCGGATGCGAAGGACAAGCTCAAGGCCGCCTTCGCGGCCGCCAAGGTTCCGGCGGAGGTGGTGGTGTACGACGGCACACAGCACGGCTGGTGCGTGCCCGACATGCCCATGCAGAACGGCATGCCGATCTACAGCAAGCCGGATGCGGAAAGGGCCTGGAGCAAACTGACCGAACTCTACAAGTCGGCGCTCGTCTGAGCAGACCGTAAGGCGTTGGGCGCGGCGAGCTGACTGCGCCCACCGCCCGTCGCGCGGGCGGCGCGTCGCCCGATCACCCGCTCAGCCGGTCAGAACACCTCGCAGCCGGGCAACCCGCACGAAATGAGCCGGTCCGACGGGAAATTGGTGATGATGCGGCAGCCGTCCTTCGTCACCACCACCTCTTCCTCGATGCGTGCGGCGCCCGAGCCGTCATCCGCTCCGCACCAGGTCTCGAGGGCGAACACCATGCCCTCCTGCAACGGCGCGGTGTTGCCACGATAGCGTTTGGAAATGATGGGCCGTTCCCACAGCGACAAGCCGACACCATGTCCGTACTGCAGGAGAAATGCCTCCGCCTCGTCCTTGTAGCCGAACTCCTGCGCGTCGGGCCACACCTGCGCCACTTCGTCGGGTGTCACGCCGGGCCGGATCATGTCGATGGAAGCACTGATCCACTTCGAGGCCTTCTCATAGGCATCGATCTGGTACTTGTTCGGCTCCCCGCAGATGAAGGTGCGGTAGTAGCAGGTCCGGTAACCATTGAAGGAGTGCATGATGTCCAGGAACACCATGTCACCCGGCTGGATCATGCGGTCGGAAAAGGTGTGCGAATGCGGGCGGCCCCGCGGCCCGGACACGGAGTTGACGCATTCGACGCGCTCGGAACCCATGCGGAACAGGCGGTCGTTGGCGATGGCCACGAGTTCGTTCTCCCGGGTGCCCGGCCGGATGGCCTTGCAGATGTCGACGTACGTCGCATCCACCATGGCCGCGGCCATTTTGAGCAGTTCGATCTCGTCCGGCGTCTTGATCTGACGGGCGTCGAGCAGCGCCTGTTGTCCGTCCACCACCTCGAT
>CAZZYJ010000266.1:0-4949 GCA_964658215.1 uncultured Steroidobacteraceae bacterium | reverse complement strand
GCAGTCGGCTCACCGGCTTGCCGACACTGTCGGCCGCGATCCGCGGCAGCGGACGGACGGCGTATTCGGCCGAACCGCAGGCGGCCGCCGACAGCGCGGCGGCTGCTGCGCCGAGAAGAGCAAGGCGTGCCCTCGTCATTTCCATCCTCGACCCTTCCGTTGTTGCCCGGCGCCGGTGCCGCGCCGGCCTCTAGCGAGCATATTGCAGATCCACCGCGTATGCGCGCCGCTTGTACAACCGCAAGGCCCGGCCGATGCCGCGCGGCAGGTCTTCCGCGTGGTGGACGGCGATGACCACGGTGATCTTGCGCTTCATGAGCTGCTCGAGCAGGCGCTTCATCGCCGCGCGCTGCCGGGGATCCAGTCCCGTCAACGGTTCGTCCAGCAGGAGAAGGCGTGCATCGCCGGCCAGCGCACGGGCCATGAGGGCACGGCGCAACTGCCCATACGACAACTCCCGCGGACGCCGCTGCGCCACCGACGCCAGGGCGAAGAACTTTAGCCAGTGCAGTGCGATGCGGCGCTCGTGCGCGTCGGCCTCCTCGACCAGGCCTAGGCTCGCGTGACGTCCGCTCGCCACCAGGTCGAGCACGCTGACATCGATGGCATAGTCGGTCTGCAGTTCCGGTGACACCATGCCCACGCGGCGTTTCCAGTCCGCGATCGGTGTTCCCGCGGCGATCCCGGCGCGCTCGATGTGACCGCCGAGCGCCGGCGACAAGTCGCCGTACAGCAGCTTGAGGAACGTCGACTTGCCGGAGCCGTTGCCGCCGAACACGGCCCAGTGTTCTCCGGCGCGCAGTTCCCAGTCGAGCTCGCGCAGCACGGGCCGATACTCGACATAGACGGTCGCCCGGCTGATGCGCACCAACGATTCCCCCGGCGTCTGGTGCACGGGCTCGGGCGTCGCGCGCGCCCGGCGCACCGGCGTTGCCGCCGGCCAGGTCAGGGTGCCGGACTCGGCCGCTGCCGCGGCGAGCGTCGCGGCGTCGCGCGCTCCCCAGCGGGCGATCGAATGCAGCCGGCCCGCGCGCAGCTCCATCACCCGCTGCGTGCCGCGCGGGACATCGGCGGCGCGATGCGCCGCGGCGACCCAGGACTGGCCGCGCCGACGGGCGGCATCGAGCACGCCGTCGATCACGCCCCGGAACTGCGTATCCAGGCCGTTGTAGAACTCGTCCAGCAACAGCCAGTCGGGCCGCCCGATCAGGGCGCGCGCCAGCAGGGCGAGGCGTTTCTGCCCGTAGGACAGGGACAGAAAACGCCGCCCCGCCAGACGCGCGAGCCGGCAGGTGGCGAGCATGCGCAGCACGCGGCCCGCCTCGGCCGGCGTCACCGCGCGCAACAGGAGGTCCGTGCCATGAATCCCCGTGCCGAGCAATTCGCGCACCGTGAGGTTCCAGCCGTAGCGCACGTATTTGTCCTGCAGTTCCGCGCCGAGGTAGGCCATGCGTGGCTTCACCTCGAGCACGGCCAGTTCCCGGTCGCCGGCCCGATACAGGCGTCGCTCGGTGCCCGTCGGGGTCGGCCAGACGTCCGTGCCCAGGCATTTGAGCAGCTGCGTCTTGCCCGAACCGTTGTCGCCGACCAGCGCCCAGCGCTCGCCCGGCTGCAGCGACAGGGTGATGCCGCGCAGCGCCCAGGTGCCGCCGCGGCGCACGCTGACGTCGCGCAGCGAGATGCTCAGCCGATCCTGCCCGCTCCCGCGCCGCCGCCCCGGCGCACCCTTGCTCGCTTCGCCGATATCGCTCCCCTTGCCGCCCGCGGAAGTTTGCCACAGTTGCGATGGGCGCCGGAGCGGCTACACTGCGGGTATGCCGAACTCACCCAACGCCCGGCGACTAGGTGGCCCGCCCTCCTGGGGGGATCTGTCACATCCGGATGCGGAGCAGAATCAGCGTTTTCTCGCCGAATCGCTGGCGTTGCTGCTCGCGGATCTGTTGCGATCGGTGCTGGCCGACGCGAGCCCGGCGTTGCCGGCCGAGGAACATGCCGTGGAGCGCTACCGGCATCTCGCCGATTCCCTGGCGGAAGGGGAGTCGCGCCGCCGTACCAGCCTCGGCATCACCCGCGCGGGCCTCGCCAAGCGCTGCGTCACCTGGCTCAAACTGCTGCTCGTGGCACCGCCGAATGCGGCATCGAGTGCGCCGCTGCGCGAGTTCGTCGATGCGCTGGGCCTGTTTCCGTCGCTGTTCGACAGCGAACCCTCGGCCCGTTCGCGCCGCGCACGTCTCACCTGGCTGCTCACGCACGACCGACGTCTCGATGCCAGCACCCGCGAAGCGGCCACCGCGCTGATCGAGGCCTGCGAGCACCTGGGGGTGCTGCTCTGGCCGGACGCCGAGACCGCCTGACGAGCAAGGTGAGCGACGGTCGTACGGCAAACGCCGACGCGTGGGCGTATGATACTCGGATGGAAAATCACGCCCCGGCACCTGATAAATCCCGTTTCAAGTTCCAGAAGATGCTGCAGCCGTTCACCGTGGAGCGTGCCCTGGTGGTTCCGCTGATGTGGTTCTTCCTGGACTGGCTGGTATTGGGCGCCGCGATTTCCAGCGTGCTGGTGGTCGATGCCTGGTGGGTCAAGGTATTCGCCTGCATGGTGGGGGGCCTGTGGATCGCCCGTCTGTTCGTCATCGGACACGACGCCTGCCACGGCTCGTACACGCCGAACAAGATCCTGAACAAATGGATCGGCCGCATCGCCTTCCTGCCCTCGCTGACGCCCTACAGCTTGTGGGAGGTGGGTCACAACCTCGCGCATCACGGCTTCACGAATCTCAAGGGGCGCGACTACGTCTGGACGCCCTATTCACCGGCCGAGTTCGCCAGCCTGCCGTGGCGCCGGCGTCAGATGGAGCGCATCTACCGCAGCGGCTTCGGGCAGGGCGTGTACTACATGGTCGAGATGTGGTGGAAGAAGCTGTTCTTTCCGGGCCGCAAGCACGTGACGACGCGTCGCACCAGCCATCTGGTCGATTGTCTCATGGTGGCCGGCTTCGCGGCGTTGTGGATCGGCGGCCTGACCATCTGGGGCATCTATACCGGCCGGTCGATCTGGGCACTGCTCATGTACGGCTTCGCCGTGCCGTTTTTCCTGTGGAACTGCCTCATGGGCTTCGTCATCTACGTGCAGCACACGCACCCCCGGGTGGCGTGGTACGAGCGCCGTGACGAGTGGACCGCGAATGCGGGGTACGCCACCACCACGGTGCACATCAAGCTGATGCGGCCCCTGGATGGTTTGATCCACTACATTCTCGAGCACGGTGCACACCACGTGAACATGGGCATTCCGCTGTACCGGCTCAAGGAGGCGCAGGCACGCCTCTCGGCGACGCTGGATGAGCGCTTGAATTCCGAGGTGTTCTCCTGGCGCTACTACTGGAACACCGTGCGCCGCTGCAAGCTCTACGACTTCGCCCAGCACGTCTGGACCGACTTCGACGGCCGCATCACCTCGTCGCCGCTGGTGCAGTCCCGCTGAGAGCGTCCTCGCCGAGAGCGTCCGCCGCCCGCGGCGGCTGACCGACGAGGCTCAGGCCTCCTTCAAGGCCTGCGCGTGGTGGCGCAGGTGGTCGCCAATGAAGGTCTGGATGAAGTAATAGCCATGGTCGTACCCCTGCTGCATGCGCAGGACCAGGGGCTGATGCGCCTTTCCCGCCGCCGCCGCGAACCTGTCCGGCAGCAGCTGCCCGGCGGCCAGGAAGGGGTCGGCCGTGCCCTGGTCGATCAAGATGCTGCCCGCAAAGGCCCGCCGGCCGACGAGTTCGCTGGCATCGTGATCGCGCCATGCCTCTTCGTCGGTGCCCAGATAGCGGCTGAATGCCTGACGCCCCCAGGGGCACTGCATCGGGGCGCAGATCGGCGCGAACGCCGAGATGGACTTGAACACGGTGGGATTGCGCAGGCCCAGGGTGAGCGCGCCGTGGCCGCCCATGGAATGACCGAAGATGCCGCTCGCCCCGGCCAGGGCGGGAAGCAGGCCGGCCACGAGCTCCGGCAGCTCGCGGGTGACGTAGGCGTCCATTCTGTAATGTGTCGACCAGGGCGCCTGGCTCGCATCGACATAGAAGCCGGCACCCTGCCCGAAGTCCCATGTGTCGGCATCGCCCGCGATGCGCGGCTCGCGCGGGCTGGTGTCGGGCGCGACCAGCATCAACCCGAGCTTCGCCGCCAGCCCCTGCGCATGCGCCTTGATCGCGAAGGTCTCCTCGGTGCAGGTCAGCCCCGCGAGGTAGTACAGCACCGGCACCGGCCCGTTCTGCGCCTGCGGCGGCAGAAACACCGAAAACTTCATCGCCCCGCCCGTCTCGCGCGAACGATGCGAATAGAAGCGCTGGAAGCCCCCGCAGCAGGCGTACTCGGCAATCATTTGGACAGAGTGCATCTGGTAATCTTAGCGCATGAACATAGAGTTTTCCGTTCCTGAAGCGCGCGTGATCGGTTGCCTGATCGAAAAGGAAATCACCACGCCCGACCAATATCCGCTCTCGCTCAACGCGCTCACCAACGCCTGCAACCAGAAGACCAACCGCGAGCCGGTGATGGAACTGGCCGAGAGCGCGGTGCAGCAGACCGTCGATGCCTTGATGAAGAAGCACATGGTGAGCGACAAGTCGGCCGGCTACGGCGGGCGCGTCACCAAGTACAAGCATCGTTTCTGCAACACCGAGTTCGGTTCGCTGAAATTCTCGAAGCAGGAACTCGGCGTCCTCTGCGTGCTGCTGCTGCGCGGGCCGCAGACCCCCGGCGAGCTGCGCTCGCGCACCAACCGCCTGTGCGACTTCGCCGATGCCGAGGCGGTGGAGGCGACGCTCAGAAGCCTGCTGACCCGCGAGGACGGCCCCTTCATCGCCCGGCTGCCGCGGGCGTCCGGCTCGCGCGAATCCCGGTACGCCCACCTGTTTTCGGGTCTCATCGAATCCGTGCCCGAAGAGGAGGCCGAG
>CAZZYJ010000265.1:2934-4971 GCA_964658215.1 uncultured Steroidobacteraceae bacterium | reverse complement strand
CGCGGGCGTGCAGGCCGGCCCGCTGCTCATCCTCGCGGGCGCCGGCACCGGCAAGACCAACGCGCTCGCGCACCGCACCGCGTACCTGGTGCTGAACGGGGTGGATCCGGCCCGCGTCCTCATGCTCACCTTCACGCGCCGCGCCGCCCAGGAGATGATCCGCCGCACCGACCTCATCGTCGGCCAGGCGCTCGCCGAAGACGGCCGCAACGAGCGCAGCGTCGCCTCGCGCCTCACCTGGTCGGGCACCTTCCATGCGGTGGGAAACCGCATCCTGCGCTCGTTCGCGCCGCAGATCGGCCTCGATCCGAACTTTTCGGTGCTCGATCGCAGCGACGCCGCCGACCTCATGGACGTGGTGCGCCACGAGCAGGGACTGTCCGCCAAGGATCGGCGTTTCCCCCGCAAGGATGCCTGCCTCGCGATCTACACCCACCGCGTGAACACCCGCCTCACCCTGAAACAGACGCTGGTCGACGCGTATCCCTGGGCCGGCGAGTGGGAGCAGGAACTGACGCGTCTGTATCGCGAATACGTCGCCCGCAAGCACAAGCACAACGTCCTCGATTTCGACGATCTGTTGCTGTACTGGCACGCGATGATGCAGACCCCCGCGCTGGCGCAGGGCTTGAGCGCGAATTTCGACCATGTGCTGGTGGACGAATATCAGGACACCAACGCGCTGCAGGGCGAGATCATCCAGGCGTTGAGGCCGGACGGCCGGGGGGTGACCGTGGTGGGCGACGACGCGCAGTCGATCTACTCGTTCCGCGCCGCCTCGGTGGACAACATCCTGGGTTTCGCCGCCCGCTACCGGCCGCCGGCGCAGAGCGTGACGCTGACACAGAACTACCGGTCGACGCAGCAGATCCTCGACTGCGCCAATGCGCTCATGCACGATGCGGCCCACCAGCACCGCAAGACGCTCGTTGGACGGCGCCAGTCGCCCGTCAAGCCCTGCTACGTCGTTCTGGACGACGCGCTCGCCCAGGCGCAGTACATCGCGACGCGGATCCTGGCCGCCCGCGAGACCGGCGGTTCGCTGCGCCGCCATGCCATCTTGTTCCGCAGTTCACATCACAGCGACGTGCTCGAGGTCGAGCTCAGCCGGCGCAACATTCCGTTCGTCAAATACGGCGGTCTCAAGTTTCTCGACGCGGCGCACATCAAGGACATGCTGTGCGTGCTGCGCTGGGCGGACAATCCGCGCAACGCGGTGGCCGGCTTCCGGGTGCTGAAACTGATCGCGGGGATCGGGCCGGGTCATGCCAGGCAGGCCCTCGATCACCTCGAGACGCACGCTTACGACGTCGCCAGCCTGGCGCGGTACGCGGCGCCGGCGGCCGCCGGCCAGGACTGGCGGCGGTTCTGCGCGGCGTTCGGCGCGCTCGCCGATCCGGCGACGCCGTGGCCGGGCCAGGTGGGGCAGGTCCGCGCCTGGTACACGCCGCAACTCGAACGCATCTACGACGCGGCGTTCAGCCGCATCGGCGATCTGGAACAGCTCGAGACCCTGTCCACGCAGTACCCGAGCCGCGAGCGCTTCCTCACCGAGCTGACGCTCGATCCGCCGTCCGTCACCAGCGACCTGTCGGACGGCGCGTCGAAGGACGAGGACTACGTGATCCTGTCCACCATTCATTCGGCCAAGGGACAGGAGTGGGACCACGTCTATGTCCTCAACGTCGCGGACGGCAACTTTCCCTCCGAGTTCTCCACCGGCAAGCCCGCGCTCGTCGAGGAGGAACGCAGGTTGTTGTACGTCGCCATGACCCGTGCCCGCAACGAGCTGCACCTGTGCGCACCGCTCAGGTATTCGGTCACCCAGCAGGCGAAGAGCGGCGATGCGCACGTGTACGGCGCGAAGAGCCGCTTCATGACGGACCGGGTGTTGGCGTGTTTCGACCAGACCACATTCGCGCAGCAACGCGCGGTGGACGGTTTGCGGGCGGGCGGCGTCACCGACGTCGCCGCCCAGCTCAGGGATCTATGGTGAGGCGGTTCCGCGGGCCGCCGCGCCGGTCACCAGCGTCGCGG
>CAZZYJ010000265.1:0-2911 GCA_964658215.1 uncultured Steroidobacteraceae bacterium | reverse complement strand
CCACTCCCGCCGCCAAAGCCGCCGCCGCCACCACTCCCGCCGCCCCCGCCGCCCCCGGGAGGCTTGGAACGCGGCGCACGCTCCTGGGCCTCGTTCACCCGCAAGGGGCGGCCGCCCATCTGGAATCCGTTGGTCTGCTGAATCGCGTTCTGCGCTTCGCCGACCCCCATGTCGACGAACGCGAAGCCGCGCGGGCGCCCCGTCTCGCGATCGTTGATGAGCTTCACGGAATCGACCTTGCCGTAACGCTCGAACAGGTTGCGCACTTCGTCTTCGGTGGCGGTGAAGGGCAGGTTGCCCACGTAGATCGTCGTCATTCCACTGGTCTCACTGAGGGTGCGCGCAACTCGAACCGATAACGCCTGCGCGCGGTTTGAACAACGGACCGAACTGCAGCGGTGGCATCCCGGCCTGTACCTATCGGCCGATCCTACGCCAGCGAAATATTGTTGGCAAACTGCCGCGGGGCCCGCTCACTCCACTTCGAGGTAGGCGTAGCCGTTCAACTCGTTCTCGTAAAAACGCTTCACGGCCTGCGCTTCGCTCAAGGTCATGCGGCCCTCGCGGATGGCGCGTTCACAGTCGCGGGCGATGCCCGGATACAGCTCGTCGGTGTCGTACTCCATGTATTCCAGCACCTTGTTGGCGGTGTCGCCCTTGACGATCTCCTCGATGCCCCAGCCACCGCCCTCCTGCAGCCGGATGTGCACGACGTGCGTGTCACCGAAGAGATTGTGCAGGTCGCCCAGGGTCTCCTGGTAGGCGCCGACCAGGAAGGCGGCGAGGTAGTACGGTTCGCCGGGCGCCAGTTCGTGCACCTCGAGGGTGCGCTTGGTGAGCCGGGGATGGACGAAGCGGTCGATCTTGCCGTCCGAATCGCACGTGATGTCGGCGAGCACGGCGTTGCGGCTGGGTTTCTCGCGCAGGCGTTGAATGGGCATGATGGGGAACAGCTGGCCGATGGCCCAGCTGTCGGGCAGCGACTGGAAGATCGAGAAGTTGCAGAAGTAGATGTCGCTCAGCATGTCCTCGAGGTTCTCGAGTTCCTCCGGAACGCGGTCGAGCTTGCGGCAGTAGTCGCGGATCCGGGTGCACGTCGCCCAGTACAGCTTCTCGGCGAGCCCCCGGAAGGCGAGGCTCAGATAGCCCAGGTTGAACATCTGCAGGGCCTGTTCGCGCGCCTGCAGCGCGTCGTGGTAGCACTCCACCAGCCGGCGCTCGTTGACCGAGCGATAGCTGTCGAACAGGTCGCGCACCGGCTGCGGCACCTCTTCGCCGCCGTGATAGTCCTCCTCCGGCCTGCCCGTGACGCGAAACTGATCCAGCTTCGAGGCGCCCAGGATGTCGAATACCAGCAGGCTGTGGTGGGCGGCGATGGCCCGCCCGGACTCGCTCACGATCATCGGATGCGGCACGTTGCGCGCGTCGCACACGCTCTTGATGCGATAGACCACGTCGCTCGCGTACTCGTTGAGCGTGTAGTTCATCGAGGACTCGTAGTTGGTGCCGCTGCCGTCGTAATCGACGCCGAGGCCGCCGCCGATGTCGATGTACTCGAGGCCGGCGCCCATGAGCTTGAGTTCCGCGTAGACGTGCGCGAGCTCGTTGATGGCGTCCTTGACGCGACGGATGTCCTGCAGCTGGCTGCCGGGATGGCAGTGCACGAGCTTCAGACAGTCGAGCATGTTGCGCGACTCGAGCAAGGCGTGCAGATCGAGGATCTCGCTGATGAACAGGCCGAACTTGGATTTCTCGCCGGCCGACTCGCGCCAGCGGCCCGCGCCCTCGCTCGCGAGCTTCACGCGCACACCGATCTTGGGCCGCACCTGGTAGCGCTCGGCGTGCTTCAGGATCAGGTGGATCTCCTCGAAATTCTCCACCACCGGAATGATGGTACGGCCGAGCTTGGTGGCGATGATGACGGCCTCGATGTAGCTGTCGTCCTTGAACCCGTTGCACACGACGATGCGGTCCGGCGCGTTCTCGGTGATCGACATCACCGCCAGCAATTCCGGCTTCGAACCGACCTCGAGCCCGAACCCGAACTCCTTGCCGTAGCGGTACACCTCCTCCACCACCAGACGCTGCTGGTTCACCTTGATGGGGAACACGGCGGCATAGCGGTTCTTGTAGTCGTTCTCGGCGATCGCCGAGCCGAACGCGTCGGCCAGGTGGCGCAGACGGTGTGCGAGGATGTCGGAGAAGCGGATCACCAGCGGCGTGTGCAGGTCACGGGCCTTGAGCCCCTGCACCACCTCGACCAGGTCGATTTCGCGGGCCGTATCCATGCTCGGCCGCACGACCACGTGGCCCTCGGCGTTGATCGAGAAATACCCCTTGCCCCAGGCCTCGACCTGGTACAAGTCGAGGGCCTCGCTGACCTTCCAGGCGGGGCTCGCGGCCACCACTTTTGCGGATGTGTTCATGTGGCGCGCACCATAACAAATTGCGACTGCATGTAGATGACGGTTCGCCTGGCGTTTAACGAGCGGAGCCGCGCGCCACCGGCCGCCGGGGATCGCGGATCCACTCGCTCCAGGAACCGGCGTACAGCCTGGCGCCCGGCAGACCCGCGAGTTCGAGCGCGAGCAGATTGTGACAAGCGGTGACGCCGGAGCCGCACATCATCACGACGTCCCGCGGTGCCGCACCCGCCAGCCGTTCCAGCCACCGCCGGCGCAACTCGGCGGCCGGCAGAAAACGGCCGTCCGCCGCGAGATTGCGGGCGAACGGATGGTTGACGGCGCCCGGCACGTGTCCGGCCACCGCGTCCAGCGGCTCCGCGCTGCCCGCGAAACGCTCCGGGGCACGGGCGTCGACGAGCAGCAGCGCGGGATCGTGCAGTGCGGCCAGCAACTCGGCGCCGGTGACGACGGCCCGGTGGCGCGGCGCGACGTCGGCTGCGCGGCCG
>CAZZYJ010000264.1:0-5002 GCA_964658215.1 uncultured Steroidobacteraceae bacterium | reverse complement strand
CGCGGCCGTTCGTGACACCCCGCCCGCCGCCCCCTGGCACGCCGGCCGTAGGCAATCCAGGGGTCGGCACACCGCCCGCCGGCACGGCGGCAACGGCCGCCGACGCTGCACCGGCCGCGTCGCCGTCCGCGGGGGTCGTCTCGCCCGGCTCGCCCGCGGCACCCACCGTGGCCTCGCCGACGGCCGCCGGTGCAGCCACCTGCGCAGGGGACCTGACATGGCCCTGCCACGGCTTCCACCAGACCAGCGCGATCGCCACCGCCAGAAGTCCGCCCACGGCGGCGGCATAACCCCACGGAAACGCCCGTGCGGCCGCTTCCTCGCCCGGCATGCGCAAACCCGCCTGCACGGGCGCCCGGACCGACGCCGATACGGCGTTCGGGTCGAAATCCGCCAGGATGGCCGCGCTCGGCAGGCGCAGCAGGTCGGCATAGCGGCGCAGATGCCCCTTGACGTACACGGTCGGCCCCAACCGCGCATAGTCCCCGCTCTCCAGGGCATCGATGGCCCATGCATCGAGATGAATGGAATCCGCCGCCTGGGCGGCGCTGATTCCGCGCTTCTCCCGCTCCGCCCTCAACCGCTCGCCCAGCGTCTGCGTGTCGCTCATGGCTCGGCGCCCATACGCATTCTCTGCGCCTGTTCGGAGTTCGGGAACTCCGTCTGCACCCGGCGCGCGTAAGCCGCGGCCGCGCCGGCATTTCCGCGCTTCGCCTCGGCGCGAAAGCCGAGCCATAGTATCTCGGGCGTCGCGGGGTTCACGGCGAGGTAGCGCTGTACCCCGCTCGCGGCCTGGGCGGCATCGCCGCGCTCGAAGGCGAGCTCCGCCGATTGCAGCAGAGCCTCCGGCATGTCCGGGCGGATGGCGAGCGCGCGCATGAAATACCGCTGCGCATCCACCGCATCGCCGGTGCCGTGCACGCACACCCCGGCGTTCACCCACGCCACCTCCGGCGTGGTGTAGAGCGGACTCTGCGCCACTTCGCCGAAGATCTTCTCGCCCTCGGCGGCCTTGCCGGTACGGCACAGGAATCCCGCGTAGTTGCCCTGGATGTTCGGGTCCTGCCTGCCGAGGCGTGCCGCGGTGGAATAGGCGTGCTCGGCCTTCTGCATGTCGCCGAGCCGCTCGTAGACGAGCGCCGCGGTGAACTGCACGTTGGCATCGGCCGGCGCCTGGCGCAGCGCCCGCTCGGCATAGTCGCGCGACGTGCTCATCTTGCCGAGCTTCATGTATTCGATCGCGAGCTGCATGTTGGTGCCGGCCGCCTGCTCGGCGGTACGGCCCGAGGCCGGCCCCCGTTGCGCGCAGCCCGCCGCCCACACCGACGCCGCCAACCCCATCGAGAGCAGCGCGGCCCGCATCACACCTCCGCCGAGGAGCGCGCCGGCGTCATGCGCCGATCGCCCATCCGGGTCAGGGTGCGGTCGGTGACGCGGCCGGCGAGCTGACCGCAGGCCGCATCGATGTCGTCGCCACGCGTGCGACGGATGGTCGCGATGACCCCATGGTCGTTCAAGATGTCGCGAAAGCGCAGGATGGCCGCGGCCGGCGAACGCCGGTAGGCGGTCCCCGGAAACACGTTGAAGGGGATCAGATTGAGCTTGGCGGCGCGGCCGCGCAGCAGGCGCGCGAGTTCCCGGGCATGCTCCGGCTTGTCGTTGACGCCGTCGAGCATGACGTATTCGAAGGTGATGCTGCGGCCGTTTTGCTTTTCGAGATAATGCCAGCACGCCGTCAACAGCTCGTCGATGCAGTGCCGGCGGTTGATGGGCACGAGTTCGTTGCGCAGCGCGTCGTTCGGCGCGTGCAACGAGACGGCGAGCGCCACGTTGCATTCCTCCGCCAGTTTGTAGATCTGCGGCACGAGACCCGAGGTGCTCAAGGTCACGCGCCGCCGCGACAGGTCGTACCCTAGGTCGTCCAGGAATATGCGCATGGCCGGCACGACGTTGCGATAATTCGCGAGCGGCTCGCCCATGCCCATGAACACCACGTTGGTGATGCGCTGCTCATCGCCCAGCTCGCGACGCGCGAGCCATACCTGGCCGACGATTTCGGCGACGCTCAGATTGCGGTTGAAGCCCTGCTGCGCGGTCGAGCAGAACGAGCAGTCCATGGCGCAACCCACCTGGCTCGAGATGCACAGCGTGCCGCGGTCCGGCTCGGGGATGTACACGGTTTCGATGCCCTGCACCGCATCCATGCGCAGCATCCATTTGCGGGTGCCGTCCGCGGAGCGTTGTTCGGTGACGATCTGCGGAACGGTGATGCTCGCGACCGCGGCGAGCTGTTCGCGAAAATCCTTCGACAGATCCGTCATCGCGGCGAAATCACCGGCGCCGCGCCGATAGATCCATTTCATCAGCTGCCGCGCACGGAACGGCTTCGCGCCCAAACGCGCGGCCACGAAGGCTTCGAGTTCGGTACGCGGCAGGCCGAGCAGATTGACGCGATCGTCGACCACCGGTGAGCAATGCCTGCGTACGCTAGCGCGTACGCGCGCAGACCTCGAGCTCGCGGAAGAAATAGGCGATTTCGCGCGCCGCCGTCTCCGGCGCATCCGAACCATGCACCACGTTTTCGTCGATGCTGGAGGCCAGATCCGCGCGAATGGTGCCCTTGTCGGCCTTTTTCGGATCCGTGGCGCCCATGACCTCGCGATGCTTCGCGATGGCGTTTTCGCCTTCCAGCACCTGCACCATGACGGGCCCGGAAATCATGAATTTCACCAGGTCCTTGAAGAAGGGACGCTCGCGATGCACCGCATAGAAGCCTTCGGCTTCGGCCTGCGACAACTGCATCATACGGGCCGCCACGATGCGCAGGCCGGCCTGCTCGAAGCGATGATAGACGTCGCCGATCAGGTTGCGGCCGACGCCGTCCGGCTTGACGATGGAAAGAGTGCGCTCGATAGACATGAAGACCTCGGGGACTTTGGGGACCGCGAAGTGTACTGGAGCGGGCGCGCCGGGGCAATCAGGATGACTACCGAAGTCCCTGTATTACCTGGAAAAACTGCTGCTAGACGTTGAAACTCTCGCCGCAGCCGCATTCGCCGCGCGCCTTCGGGTTCTGAAATTTGAAGGCCTCGTTCAAGCCCTGCTTCACGAAATCCACCAGGGTGCCGTCGATCAACGGCAAACTCGCCGGATCCACCACCACTTTCACGCCGCGCGCCTCGAAAACGGCGTCCTCGGGCAGAATTTCATCAGCATAATTCACCACATAGGCGAAACCGGAACACCCGGTCTTCTTGATGCCGACGCGCAGTCCCACGCCGGTGCCGCGCTTGGTCAAGTGGCTCCGCACCCGATCGGCCGCCGACTCGGTCAACAGTATTGCCATTCGCCTCTCCTATTTCTCGAATATCCGGATCCATACATAACACGCATGGATGCCCCGCGCACGGCACGTCGGCGCAATTTTTCGCTCAAGGCGCCGCCGCGGCCCGCAGCGTCGCGAGCCACGCATCCTCGACGATGAGTAACCGGCCGAGCTTCTCGACGGGCGCCGCGAACCGTTCGCGTAGGGCGGCCACCGGCTCCGGCAGGGCCACGTTCAACGCCGTACCCGCCGCCCGTTCCGCGACGTAGGCTGCCACCGCGATGACGTGCGGACAGCCGAACGCCACAAAGCGTGCTTCCACCACCCGCGCCGCGGCCACACGCATCGCAAATCTCACCCAGGTGCCCTGCGCCCGGGTACCCGCCTCGCCGCGGAACACGGCAGGCCCCCCCGGCAGGTCCCCGGCACGGGCCGGATGCTCGAAGTAATGGCGCGTCAGCTCGTTGTAGAACACGCCGAACCCGCGATGGCGCGCAGACGCCGCACGGCGGCCCCCACGGCGAGGACGGCGGTGTGGACGTCCGCAACCGTCGAGAAACGCCCCAGGCTGAAGCGCAGGCTGCTCTCGGCGAGCCGCGCGTCACGACCCAGCGCGCGCAGGACGTAGGACGGCTCGCGGGCCGCTGACGAACACGCCGAACCGGTCGAGACTGCGATGTGCGGCCGGACCGCCGCCAGCAGGCTCTCCCCTTCCACCCCCTCGAACGACACGTTGAGCAGATGCGGCACCGTGTGCGCCGGCGCGCCGTTGCGCAGCACGCCGCCGAGCGCGTCGAGACCCTCCCACAACCGTTCCCGCAATGCCGCGATGCGTACGAGCTCCTGCGCCGGGACCGCCGCCAGCGCGAAGGCCGCGCCCATGCCGACCACCTGGTGCGTCGGCACCGTTCCCGAGCGCAGCCCGCCCTCCTGGCCGCCGCCGAATTGCCGCGCCTGCAGCCGCACCCCCCGCCGGCGCGAGACCAGCAGGGCGCCGACGCCCTTCGGCCCGTAGGCCTTGTGCGCGGACAAGGACAGCAGATCGATGCCGTCGGCGTCGAAGTTCAGGGCACGCTTGCCGACGCTTTGCGCCGCGTCGACGTGCAGCCGCGCGGTGCCGTGCCGGGCGCACAGCGCCGCGAGCGCCGCGACGTCCTGGACCACGCCCGTCTCGTTGTTGACGTGCATGACGGACACCAACACCGTGTCCTCGCGCAGCGCCGCCGCCACCTGCGCCGGATCCAGGACGCCGGTGTGATCCGGCACGAGGTAGGTCACGCGCCAGCCGTCGCGTTCCAATTCCCGGCAGGGATCGAGCACCGCCTTGTGTTCGGTGCGCACCGTGATCACGTGCCGGCCCGTCCCGCGCTGGTAATGCGCGATGCCGAAAATAGCCAGGTTGTCCGCCTCGGTCGCACCCGAGGTCCAGACGACGTCCGCCGCCTCGGCGCCCACCGCCGCCGCGACCTGTGCCCGGGCGGTATCGACGAGGGCGAACGCCGCGTCGCCGTAAGCATGGCTGCTCGAGCCGGGATTGCCGAACGCCCCCTGCAACGTCAGGCAGTCGGCCATGCGCGCGGCCACCCGTGGATCGACGGGCGTGGTCGCGGCATAGTCGAGGTAGACGGCGGGCGCCGGCGCGGTGACCGCCCCGGGCGCGTGCGGCGCGGCGTCTGC
>CAZZYJ010000263.1:0-5002 GCA_964658215.1 uncultured Steroidobacteraceae bacterium | reverse complement strand
CGGGCGTGGCTGCGCCGCCCGCGGCAGCCCACGGCGTGGGCGACGCCGCGACCGCGGCGGCCACCGATTTCCCGTGCTCGGCGGCGCAGGAGCGCTTCTGGCTGCTCGACCGCCTGGATCCCGGCAACTCGTCGTACAACGTCGCGGTGCGGTGGCGGCTCGAGGGCCGCATCGTCACCGACCTGCTCGAACAGGCCTGGTTGCAGATCATCGAGCGCCACGAAGTGCTGCGCACGGTGTTTCCGGAGGTGGACGGTTCACCCGTGCAGCACGTGCTGCCGAAGCCGCGGTTCCGGCTGAACGAGATCGATCTGAGCAATCTCGCCGCCGACGCGCAGCAGTCCGAGGGCGACCGCATCGGCGTCATGGAGGCGCGCGCTCCGTTCGACCTCGCCGCGGGACCGCTGCTGCGCGCCACCTGCCTGCGCTTCTCGCCCACCGTCTCGATTCTGCTGGTGACCACCCACCAGATCGTCTCGGACGGCTGGTCGATCGGCATCATGGCGCGGGAGATGGGCGTGATCTACGACGCCCTGCGCCATGGCAACGCGATCACGCTCGATGAGTTGCCGATTCAATACGCCGACTACTCGCAGTGGCATCTGGAATGGCTGAAGGTGCGCGGTACCGAGGCGGAGACCCGGTACTGGTCCCGGCAGCTGGCGGGCATCAAGCCCTTCAAGGTGCCGGCGGACCACCCGCGGCCGGCCATGCCGACGACCAACGGCGCCATCGCCTCGCGCGTGCTGCCGCGCGAGCTCACGCAAGGTGCTCAGGCCCTGAGCGTGGCGCACGGTGCGACCCTGTTCGCCACCGCGTTCGCCGCGCTCTGCGCGACCCTGGCGCGCTTCACCGATGAAACCGAGATCGTGGTCGGCACCCAGGTATCCGGGCGGGACCAGGTCGAACTCGAGCCGATGATCGGCCAGTTCGTCAACTCCCTGATACTGCGCAACGACCTGCGCGACGATCCGACGTTCGGCGCGCTGGTCGAACGGGTGCGTGACACGCTGGGGGAGGCGCTCGAACACAAGAACATCCCCATCGAAGTATTGCTGGGAATGGTGAAGGGCGAACGCAGCGATGCGAACACGCCCCCCATCTCGGTGAACTTCATCTTCCAGAAAACCTTCATTCAAAACACCGCCTATACGGATTTTTCGCTCACCGACATGCCGTCCCTGCCCGCCGGGGCCATCTACGATCTGAACTTGTTCATGGTCGAACGCCCGGACGGCTGGCGCATCTCCTGCCAGTACAACATCGATCAATTCGAGGGCGCCACCGCCGAACGACTGCTCGGCTACTTTCACACGCTGTTGGAGGGGGCCGTCGCCAGGCCCTCCCAGCGGGTGTCCGAATTCGTGCTCGCGCTGCCGGGGGCGGCGGCCGACGAGGCGCGCGCGCTGCTCGCGCGGCTGAACGACACCCGCACCCTGTATCCGCGCGACCTGACGCTGACGCAGCTGTTCGATGCGCAGGCGGCGCGCTCGCCCGTCGCCGTGGCCGTGACCTGCGGCGACCGGCAATGGACCTATGCCGAGTTGAAGGCGGCGGTGGATCGCTTCACGGCCTTCCTGGTTGGCCAGGGCGTGGGTCCCGCCTCGCGGGTGGGCGTCTGCCTGGCGTACTGCATCGAACTGCCGCTGTGCCTGCTCGCCGTTCTCAAGACCGGCGCGCGCTACGTTCCGCTGAACCCGGACGATCCGCCGCCGCGGCGTGCCGAGATGCTGCGCGCCGCCGGCGTCACGGTCGCGATCGGCCAGGACTTGTCACGCGCCGTGCTGGGCGAACCCGGCGTCAAGATCATCGAGCTGGAAACCGCCTTGAGCCACGGGGTCGACGCCGTGCGCCTGGTGAATTCGGCCCCCGCGTGGCATTCCGACGCCATCGCCTGCACGTTGCTCGACACCGCCGGCGCCGATGCGATGCGGGCGGTCAACCTCTCCCACCGTAACCTCACGAATCTGGTGTTCTCGCTGGCGAAGCGTCCGGGCATCAACGGCCGGGACGTGCTGGTGGCGGCGTCGCCCGTCGGCAGCGGCCCCGGCATCGTCGAATTGCTGCTGCCGTTGCTCACCGGCGCCTGCGTGGCGGTCGCCACCGAACGTGACCTCGACGGCGGCCGTGCGCTGGGACAGCTCCTGCAGCGTTCGGGCGCCACGTTGTTGTTCGGCCCGGGCTCGTTGTGGAATTCCCTGCTGGACGCCGACTGGGGCGGCTTCGCCGCGCTCAAGATGCTGTGCGCCGCGGCGGACTTGAACGGCCGCTTGATCGAGCGCCTGCTCGCGGTCGGCGGCCCGCTGTGGAGCCTGTACGGGGTGGCGGAGGCGGGCATCTGGTCCGCGGTCCGGCAGGTCAGATCCAGGGAGTCCGCCACGCTGCTCGGTGAACCCGTCGCCAACAACGCCCTGTACGTGCTGCAGTCCGCCCGACAGACCGCCGCCGTCGGCGCGGTGGGCGGGTTGTACGTGGCCGGCGACGGCCTCACCGAAAGCGCGCTGAGCGCCTCGATCGGCAGCGAATCCGGCGCCAGGCTGTTCGCCACCGGTGCGGCGGCGCGTCTGCTCGCCGGCGGGCGCATCGAATATCTCGGGCGCCGCGGCGACGGCTTTTCGCATCGCGGACGGGAAATGGGTCCGGGGGAGATCGAGCGCGCGCTGCTGCGCCACCGTGACGTCGCCGAGGCGGGAGTGACCTACGTGGACGGCGCCATCGAAGCGTTCGTGGTGCCCCGCATCGTTCCCGGCGTGCCGCCCGACGACGCGGCGCTCGGCGCGGAACTTCGCGCCTCACTGACCAAGCTGCTGCCCGCCGGCATGCAGCCGCGCTCCATCGTGCTGCGCGACGCGCTGCCCCGCACCGCGCAGGGCCTCCTCGATCGCAACGCGCTCAAGCTCGCCAAGGACCGCAACAACCGCGGCCGGCTGCAGGCGCCTCCCTCGGGGAAGATCGAGGAACATCTCGCCGCGTTGTGGCAGTCGATGCTGAACGTGGAATCCATCGGCGCGGCGGACAACTTCTTCGAGATGGGGGGGCATTCGCTGCTCGCCGCCCGCATGCTGGCGCGGGTGGAACGCGAGTTCGGCCGGCGCATCAAGCTCGCCACGCTGTTCCTCGCGCCCACCCTGCAGGGATTCGCCGCCGTGCTGGCGCAGGACGATGCCCGCGAGCTCGACTTCCGGCAGGTCGTGAAGATTCAGGCGACCGGCGCCAGACGCCCGCTGATCGTCATCAACAACACCGGTATTTATTACGGCCTCGCGAAGAATCTCGGGCCCGAGCAGCCGGTCTACTCCCTGCAGCTGTTCGACCCGTCGGTGCAGGACGCCGCCCTGCCGGAGAGCCTGGAGGAGATCGCGGGGGCCTATGTCGAGCTCATCCGGCGCGTACAGCCGGAGGGTCCGTACGACCTGATGGGCTGGTGCGTGGCGGGCGCCCTCGCCTTCGAGATCGCGCGTCAGCTCGAGGAACAGCGGCGCTCCGTGTCGCATCTGTTCCTGATCGACTCCTGGGTGCCCAACTATTTCGACCGACTGCCCGCCCTGCGCGGGATGATCGCAAGTTATTCGCTGCGCGCGCAGCTGATCCTCGCGGACCTGCGGCGCGTGACGTCCAGCGAGAAATCACTGTGGGCGTTCGTCACGGAGCGCACGCTGTTCAAACGCCTCAAGCGACTGTTCAAGCGCTCGCCCCGGGATGCGGACGAGTCCGCGGGCACCGGCCAGGCCACGCTGCAGACCTACGATCAATGGCTGCTGGCGTACCTGCAGCGGCTCACCGCGGCCTACACGCCGAAACCCTACGGCGGCCGCGTCACGCTGCTGCGCAGCCAGCTCGAACCCACGGGGTGGTTCTTCAAGGAGCATGCGGGGTGGCAGGAATTCGTGACCCACGGCGTCGCGGTCAGGTTCGTCGCCGGGAATCATTTCACGATGTTCCAGGACCCCGGCTCCAGCCAGATGGCCGCCCACATCGTCGCCGCGCTCGGAGCCGACGACCCGCAGGCGGACGCGCGGGCGGACGCGCCAGCGCCGGCGAACGCGACGGCGACCGCGACGGTCGAGCCCGCGCCCGGGACCGCGCCCCACTCGAAGGCCTGAGATCCGTTCGCCGGCAGCACCCACGGGCCGCTGGTCTGTCGGCTGCACGGCGCCGCTCACCGGCTGGCCGCATTCGTCGATGCCGCTCTCGGTGCAGTTCTGGTACCCGGCGGCGGGCTCCGCGCGGCGGCGCTCCTGGGCCCGACGCCTGCGCGCCGTGCGGCGTGGCTTCGAGGCTGCCGAGGAAGCGGCGCCGCCGGCCGCCGACCCCGCGACGTTTCCGCTCCTGCTGTATTTTCCGGGCTGGCCGGGCACGCGGGTGGACAACCGCTTTCTGATCACGGAACTCGCGAGTCACGGTCATGCCGTGGGCGCAGTCACCTATGACGGCGGCAGTCCCGACAGCCTGCTCCGTCTGGACTATTCCTCGGCGTCCGCGTACCGCCAGACCGTGGCGCTCGCCGAACGGCGGGTCAGGGCGCGCGCCGCGGACGCCGGCGCACTGCTCGACGAAATTTCGCGTCTGCAGGGGCGCCCCGGGTCTGCCGCGCTCTTTCGCCGCCTCGATCTCGAGCGGCTCGGCGTCGTCGGTTTCTCGTTCGGCGGCGCGGTGGCCGCGGAACTCGCGACGCGCGATGCCCGCGTCCGGGCCGCCGTCAACATCGACGGGCGTCACTGGGGCACCGCCCTGCGGGAGGGCGTGGCGCGGCCCTATCTGTTCATCGGTGAAGAACTGCGGCTGCCGGCGCCGGATGATCTCGGTTCGACGCAGCCCGAGCGACGCTACAACGCACTGCTGGACCGACGCGACTATTCGCAGCTGGCCGCGAACCTGCGCCGCCACGGCGGCATGCAGGTGACCCTCGAGGGCAGCGCCCACTTGGACTTCACCGATGCCGCCCTGCGCCCGCGCCTGCGTCGAGGGGCGGGCACCGGCACGATCGAACCACGACGGCTGC
>CAZZYJ010000262.1:0-5004 GCA_964658215.1 uncultured Steroidobacteraceae bacterium | reverse complement strand
TCGAGCAGAGCGACCCGAAGGGCGCCGGCGCGAATGCCCTGAAGGCGCACATCGATGCCATCGCGGCGTCCATCCCGAGCTCGAGCGGCGGGAGCGGGGCGGGGGGTGCGGCCGGCGGCACCGCCAACGCGGCCGGCGGCACGGCGGGGAGCGGGGGCGGCAGCGCGACGGAGGCGGGCCTCTGGCAGCTCGGCAGCAACGTGGCGAAGCTGCGCGGCAAGCTGGCCGCGCTCGACGTCATTGACCGGCGCACGGCGGCACTGGCGGACACCTTCCGCAAGATCGGCGCGCAGCCGCTGGCCCAGTTGCAGGCCTACACGGCGCGCAGCGACGCGCTCGCGGCGCAGGCGGACCAGGCGGCCAGCCCGACGTTGCACGCGCTGCGCGGCGAGTTCGACACGCTGGCGTGGCTCTTCAAGCAGACCTCCGACATCCTGCTGCCGTTGAGCAAGGAGCAGGTGCTCCTGCAGCAGTATCGACACAACCTCGCCAGCTGGCGCGACGCGACGCTGCGCCAGTATCGGGACGCCTGGGCGGCGCTCGGCGTGCGCGTGGCGCTGCTGGCGGCGTTGCTGGCCGTGGTCTTCGCGCTCGCCGAGGTCTGGCGCCGCGCGGTGCTCCGCTACGCGCACGAGACGCGCCGCCGCTACCAGCTGCTGCTGGTGCGCAAGATCGTGCTGTGGGCGGCGGTGGCGGGCATCGTCGGGCTGAACGTCGTCACCGAGCTCGGCACCTTCGCCACCTTCGCCGGCCTGCTCACGGCGGGCGTGGCGGTGGCCATGCAGAGCGTGCTGGTGTCGGTGGTGGGCTACTTCTTCCTCATCGGGAAGTACGGCATCCGCGTGGGCGACCGCGTCCAGATCGGCGCCGTGGTGGGTGAGGTGATCGAGCTCGGACTGGTGCGGATGCACCTGATGGAACTGAACACGCAGGGCCCGCTGGGCCCGACGGGGCGGGTGGTGGCCTTCGCCAACCTGATCGTGTTCCAGGCCTCGGGCGGCCTGTTCAAACAGATCCCGGGCGTGAACCTGTCCTGGCACGAGCTCACGCTGGCGTTGCCGGTCACCGACGACTATGCCGGCTTGAAGGACGAACTGGTGCGCGCGGTGGGCGCCGTGGCCGCGGGCTACCAGGACGAAATCGTGCGTCAGACCCGCGAGATCACGCGGTCGACGGCCTCGGCCTCGCTGGACCCCGCGGCCGCGCAGGTCCACCTGCGTCTCGTGGACGGGCGCATGCAAGCCTACATCCGCTATCCCGTGCATCACGAGGATGCCGAACGGATCGACGAGCAGGTGTCGCAGGCGCTGTTGAAAGTGATCGGCGCCGAGAACGCGAAGCACGGCACGGTTCTCGCGCCCGAGCGTTGAATCCGTGGCGGGATGAGTTATACCGTGTGACACAGTCGCAGGGGAATGACGATGGCTCTCATACCGTCCTATGGAAGCTGCGAGCGGCGCATGACGCCCGGCGAGCGGCGCTTCGCGCAGCGCCTGGAAGCGTTGCTCGAGCCGGACGCCCTGTGCTGGTACGACGTGCCGGTGGGCACCAAGTACCAGCATCCGGACTTCGTGCTGCTGCATCCGCAACGCGGGATCCTGGTCCTCGAGGTCAAGGACTGGTCGCTCGCGAACATCCAGCAGATCAACAAGGTGTCGGTGACCCTGCTGACCGACACCGGCGCCAAGGAGGTGGCCAATCCGCTGTTGCAGGCCCGTCAGAATGCCTTCGGCGTGAAGAACGCCCTGGAACGTGACCCCGACCTGCGCGCCGCGGCGGCGCATGCGCATGCCGGCAAGCTGCTCTGCCCGTACGGCTTCGGTGCCGTGCTGTCGAAGATCACCCGCGCCGAATTCGACGCCGCGAAACTCGGCAGCGTGCTCGAGCCGCACCTCGTGATCTGCCGGGACGAGATGACGGACGGCGTCGCCGCGGAGGATTTTCGGGAACGCCTGCGGGCGATGTTCCTGGTGCCCTTCTTCCACGTGCTCACACCGGCGCAGGTGGACCGCGTGCGCTGGCACCTGTTCCCGGAACTGCGCATCGCGCAGGCGAGCCTGCTGCCGCCCGCCGACTTCGCCGCCGACCTCGCCGAGAACGAATCGCGCAGGCAGCTGTACGTCATGGACCTCGAGCAGGAGCGGCTCGCGCGCAGCCTGGGCGACGGACACCGGGTGATCCACGGCGTCGCGGGCTCGGGCAAGACGCTGATCCTCGCGTTCCGCTGCGAACATCTGGCGAAGACCCTCGGCAAGCCCATCCTCGTGCTGTGCTACAACGTGGCCCTCGCCGCGAAGCTCGAACAGGTGATGGCGGCGCGCGGCCTCGGCGCGCGGGTGACGGTGCGCAACTTCCACCGCTGGTGCGCAGAGCAACTCGACCTGCATCGCGTGGCGAAACCGAAGTGGAACAACGAATATCCCGAGGCGCTCGTGCGCACCTTCATCGCCGCGGTGGAGGGCGGCCAGGTGCCGGGCGCGCAGTACGGCGCCGTGCTCATCGACGAGGGTCACGATTTCGAGGCCGAGTGGCTGCAGGTGGCGACACGGATGGTCGATCCCGAGTGCAACTCCCTGCTGTTGCTGTACGACGATGCGCAGTCGATCTACGGCAGGAAACGCCCCGCCAACTTCAGCTTCAAACGCATCGGCATCCAGGCGCAGGGGCGCACCACCATCCTGCGCGTCAATTACCGCAACACCGACGAGATCTTGAACGCGGCGTACGCCTTCGCGCGGCACATCCTCGCGCCGGCCGAGGCCGACGAGGACGGCGTGCCGCTGCTCAAGCCCGAACTGGCCGGCCGCCACGGGCCGCCGCCGCAGCTCGCGCAGTTCAAGTCGCCCAAGGAGGAGGGCGACTACATCGCCCGGGAGTTCCTGGCGCTGCATGCGCAGGGCGTGGCCTGGAAGCAGATGGCGGTGTTGTACCGGGCGACGTTCATCGCCGACAAGATCGCGGCGGTGCTCGCCAGCCACAAGATTCCCGTGGAATGGCTGCGCGAACGCCACGCCAAGCGCTTCGACTCGCACCACGACAGCATCAAGCTCATGACCATGCACAGCAGCAAGGGACTGGAATTTCCGGTGGTGGCCGTGGCGGGCCTGGGCTTCATGCCCTACAAGGAGGACGAGACGGCGGACGAGGCGCGCCTCCTGTACGTGGCGATGACCCGCGCGACCGAGCGGCTGTTGATGACGGCGAGCCGCGACAGCGCCTTCGTGCGCAGGCTCACCCTCGAGCAGATCGCGGCGTGAGGCGGGCGCCGGGCGCGGGCCTTCTGGTCCTCTGCCTGCACCTGGGCGTGGCGCAGGCGGCGCACGACGCCGTCGAGAATCGCACGCGACTGCCCCTGTATCCGAATCTCAGCCGTGCGCAGGCGGACCCCGCCGCCAGGACGGATACCCTGGGCCGTTGGTGTACGCGCCTCGCGGCGCAGACCGCCTATCCGCTCGCCGTGGTGCAGGCGTGGTACCGCAGGGTGCTGCCCGCGGCCAGCGAGACGGACCTCGTCAACGACGAGCAGTACCGGGGCTTCGCCGATCTCACCGGCAGCAAGTTCGCGCTCGGCATCGACTATGTCACGGTGTTCCGCAGCGCGGGGCTCGCGACCACGTCCATCGAACTCTTCAAGTGTAGTCCTTAGGACTACGGTAGTCGTCGACGTGGCGGCAAAAGCTGCGGTGTAAGCTCGTGCGGTGAACTTCAGGAGTCAGCCGTGGCGAGATTGATCGTCGTCTCGAACCGGGTCGCCATCCCGGACCAGAGCACGCAGAGCGGGGGCCTCGCCACCGGCGTGCTGGCGGCGCTGCGCGGGCCGCAAGGCGGACTGTGGTTCGGCTGGAGCGGCAGGACCAGCGAGGTGCCGAGCGCGCAGCCCGACGTGCAGGAGAAGGATGGCATCCGCTTCGTGACGGTGGACCTCGAAACCAAGCACTTCGATGCCTACTACAACGGTTTCTGCAACGGCTCGCTGTGGCCGCTGCATCATTATTTCCCGGGTGCCTTCCGTTACGATGCGAAGGAGTTCGACTCGTACCTCGCGGTCAACCGTTACTTCGCCGATTGTCTGTGCAAGCTGATCCAGGACGACGACGTGGTGTGGGTGCACGACTACCAGCTCATGCCGCTCGGGGCGCTGCTGCGTCAGGCCGGGGTGAAGGCACGCATCGGTTATTTCCTGCACATCCCGTATCCGAACATCGCGGTGCTGCGGCTGCTGCCGGTGTACACGGAGCTGGTGCGTGATCTGTGCCAGTACGACGTGGTGGGGTTCCAGACCGCGGAGGATCTCGAAGGCTTCTACTCGGCGGTGAAGGTGGTGTTTCCGGAGGCGAACTGCGGCCCGGACCGGCTCGAACTGAACGGCCGCAGCGTAGAGGTAGGCGCGTTCCCCATCGGCGTGGACGTGGACGTCATCGCGCGCCAGGCGGAGGAGGCGGTGCGCGACAACGACCAGGTGAAACAGCTGGTGCACGGCCTCGAGGGCCGCAAGCTGCTGCTGGGCGTCGACCGCCTGGATTACAGCAAGGGCTTGGTGGAGCGGTTCTCGTCCTATCGCGCGTTGCTGGAGGCGTGCCCCGACCTGCAGGGCAAGATCACCTTCATGCAGATCGCGCCGCTCAGCCGCACCAACGTCGCGGCCTACGCGGAGATCCGCGATGCATTGGAACGGGCCACCGGCCATACCAATGGGCAGTACGCCGACATCGACTGGACGCCGGTGCGCTATCTCAACAAGGATTTCTCGCACGAGACCTTGAGCGGCTTCCTGCGCATCGCCAAGGTGGGGGTGGTGACGCCGGTGCGCGACGGCATGAACCTGGTCGCCAAGGAATTCGTGGCGGCGCAGGACGGCGACGACCCGGGCGTGCTGGTGCTTTCCAGTCTCGCCGGCGCTGCGCAGGAGCTGGTGGATGCGCTGCTGGTCAATCCCTACGATCGCAACGCGGTGGCGCTCGCGTTGCAGACGGCGCTCGCGATGCCGCTCGCCGAGCGGCGCAT
>CAZZYJ010000261.1:0-5029 GCA_964658215.1 uncultured Steroidobacteraceae bacterium | reverse complement strand
GCGAGCGCCGGCGGCCCGATGGCGTCGCCCGCGGCATAGATGCCGGCGATATTGGTCTCGAAACGGTCGTTGACCTGTACGTGCCCGCGCGCATTGATGGCGAGGTTCATGCGGTCGAGCCCGATCCCGTCCAGATTCGCGACCCGGCCGAAGGCGGCGAACACGATGTCGGCCTGCAGCGTCGCGCCGTCCTCGAGCGCCACGTCCACCTGGGAGAAACCGTCGAAACGCGCGCCGGTCACGGCCGCACCGGCCCGATAACGGCCGCCCATGGCGCGCAGCGCGTCGAGAAAGCCGCTGCGCAGGGCCGGATCCAGAAATCCGAGCGGTTCCGGCGCCTTGTCCACCAGCGTGACCGCACAACCGAGCGCCGCGAAGATGGACGCGTACTCGCAGGCGATGACACCGCTGCCGAGCACGATCAAACTGCGCGGCAGGTACGGCAGGCTGAGGATGGAATCGCTGTCGAGCACGTGTTCGTGGTCCACCTCGACGGCGCTGACGTGGCGCGGCCGCGACCCCGTCGCCAGCACGATGCGCGGCGCCTGCAGCACGCTGCGCGAGCCGTCGAGGCGCTGCACCTCGATGCAATCGGCGGCGCGCAGCACGGCCTGGCCGCGGATCAGCTCCACGTGGTTGCGGGCGAGCTGGGCGTGCAGGTAGCGGTCCTGCGCGGCGATCACCGCCTCCACGCCGTGCAGCAGCGCCGACAGCGGCGCATCACCGCGCAGCTCCACCGCGAGCGAGGAGGCGCTGCCGCGCAGCCGGCGGTAGCGCAGCGCCTGTTCGCGCAGCGCCTTGCTCGGAATGGTCCCGGACAGGAGACACGAGCCGCCGACCTGCAGTTCGCGCTCGACGATGGCGGCCCTGAAACCGGACTTGGCCGCCTGGATCGCGGCTTTCTGGCCCGCAGGCCCCGAGCCCACGCAGATCAGATCGAATACGGCCGGCGCCACGTCAGAGCCCGGCCAGGCTGCGTACGTGGTCGCGCTTGGCGATCATGCTGCGTCGCTGGTCCGGAAACACGCTCAAGTGTTCGAACACCGGATCCTCGAGCAGCGGCTCTTCGGGTGCGCCCGGCGCCGCCAGGGTGTGCAGCGCCAGCAGGTGCGCGGCATGCACGGTGCCGGCAAGATCGCTGTGGACTGAGTCGCGATAACCGCGCCAATCGCTGGCGCCGTCCTGCACGTCGTCGGGCAGGCACCAGCTGCTCATGAGCAGGCGGCCGTAACGCGGCTCGAATTCCGTCACCAGCGCCGTCACCTCCGGGCTCGCGACCGCGGCGCGCCGCTCGCGCTCGAAATCGGCCAGGATCTTCAAGGTGAGCGCGGCGCCGGTGCGATGCATCAGCGCGGCGAGATAGGCGCTTTCCACGTGTTTGCGCCGCTCCCGCGCGATCTCCTTGGCCCAGAGGCCGGCGAGCCAGGCTTCCTGCCACAATGCCTCGGACTCGGCTTCGTGGCCCGGCGCGACGAACACCTCGCCGCGCAGCATGACGGCCATGGCGATGTTGCGCACCTCGGCCACACCCAGCCAGGACACCGCCTGCTGCAGGGAGACGACGGCCGCCCGCGGGCGCAGCGCCGGCGAGTTCGCCACGCGCATCAGTTCCCCCGCGAGCGCCGGATCGGACTGGATCAGCCGCGCGAGCCGGCCGGCGTCGGGCACCTCCTGCGCGGTCAGTTGGGCGAGCTGCGCGCAGACCCGCGGCAACGGCGCAATGTGCTGCGGCCGGCCGCTCGCAGCGCGCAGGTGGTCGCGCGCAGCCTCGTGCTGCGGCGCGGCCAGAACACGGTCGGAATCGACACTCACGACTCACCTCGCAGGGCTTGCATCTCCGGAATATCGGCACGTCGCCAGGATGCTTGAGCCGTGCGGTGCGCGGCCCTCAGGCGAAGGCCTTCTCCAGCGCCTGACCCAGATCGTCGATCAGATCGCCCGCGTCCTCGATGCCGATCGACAGACGCACCGTGCCGCTGCCCACCTGCGAGGCCGCCCGCTGCTCCGGCGTGTATTCAGACCCGCCCATCAATTGCGGCGGCATGACGAGCGACTCCGTGGAGCCCAGGCTCGCGGCGATGGAAAAATACCGCAGCGCTTCGGCGAAGAGATTGCCCTCGCGCAGGCCGCCGCGCAGCTCGAAGCTCACCACCGTGCCGAAGTCTTTCATCTGACGCGACGCCAGAGCATGTCTTGGATGGCTGTCTAGACCGGGATAAAAAACCTGGGCGACCCGCTCGTGACCGGCAAGGTACCGACTCACGGCCAGCGCATTGGTGCACTGCCGGTCGTAACGCAGGAAGTAGGTTTTCATCCCGCGTTGTATGAGAAAGGCCGCATGCGGATCGAGGGTCGGCCCCATGGACACGATGTCCTTGCGCATCCGTGCGATCAGTTCACGACGCGCGATGAGGGCGCCGCCCATGACGTCGCCGTGTCCCGAGGCGTACTTGGTGAGACTGTGCAGGAACACGTCGATGGCGTAGTCGCCGTGATTGTGGAAACCGGCGAAGGTGTTGTCCATGACCACGAGCGCACCGGCGCCGTGCGCCTTTTCCGTCAGATGCGCGATGTCCGCGATCTTGGTGACCGGGTTGGTCGGGCTCTCGAAGATCACGAGCCGCGTCGGCACCTCGCGCAACACCCGCTCGATGCCGTCCGCGTCCTCGATGGACAGCAGCGTATGGGACACCCCGAACTTCGCGAGCAGGTGCTGGATGAGGTAACGCGTCGGCGCGTACGATTCGATGAAGGCGAGGACGTGATCGCCCTGCTTGCACAGCGACAACAGGCAGGCCGCGACGCTCGCCACGCCCGAGCCCACCAGCAGACAATCCTCGCGGCCCTGGATGTGCGCGAGCGTGAGCTCGAGCTGCCGCAGGGTCGGATTCGTATTACGGGAATAGAAGAAGCCCTCCCGCTCGCCCTTGAAGCAACTCAGGGTTTGCGCGACGTCGTCGAACGTGAACTTGACCGATTGATAGAGCGGCGCCACCAGCGGCCGGTTGTCGGCGGGAACCTCGACCGGAGGCGGATGATTGACGAAAGTGTCGTTTTTCATGCGAACCCACCATAGACGAGGCCGCCACGCTTGAAAAGGCATTATCTCAGTCCGGTTCCCGTGCACGCGGGGATCACGACCCCGCCAGCGACGCCGACCTTCTGGTGCTGCTGGAGGGCGAGCACCAGCGGTTCGTACCGACCAAGCTCGCCATGACCGATTTGGCTTACGATGTTCTGCTTGAGACCGGTCTGTACATCTCACCGCTGCCGGTCTGGACCGATGAGTGGGAACATCCCGACGCGTGGTCCAACCCGGCTTTGCTGCGTAACATTGCTCGCGAAGGGATTCATTTGTGTTAAGTGACCCACGCGGCGGATCGGTGGATTGCGGTCAAAAGCGTGGCCGCCTACGGCGCGAGGTAGCGGTCCACCTCTGCATCGACGCCGGCCGCGCCGTCGAACAGCGCAGCGGTGGCCGCCGCGTCCAGGCCAAGTTCACGATAGGCCGGCTCGAGCACCAGGGCGTCGCGGTCGCACGTTACGGAGCGGCGCAGCGTGGCGTCGGCGAGCCGGTGTGCCACGCCGACGACGTGGCAGGCAGCCCGGGCCGCGTCGTATTCCGCCGGGCCTTGCCAGTGAGTGATGACGCCGGCCATGCGCGCCGGCAGCCGCCAGGCCGCGAGGACGTGAAGGCCGACTTCACCGCGAAACACCTCGATGAGCCGGTCGTAGTCGGCCGGTGCCAACCGAATGCATGCCCGTCGCACCACGGCCTGCACCGCCGCGAGCGCCACCAATCTGCCGATGTCGTGCAGCAGACCGCACATGTAGCACAGGCCGGCTTCTTGTCCCGCTAGCGGGGCGAGTTGCCGCGACCACAGCGCGCTGGCGAGGCAGTGACGCCACAGAGTCCGCGCTCTGCCCTGCTGTCCCGGCACGTCGAGCAACCTGCCCTGCAGTGCCAGGGTGAACGCGATGTTGGCCACTTCGTCGAACCCCAGCCAGGCCACCGCGTGACTGAGCGAGACGATGGGAATGGCAGGGCGCTTGGCGGCGCATGCCGCGATGCGCAGCACGTGACCGGTGAGCGCGCGGTCGTCGACGATGACCTCGGACAACTGGCGAGCATTCGTGGCGGCGTGGGCGCCGGTGCGCACCACCCGCACTGCCACGTCCGGGAGCGTCGGCAGCGCCAGCCCGCCCTGCGCCAGATGCTGCTCGAGCAGCGCATGGACTCGCGCGGCGGGATCGGCCGCCACGGCATATACGGACGGCGACTCCTGCATGGACCTCAATAACGGCTGCCCACGCCCCAACTTGAGGTTCCTCGCATCGCGCCGAGAAGCAGGTAAAATCATAGGCTATGAACGCCGTCGCCGATCTGCCGCCTGTCGAAGCCGCCCCCCTGCCCCAGACTCCGGGTCCGGACGGGCGGTTGCGCGAGATTCCCTACAATTACACGTCGCTGGCCGATCGCGACATCGTGATCCGCCTGCTGGGCGAGGAAGCCTGGGGGCTGCTCGACGAGCTGCGCAGCGAACGGCGCACCGGCCGCTCCGCGCGGATGCTGTACGAGGTGCTGGGCGACATCTGGGTGGTCGAACGCAATCCCTTTCTGCAGGACGATCTGCTGGAAAACGCACGGCGGCGGCGTCAATTGATCGACGCCCTGCAACACCGCCTGCGGGAGGTGGGCAAGCGGCGCGAACGGGACGACACGGAGCGCGATGCCAAGGTGGTCCGGCTGCTCGAGGCCGCCGCGGCCGCGGTGAAACGTTTCGAGGCGCATTTCGAGGATCTGGCGGCGATGCGCAAGCGCGCCCGCCGTGCGTTCGCCCGCCACACGCGGGCGGACAATTTCCGTTTCGACGCCTATTCGCGCGTGGCGCACGTCACCGACGCCACCGACTGGCGCGTGGAACTGCCGTTCATCGTGCTGAAACCGGACACGGAGGCGGAGATTCCGCATCTCGTCCGCGAGTGCATCGAGCTCGGCCTCACGGTGATTCCGCGCGGTGGCGGCACC
>CAZZYJ010000260.1:0-5042 GCA_964658215.1 uncultured Steroidobacteraceae bacterium | reverse complement strand
CGGGAATACGTAAAACAGCGGTGCGTACGCACCCTGCTGGTGGGGGCCCCGCGTGCGCGCGCGGGAGTCCGGCTGCTGCGCAGCTCGACGCCCACCGTGCTGATGCAGCAATGTCCGGACGTGGACGTGATCGTGATCGCCCGCGCCGGCGCGGGTGGGAACACCGAGCGCGGCGGCGGCTCCGGCGTGGTCCCTTGGCGGGAACGGGGCATGGCCCTGTACGCCGCGGCATTGGGCCTCACGGCGCTGTGCACGGTCATCGCACTGCCCATGCTCGATCATTTCGACCTGATCGACATGGTTATGGTCTACATGCTCGGCGCCACCTTCGCGGCATTGCGCCTCGGCCGGGGTCCCGCGCTATGCGCCTCCCTGGCCAACATCGCAGCGTTCGATTTCTTCTTCGTGCCGCCACGCTTCAGTTTCTTCTTCACCGATCCGCATTACTTCGTCACCTTCGGTGTGATGCTGAGCGTCGCCGTCATCATCGCCAACCTGGTCTCCGCCGTGCGCCAGCAAACCGCGGCGGCCGCGAGCCGCGAACGCAAGACCGACACCCTCTATGCGATGAGCCGGGAATTGGCGGTGACACGCGACGCCCGCACCATGGCGCTGGTGGCGGAGCAGCACATCGCCGAAGTCTCGCGCGGTTCGGTGACGGTGCTCGTGCCGGACGAGGGTGGGGCACTGCACCGCGGCGGCGCGAACGAGGCGATGGGCGCGAACGGCGCGAACGACGACCACGGTGTCGATCCCGAAATAGCTCACTGGGTACTGCAACACCGGCAGCGTGCGGGACTCGGTGCCGCGCAATTTGGCGCGGGCCGTTCGATTTATCTGCCCTTGCTCGGCGGGCTCGAACCCCGCGGCGTGCTGGTCGTGAGACCCGTCGATCCGCGCCATGCGTTGCTTCCCGAACAGGGCCGGCTGCTCGAGGCGCTGGCCGGCCAGCTCGCACTCGCGCTCGAACGCGTACGCCTCGGCGAGCTCGCCGAAGCGGCGCACGTGGTGGCCGAGCGGACGGCGCTCAGGAATACGCTCCTGGCATCGATCTCCCACGATCTGCGCACGCCGCTCGCGGCGATCGCCGGCGCGGGCAGCATGCTGGCGCTCACCAGCTCTCCGTTGGACACGCATCGCTGCGCCACCCTGGGCCTGTTGATCGAGGACAAGGCGCTGGAAATGACCGAGGTGTTGTCGAACGTTTTGGAGCTGTTGCGTCTCGAAACGGGATCGTTCGTCCTCAAGCGAGAATGGCATGCGCTGGACGAGTTGATCGCAACCACCCTGCAGCGCAACCAGGTGAAACTGGCGCAGTGGCGGGTATTCGTCGATCTGCCCGCCGATCTGCCGCTGCTGTTCGTCGAAGCCACCATGATGGTCCAGTTGTTCAGCAACGTCGTCGAGAACTGCACCAAGCACACGGCGCCGGGGACCACGATCTCGATCTCTGCGTCCGTTCACGATGCAATCCTGCTCGTCGGCATCGAGGACAACGGCGCCGGCTTCCCGCCGGGCGATCCGGAACGCCTGTTCGACAAGTTCGAGCGCGGCCGCACGGAAAGCAACGTCGCCGGCGTGGGACTCGGGCTCGCGATCTGTCGTGCGGTGGCGCGGCTGCACGACGGGGACATTCGAGCGTCGCGCGTCGAAGAGGGCGGCTCCCGATTCGAGATCACCCTGCCGCTAGCGGAATCGTCTGGCATCACATCGACGGACCAATCATGACCGACGCAATGCACCTGGTGTCCATCGTCGAGGACGATCACGCCATCCAGAAGATCCTTTCCATGCTGTTCGAAGCCAACGGCTTCCGGGTGGTGCTGGCCGACACCGCCGAGCGCGGCGAGCGCGACGCGAAGTTGCACCGGCCCGACGTCGTGCTGGTCGATCTTGGGCTGCCAGATCGCGACGGCATCACCGTGATCAGCGCCATTCGCGCCTGGTCGGCGGTACCCATCATCGTGCTGTCGGCGCGCACGGCGGAGCCGCAGCGCCTAGAGGCCTTCGAGTACGGCGCGGACGATTACATCATAAAGCCCTTCAGCTCACCCGAACTGCTGGCTCGCGTGCGTGCCAGCGTGCGGCGCCACGTGCGCGGCGAGATGCCGATGGCGGTGCTCGCACTCGGCGACGTGTCGGTGGACTTGAGCAGCCGCGTCGCGCATCGCCGTGGCGGCAGCCAGGTGCGATTGACGCCGCTCGAACACCGTATCCTGCAGACGCTGGCACGCCAGAGCGGTCGCATCGTCACGCACGCCGCGTTGATCAAGGAGGTATGGGGGCCGCACCGCGACGATTCCCGGTCGCTGCGCGTCTACATCGGCAGCCTGCGCCGCAAGCTCGAACTCAACCCGAGCCGTCCCGAACACATTCTCACCGAGCTCGGCATCGGCTACCGGCTGGTGGTCAATGCTGATGCCGGCGCGGAAGAACCGTTGCGCTGAACCGCCGCCGATATGCGCACGGCCCGACGCGCCGTTTTTTAACGGCGCCCTGTATTTCGCGCAGCACTCCGATGCGTAGTATGCAAGTCATAACAAATCGTCAGGAGCGCTTCATGTCAGCATCACTCATGTCCTTGGTCGGATCGACCTATCTCGTGGCGTCGTTGGGCGTGGCCCATGCGGACTGCGGGCCCGCGTTGAACGAGCAGATCGTCAGCGCGGAGCGGATTATCGAATCGCTGCGCCCGGAAAAAGCAGGTCAGATGCGTGTCTTTGCCTCGGACGGCTCGGAGTATCCCGCGGGCGAGGCAACGTGGATGAAGGGACAGCTGAAGGTGGTCCTGGACGCGTGCGGGAAGGGCGACGAGACCTCTGCGGCTTCGCACCTGCAGCAGATCACCGATCTCATCAAGAGCCGGCACCGCGGCTGACAGGGGACTCGCGTGCAACCACTGTTGCAAACGATGCATCCCGGCCGCGGCGACGTCGTCAAGCTCGCCGGACGCGAGTAGCGCGGCGCGGCGCCGGGGTGCACCGGCGCGGGTCGCTGACCACCACTTCATCCGCGATACCGGCCAGAGAGGCGCGCCGCACGCCGATCGCGCCGGGCGGAATCCCGTGATCGCTGCGCGCGCGGTCTCAACCGACTCTCCGGGCGCCGGCGCTTACGCGGCTTTCATACGATGGCCGCATCGCATGCGGGACGGGGCCGCATGTAGCGGACGCCCAACATCCGGGAGGCCTTCGGCGGCGAAGCCTGCGGGGGCCGGGCGTAGTTCCAAGTTTCGCCGTTGCGGCCGGGATGCAACAAACGGGTGACAAAGGAGAGGCGCTTACATGTGGGTAAAGTCACTCGTGGTTCCTTTGCTGCGGCGTGCATGCCACAGCGAGGTGATCGGTGGCGCGACCCCGTTTATTAACACGATCCTAACGTGGCGTTGCCTTTTTTTAACAAGCTACCGTACCCCCACTCCGGCACGGCTCCGTACACTGAGCCCGCCTCGATTTCAAGAATCAGTCAGAGAAGGATTTCAATCAACATGCATCGCTACCTGCCGATCACTTACGCGTGTTTCCTCGCCGCCGCTTTGAGCCCGGCGCTGTCGGCTCTCGCTGACGAAACACCGAGCGTCTCCACCCCCGTCGCCGCGCCCGCCGATCCCGACGGCCCCGTCGCGGGCTGCGCGAAGGACTCGCAGAACGAGGGCTTCTATCAACGCTTGAAAGACAGCTACGCGTCCCATCTCGCCTGGGACGGCGGTGACCCGGCCGCGCCCGCCGCCAAGGTGGTCGGCGGTGCCGAGGTGCCCGAATCGAATCCGCCCTGGCCCTACGCGACGTGGAACGTCGGCGGCTCACAGGCCATCGGCGTCGAGAACATGTATTACAACGCGTTCATGGACGCGTTGTATTGCGGCAAGGGCGGACAGAAATTGAAGGACAGCCGCTTCACCGTGTACGGCTGGGTGCAACCGGGAGCGAACCTCAGCACGTCGAACAAGCGCTTCAACTACGCGACTGGCACCGGCGGAAATTATCCGGAAGCGTACTCGTACGAACCGAATACCCTGCAATTGGACCAGGTGGCCATCTACTTCGAGCGCACGCCCGATGAAATACAGCGCGATCATTTCGACTGGGGCGGGCGTTTCACTGCTTTGTACGGCACCGACTACAAATATACGTTCAGCAACGGCATCTTCAGCAACCAATACACGAACAGCGCGAAGCAGTACGGCTTCGACCCCGTCATGTACTACCTCGATTTCTGGTTCCCGAAGATCGCCGACGGCACGAACCTGCGCGTGGGCCGTTACATATCGATTCCCGACATCGAGGCGCAGCTCGCGCCGAACAACATCACCTACAGCCACTCGCTGCTGTACACCTACGATCCGTATACGCAGAACGGCATCGTCTCGACGACGCGCCTCAACAAGAACTGGTCCATCCAGGCGGAAATCTCCGCCGGCAACGATGTCGCGCCCTGGGTCAAGAGCGAGCGCCATCTCACTCCCGCGGCCTGCGCGATCTGGACCTCCGACTCCGGCAAGGACATGATCTACCCCTGCATGAACGGCTTGAACGACAGCCACTGGCGGTGGAACAACGTCCAGCACGCGGTGACGACGTGGTACCACAAGTTCAACGACAAATGGCACATGGACACCGAGGGCTGGTACATGTGGGAGAGCCACACGCCGAACGTCAACAATCCCGAAGGTCTGGCGATGATCGGCGAGCGCTATTCTTATTTGAAATACGGCGCGCCGGGGGGCGCGCAGTGCAATCCGGGGGTCGTGACCTGCTACGCGTACGCCTGGGCGCTGGTCAATTACATCAACTATCAGATCGGGCCGCGGGACATAGCGACCTTCCGCAGCGACTACATGAACGATGCGCGCGGACAACGCACGGGCTTCAAGACGCGCTACTACGAATGGGATCTGGGCTACACCCACTGGATCGGCGATACCATCGAACTGCGCCCGGAGCTGCGTTTCGAACACGCCCGCGACCAGGATGCCTACGACAACCCGACCGCCACGGTCGGCGCCGGCAGGAACTCTCAGGCGATGATCGCGATGGACGCCG